>NZ_KB897983.1:40000-84951 GCF_000377325.1 Thioalkalivibrio sp. ALgr3 | reverse complement strand
GGCGAGGAAGTGGAGATCGTGGGTCTGCACGACACGCAGAAGACCACGGTGACCGGCGTGGAGATGTTCCGCAAGCTGCTGGACCAGGGCGAGGCCGGCGACAACGTGGGCGTGCTGCTGCGCGGCACCAAGCGTGACGACGTGCAGCGCGGTCAGGTGCTGTGCAAGCCGGGTTCGATCACGCCGCACACCCAGTTCGAGGCGGAAGTCTACATCCTGAACAAGGAAGAGGGTGGTCGTCACACGCCGTTCTTCAACGGGTATCGGCCGCAGTTCTATTTCCGCACGACGGACGTGACGGGATCGGTCGAGCTGCCGGAAGGCACCGAGATGGTGATGCCGGGCGACAACGTGAAGATGACGGTGTCGCTGATCAGCCCGATCGCCATGGAAGACGGTCTGCGTTTCGCGATTCGCGAAGGCGGCCGCACCGTGGGCGCCGGCGTCGTCTCCAAGATTATCGAGTAAAGATCCATGGCTAATCAGCGTATTCGAATTCGGCTCAAGGCCTTTGACCACCGTCTCATTGACCGGTCAGCGGCCGAAATCGTGGAAACAGCGAAGCGGACCGGGGCGCGGGTCAAGGGCCCCATTCCGCTGCCGACCAAGCGGGAGTCGTACACGGTGCTGACCTCCCCGCATGTCAACAAGGACGCGCGGGATCAGTACGAGCTGCGTACCCACAAGCGCCTGATGGACATTATGGATCCCACGGACAAGACGGTGGACGCGTTGATGAAGCTGGACCTGGCCGCTGGGGTCAATGTTCAGATTCGACTTAACTAAGCGGAAACTTTCTGTCATAATATTGGGCTTTCCGTGGCCCGGCGTTCGGCGCCGGGCCACGACTTTGGGGCGCAGGGCCGCGCCAGCGATTACGAAGGGGTTGGAAAATGGCTCTTGGACTCATTGGTCGCAAGCTTGGAATGACGCGCGTGTTCACCGAAGAGGGCGCGTCGGTGCCGGTCACGGTGCTCGAGGTGGACAATAATCGCGTGGTCCAGGTGAAGCGTGCCGACAGCGATGGCTACGACGCGGTGCAGGTCACGGCCGGCTCGCGCAAGCCGCAGCGGGTGAACCGCGCGGCGAGCGGGCACTTCGCCAGGGCCGAAGTCGAACCCGGGCGGGGGCTCTGGGAGTTCCGCCTCGATGGTGAAGACGCCGAGGGCCTGAGCCCGGGCGACGCGATGACCGTCGATCGGTTCGAAGAGGGCCAGATGGTCGACGTGACCGCGCAGAGCAAGGGCAAGGGTTTCCAGGGGACGGTGAAGCGGCACAACTTCCGTACCCAGGACGCTACCCATGGTAACTCGCTGGCCCATCGGGCGCCGGGATCGATCGGGCAGAACCAGAGCCCGGGTCGCGTGTTCAAAGGCAAGAAGATGGCGGGCCAGATGGGCGCCGAGCGAAAGACCATTCAGAATCTCAGTGTGGTCCGGGTCGATGCGGATCGCGGACTGCTGCTGGTCAAGGGTGCCGTTCCCGGACCGTCCAGCGCGGACGTGATGATCCGGCCGGCAGTCAAGGCGAAGGGTTGATAACGATGCAGATGACAACAGCCGATACCGGGGCCAGTGTGGAGCTTTCGTCCGCCTGCTTCGAACGCGAGTTCAATGACTCGCTGGTTCACCAGGCCGTGGTGGCGCAATTGGCGGCCGCCCGCCGCGGTACCCGTGCGCAGAAAACTCGTTCGCAGGTTTCCGGCGGTGGCATCAAGCCGTTCCGCCAGAAGGGGACCGGCCGTGCCCGTGCGGGTACGATCCGCAGTCCGCTTTGGATTGGTGGCGGCAAGGTGTTTGCGGCCCGCACGCGGGATTTCTCGCAGAAGCTGAATCGGAAGATGTATCGCGCTGCGCTGGCGTCGATCCTTTCCGAGCTGGTGCGGCAGGAGCGGCTGAAGGTCGTTTCCAGCTTCAGCGTGGATAGCGGCAAGACGCGTGATGGCGTCGCCGCGCTGCGTCAGCTCGGGATGGAGTCCGGTCTCGTCGTGCTCGATGCCGAGGATGAGCGGACCGACCGGGCATTGAGGAACGTGCCGCGCGTGGATGTGGCGACCCTGGGCGAGATCGGTCCGGCCAATCTCGTCGGAGCCGAAACCGTGGTGATGACCGAAGCGACCGTGCGCCGGATCGAGGAGTGGTTGGCATGAATGGCCGTCTGATGCAGGTAATCCAGGGCCCGGTGGTGTCGGAAAAAGCGACGATGGCCGGGGAGGTCGGGCAATACGTGTTCAAGGTGCTGCCCGATGCAAGCAAGGCCGAGGTGAAGGCTGCCGTCGAGCAGCTCTTCGAGGTGCGCGTGGAAGGCGTGCGCACGCTGCGGCAGCAGGGCAAGACCAAGCGGTTCGGTCGTCAGTTCGGACGGCGGAATCACTGGAAAAAGGCCTATGTGTCGCTGGCCCCGGGCGAAAGCATTGACATGGGTGAAGGGGAGCAGCTCTGATCATGGCTATTATCAAGACCAACCCCACGTCGGCCGGTCGGCGGCACACGGTGCAGATTCGCGGAGACGGTCTGCATCGAGGCGAACCATATCCGGGCCTGGTCCAAAAGAAGCAGCGGACCGGCGGGCGCAACAACACCGGCCGCATCACCTCGCGGCATATCGGCGGCGGGCACAAGCAGCGCTACCGTACGGTCGACTTCAAGCGGACGAAGGACAATATCCCGGCTCGCGTTGAGCGGCTGGAATACGATCCGAACCGCAGTGCTCACCTGGCGCTTCTGCTGTATCGCGATGGCGAACGTCGGTATATCATTGCGCCGCGCGGGCTGAAGGTCGGGGATACCGTTTCGAGCGGCTCGCAGGCACCGATCCGGCCCGGCAACGCCATGGCGCTGCGGTCCATTCCGGTGGGCACCACAGTGCACGGCATTGAGCTGAAGCCTGGCAAGGGCGCGCAGCTGGTGCGCTCGGCCGGTGGCAGCGCGCAGGTGGTGGCCCGAGAAGGGCAGCTGGCAACGGTCCGGCTCGCGTCCGGAGAGATGCGCCGCATTCAGTCCGAGTGCCGGGCCGTGGTCGGCGAAGTCGGACACTCCGAGCATTCCCTGCGCAAATTTGGCAAGGCCGGCGCACGTCGCTGGCAGGGCAAGCGCCCGACGGTCCGCGGTACGGCGATGAACCCGGTCGACCATCCGCATGGGGGCGGTGAAGGCCGCAACTTCGGTCGCCATCCGGTAACCCCGTGGGGGCGCCCGACCAAGGGCTTCAAGACCCGTAACAACAAACGTACCGACCGCATGATTGTGCGTCGGCGCAAGAAGTAACGGAGCACGAGCATGCCGCGTTCACTGAAGAAAGGCCCGTTCGTTGACCATCACCTGCGCCAGAAGGTGGAAGTGGCGGCGGAAAAGAACGACCGTCGTCCGATCAAGACCTGGTCCCGGCGTTCGATGATCATTCCGCAGATGGTGGGTCTCACCATCGCGGTGCATAACGGGCGGCAGCATGTCCCGGTGCTCATCAACGAGAACATGGTTGGCCACAAGTTGGGCGAATTCGCCGCGACCCGGACCTTCAAGGGTCACATCGCCAACAAGAAATCGCGCTGAGGACGGTTTGATGGAAACGATCGCAAAACTCCGGTTCGCGCGGATGTCGCCGCAAAAGGCGCGGCTGATTGCTGACCAGGTTCGCGGCATGCCGGTGGAAAAGGCGCTGAACGAACTCACGTTCAGCCGCAAGAAACCGGCGGCCATCGTCAAGAAGGTGCTGGAATCGGCCATCGCGAACGCCGAAAACAACGACGGCGCCGACATTGACGAACTGCGCGTGTCGCGGATCCAGGTCGACGAAGGGCCGGTGCTGAAGCGCATGCAGGCCCGCGCGAAGGGCCGCGGCAACCGTATTCTTAAGCGCACGAGCCACGTGATCGTGGGTGTCAGCGAGAAGGGGGCGAAGTAAGCATGGGTAACAAGGTACATCCGACCGGCATTCGCCTCGGCATCTCGCGCCCGTGGTCCGCCACCTGGTATGCGGACGGCGAGGATTTCGGTGATACGCTGAACAACGACATCCAGCTGCGGGAGTTCCTCCTGAAGCGGCTGAGCCATGCGTCCGTGAGCCGTGTCATCATCGAGCGCCCCGCGAAAGCGGCGCACATCACGATTCAGACGGCACGTCCGGGTATCGTGATTGGCAAGAAGGGCGAGGACATCGAGAAGCTGCGCCGCGAAGTGGCGCGCGAGACGGGTCTGGACCAGGGTTCGGTCAAGATCAACATCGAGGAGGTCCGCAAGCCCGAAATCGAGGCCCAGCTGGTGGCCGAAGGTATCGCCCAGCAGCTGGAGCGCCGCATCATGTTCCGTCGGGCGATGAAGCGGGCGGTGGGCAACGCGGTGCGCCTGGGGGCGGAAGGCATCAAGGTGCATGTTTCCGGTCGCCTGAATGGCGCCGAAATCGCCCGGTCCGAGTGGTATCGGGAGGGTCGTGTTCCGCTGCATACGCTCCGGGCGGATATCGACTACGGATTCGCCGAGGCGCGAACGACTTACGGAATCATCGGCGTGAAGGTCTGGATCTTCAAGGGTGAGGTCTTCAGCCTGGAGCCCACCGAAGGCCGCCGCGCCGCGGCCAACGCGAGCTAGGACATAAGCCATGTTGCAGCCAAAAAGAACCAAGTTCAGGAAGCAGTTCAAGGGGCGCAACCGCGGTATGGCGTCCGTGGGCGCCAAGGTGAGCTTCGGCGAGTACGGGCTCCAGGCGGTCGAGCGCGGTCGGGTGAACGCCCGGCAGATCGAAGCCGCGCGGCGGGCGATGGTCCGTCACATCAAGCGCGGCGGCAAGATCTGGATTCGGGTGTTCCCCGACGTTCCGGTAACCAGCAAGCCCCTGGAAGTCCGCATGGGCAAAGGCAAGGGCGGCGTCGAGTACTGGGTATGCAAGGTCCAGCCGGGCCGCATGCTTTACGAGATGGAAGGGGTCAACGAGGATGTCGCGCGCGAGGCGTTTCGACTCGCCGCTGCGAAGCTCCCCGTCAAGACCGTGTTTACGCGTCGGCAGGTGATGTGATGAAAACGTCCGAACTCAGGAACAAGTCCGATCAGGAACTCGGCAGCGAGCTCGAGGCCCTGTACAAGGAACAGTTCGGTCTGCGCATGCAGCAGGCCGTCGGGCAGCTTTCGCGTCCCGACCGCATGAAAACCGTGCGGCGCGATATCGCCCGGATCAAGACGCTGATGAACGAACGCAGAACGGCGGGTTAACGAAGATGAACCAGGAAACGACGAAAACCCAGCGCTCCGTTGTGGGTCGCGTGGTCAGCGACAAGATGGACAAGACCCGCACGGTCGTGGTTGAACGGCGCGTTCGGCACCCGCTGTATGGCAAGTTCATTCGCCGGTCGACGAAGCTCCGCGTCCATGACGAAGAGAACGTGTCGAAGGAAGGCGATCGCGTACGGGTTCGGGAGTGCCGGCCCATGTCGAAACAGAAGCGCTTTGCCCTGATCGAAGTGGTCGGGCGCGACGCGCTGTGAACCGGATCCCGGGAGAACATCCATGATTCAGATGCAGACCGTCCTTGAAGCCGCCGACAATTCCGGCGCGCGCCGCATGCAGTGCATCAAGGTCCTGGGCGGATCCCATCGGCGTTATGCGCGGATCGGGGACGTCATCAAGGTGTCCGTCAAGGACGCCATTCCCCGGGGCAAGGTCAAGAAGGGCGACGTGTACAATGCCGTGGTCGTGCGTACCGCATCCGGTGTTCGTCGTTCCGATGGTTCGGTGATCCGGTTCGACCGTAATGCGGCGGTGCTGCTGAACAGCCAGTACCAGCCGGTCGGGACCCGTATCTTTGGCCCGGTGACCCGTGAACTGCGTGGAGAGAATTACATGAAGATCATTTCTCTCGCGCCGGAAGTGCTTTGAGGACGTCATGAAAAAGATTCGCAAGGGTGACGATGTCGTCGTGATCGCCGGTAAGGACAAGGGCCGGCGCGGCACGGTGATCAAGGTGCAGGACGACAAGGTCCTGGTGCAGAACATCAACATGGCGAAGAAACATCAGAAACCGAATCCCCAGCAGGGCGTCAGCGGCGGCATCATTGAGAAGGAGATGCCCATGCATATTTCGAACGTCATGCTGTACAACCCGGCGACCGCCAAGGGCGACCGGGTCGGGATTCGCACGCTGGAAGATGGCCGAAAGGTTCGGGTTTATCGCTCGAACGACGAGGTCGTGGACGCTTAACTGCAGGAATATCGGTTTATGGAACGCTTGAAAGAAGATTACGAGTCCAGGATCAAGCCGGCCCTGCAGGAGCAGTTCGGTTACGGCAACGTCATGGAGATCCCGCAGGTCACCAAGGTCACCCTGAACATGGGTCTTGGAGACGCGGTTGCTGACAAGAAGATCATCGAGCACGCGATGGGTGACATGACCGCCATCGCGGGGCAGAAGCCGGTCGTGACCCGGGCGCGCAAGTCCATTGCCGGATTCAAGATCCGCGACGGGTATCCGATCGGCTGCAAGGTGACGTTGCGGCGCCGCCAGATGTACGAGTTTCTGGATCGTCTGGTCAACATCGCGCTGCCTCGTGTGCGCGATTTCCGCGGCTTCAGCCCGAAGGCGTTTGACGGCCGCGGTAATTACACCCTCGGGGTGAAGGAACAGATCATCTTTCCGGAGATCGATTACGACCGCGTCGATCGCCTCCGGGGGATGGACATTACGATTACGACCAGCGCCAAGACGGACGCGGAAGCCCGGGCTCTCCTGGAGGCCTTCAACTTCCCCTTCCGGCAGTAAAGAGGTAAGAGGAATGGCCAAGGTATCGATGGTCCAGCGTGAGCGTAAGCGTGAACGCCTGGCGAAGAAGCACGCCGAGAAACGGCAGGAACTCAAGGCGATTCTCGTCGACGAGAACCGGTCTGGCGAGGAACGTCTGGAGGCGATGAACAAGCTGCAGAAGCTGCCGCGTGACTCCAGTCCCGTGCGGCAGAAGAATCGCTGTGCCGTGACCGGTCGGCCGAAGGGTTACTATCGCCGGTTTGGCCTGGGCCGAAACAAGCTTCGCGAGTACGCCATGAAGGGCGAGATTCCGGGGCTGCGCAAGGCGAGCTGGTAAGGAGAAACCGCCATGATGACCGATCCGATCGCCGACATGCTCACCCGGCTGCGCAATGCACAGCGTGCCGACAAGGAGCAGGTGTCGATCCCGTATAGCAAGAACAAGGAAGCGATTCTGCGTGTGTTCGCGGACGAAGGCTTCATCGCCGATTACCGCTCGGAAGGCGAAGGTGCTCGCAAGGTGTTGATCGCCACCCTGAAATATTTCCAGGGCCAGCCGGTGATCGAAACCGTACAGCGCATCTCGCGGCCGGGGCTGCGGATTTACCGCGGCAAAAACGAGCTGCCCCGCATCAATGCCGGTCTGGGTGTGGCCGTGATCTCCACGCCGCGCGGCGTGATGAGCGATCGCGCCGCACGCGAGATCGGTCAGGGCGGCGAAGTGCTCTGCAAGATCTACTGAGGACGATTCGATGTCTCGCATTGCAAATCTGCCGCTGGAGCTGCCCAACGGGGTGTCCCTCGATCAGCAGGGCGACCGCATCACGGTCAAGGGGCCCAAGGGGGAGATTTCCCTCTCCGTCCCCGAGACCGTGCTGGTCTCCGTCGAGGACAATACCGTGACCGTTCAGCCCAGCGAGAAGGCGAAGACCTACGCGATGGCCGGAACCATTCGGTCGCTGCTCGGCAATCATGTCCATGGCGTCAGCCAGGGCTTCGAAATCGTGCTGGAGCTGGTCGGGGTCGGATACCGGGCACAGGTTCAGGGCAAGAACCTGAATCTGACCCTCGGATTTTCACATCCGATCGACTTCTCGATTCCGGAGGGCGTGACCGTCGAGGCGCGTTCGCCCACCGAAATCGCGGTGCAGGGGCATGATCGTCAGAGCGTCGGCCAGGTGGCCGCCGATATCCGCGCGCTGCGTCCCCCGGAGCCCTACAAGGGCAAGGGCGTGAAGTACAAGGACGAGCGTATCCAGCGCAAAGAAGCCAAGAAGAAGTAGGTAGGCACCAGTGGACAAGAAACAGGCCAGAATCAAGCGGGCACGTCGGGCGCGGTACAAGATTCGCGAGCAGGGCGTTCACCGTCTCTGTATTCATCGCACGCCGCGGCACATGTATGCACAGCTCATCGCCCCCAATGGCGACAATGTGGTGGCCGCGGCCTCCACGGTCGAGAAGGACCTGCGTGATGCGGGTACCTACACCGGGAATGCGGATGCTGCCGCGCGCGTGGGTCAGAAGATTGCCGAGCGTGCGCGCCAGGCGGGTATCCAGGAAGTCGCATTCGACCGTTCCGGCTTCCGCTTCCATGGTCGGGTGAAAGCCCTGGCCGATGCTGCCCGCGAGGGCGGGCTCCAGTTCTAGCAGACGGACCCAGCGGAGATAACAATGGCACGTAATGATGTAAGTGAAGCCACCGATGGGCTCCAGGAAAAGCTGATCGGCGTCAACCGAGTCGCCAAGGTCGTCAAGGGCGGCCGGCAGTTCCGGTTCGCCGCGCTGACCGTGGTGGGCGATGGCGAAGGCCGTGTCGGCTTCGGTTATGGCAAGGCGCGCGAGGTCCCGCAGGCGATTCAGAAGGCGATGCAACAGGCGCGCCTCGAGATGCGGGATGTGGCGTTGCAGGAGGGCACCCTGCACTACGCCGTGAACGGACGCCACGGGGCGGCGAAGGTCTACATGCAGCCGGCATCCGAGGGTACCGGTATCATCGCCGGTGGCGCGATGCGCGCGGTCCTGGAGGTCGCGGGCGTCAAAAACGTGCTGGCGAAATGTGTCGGATCCCGCAACCCCATCAACGTGGTGCAGGCGACAATCAACGGACTGGCCATGGTGAACTCGCCCGAACTGATCGCGGCGAAACGCGGCAAGTCGGTCGAAGACGTGAAGAGCTGATCATGAGCAAACTCAAAGTCAAACTCGTGCGCAGTCCGGCGAATCGGATCCGCAGCCACAAGGCGACGGTTCGGGGGCTCGGCCTGCGCAGGATGCACAGTACCTCGGTGATCGAGGCGACGCCCGAGAATCTGGGGATGGTGCGCAAGGTGCGCTATCTCCTGGACGTAGAGGAAGTCTGAAATGCGACTGAATGAGATTGCGAGTCCGCAGGGTGCCCGTAAGGCCGGGAAACGGGTCGGTCGCGGTATCGGCTCCGGCCTGGGAAAGACCGGCGGACGTGGCCATAAAGGGCAGAAGTCTCGCTCCGGCGGGTTCACCAAGACCGGCTTTGAGGGTGGCCAGATGCCCCTGCAGCGTCGGCTGCCCAAGGTCGGCTTCCGCTCGCGTCGCCAGGCCGAAACGGCCGAAGTGCGCCTGAACGAACTGAACCGCGTTGGCGGCGAGGTCAGTCTGGAGACGCTGAAGCAGGCGGGTGTGATCCCGGCTGAGGCGCGTGCGGCGAAGATCTTTGCCTCGGGCGAGGTGTCCGGCGCGGTCACTGTCCGTGGTGTCCGGGTCTCCAGGGGTGCGCGCGCGGCGATCGAGGCCGCGGGCGGCAGCGTCGAGGTCTGATAATGGCGCGCGGACCGGCAGCCCGAGCGGGTGGTGGAGGCGGACTGACCGGCTTCACCGAGTTGCGCAAACGCCTGCTGTTCGTGCTGGGCGCGCTGGTGGTTTATCGGATCGGGACGTTCATTCCGGTGCCGGGCATCAATCCGGTCGCGGTTCAGCAGTTCTTTGAACAGCAAAGCGGCACCATCCTGGACATGTTCAACATGTTCTCCGGTGGTGCGCTGGAGCGACTGTCGGTCTTCGCGCTTGGCGTGATGCCGTATATCTCGGCGGCCATCATCATGCAGCTTCTGGCCGCGGTGGTGCCGTCTCTGCAGCAGCTGAAAAAGGAAGGGGAAGCCGGCCGCCGAAAGATCACCCAGTACACCCGGTATGGCACCGTGGTGCTGGCTCTGTTTCAGAGTATCGGGATCGGTATCGCGCTGAACGGGCAGACCATACAGGGCATGCCCATGGCGCTGAATCCGGGTCCGATCTTCATCTTTACGGTGGTTGTGTCGCTCGTTACGGGAACGCTGTTCCTCATGTGGCTGGGTGAACAGATCACGGAACGGGGCATTGGCAACGGCATTTCGATCATTATCTTCGCCGGGATCGTGGCGGGGCTGCCGGGCGCGATTGGCGGAACCCTGGAACTGGCGCGGACGGGCGAACTGGCTGCTGCCTTCGTGGTGATCCTGCTGATCCTGGCCCTGGCGGTGACCGCGTTCGTGGTCTTCGTGGAGCGCGGCCAGCGGCGAATCACGATCAACTATGCCAAACGGCAGGTGGGTCGCAAGATGGTGGGTGGACAGTCGTCCCACCTTCCGTTGAAGCTGAACATGGCGGGGGTGATCCCGCCGATCTTCGCGTCGAGTATCATCCTCTTCCCGTCGACGCTGGGTCAGTGGTTCGGACAGGCCGAAGGGATGGACTGGCTGCGGGAGATCTCGACCACGCTGGCGCCCGGACAGCCGTTGTACGTGGGCTTTTATGCCGCGGCGATCATATTTTTCTGTTTCTTCTATACCGCGCTGGTATTCAATTCGCGGGATACGGCGGAGAACCTGAAAAAACAGGGTGCGTTCATCCCCGGGATCCGTCCCGGTGTGCAGACGGAACGCTACATTGACGGGGTGATGACCCGGCTGACCGCGGTGGGCGCGGTGTACATCACCGCAGTGTGTCTGCTGCCCGAGTTCCTCATCCTGTACTGGAACGTGCCGTTCTACTTCGGCGGTACGTCGCTGCTGATCATCGTGATCGTGGTCATGGACTTCATGGCGCAGCTGCAGTCGCACCTGGTATCGCATCAGTATGAAGGCCTGATGAAGAAGGCGAATCTCAAGGGTTTCGGCGGGACCGGGATCCGCTAGCACAGGAGAAGGAAAATGAAGGTACGCGCATCCGTTAAGCCGATTTGCCGCAACTGCAAGGTGGTGCGTCGCAACGGGACCGTCCGTGTGATCTGTACGGAAGCCCGTCACAAGCAGCGCCAGGGCTGAGCTTGGCCGCTGACCGAAACGCTGATACTATAGTCGGCTTTGCCGAATCTTGATGGAGAAGTTGGATGGCTCGCGTCGCTGGAATCAATATTCCTGATCAGAAGCATACGGTGATCGCACTGACGTCGATCTATGGCATTGGTCCCACGCGTGCCCGGCATATCTGCGATTCCGCCGGGGTGCGTCCGGAGATGAAGGTGAGGGATCTCACCGATGCCGAGGTGGATGCGCTGCGGGCCGAGGTCGACAAGTTCCCGGTTGAAGGGGACCTGCGGCGCGAGATCAGCATGAACATCAAGCGGCTGATGGATCTCGGTTGCTACCGGGGCGTGCGCCATCGTCGCGGCCTTCCGCTGCGCGGGCAGCAGACGCAGACCAACGCGCGCACCCGCAAGGGCCCGCGGCGTCCGATTCGCAAGTAACACGACTGGGAATACAGGTTAATGGCACAAGCGCAGACCCGGACCAAGAAAAAGGTCCGCAAGAACATCGCCGAGGGCGTCGCGCATGTCTATGCGACGTTCAACAACACGATCATCACCATCACCGATCGCCAGGGCAATGCGATCAGCTGGGCGACGTCCGGGGGGTCCGGCTTTCGCGGTTCACGCAAGTCGACGCCCTTTGCCGCGCAGGTGGCGGCCGAGCGCGCCGGCAATGCGGCGGCGGAGCACGGGGTGAAGAACCTGGACGTCGAGGTCCGCGGCCCGGGGCCGGGGCGCGAGTCGGCGGTGCGTGCGCTGAATAACGCGGGTTTCAAGATCACGAACATCAGTGACGTGACACCGATCCCGCACAATGGTTGCCGGCCGCCCAAGAAGCGGCGCGTCTGAGGCTGGAGTCGAATTATGGGTCGTTATATTGGACCGAAGTGCAAACTGAGTCGTCGCGAGGGTGCCGATCTCGGTCTGAAGAGCCGGGCGCGCGCACTCGAGACGAAGTGCAAGCTGGATCAGCCGCCGGGGCAGCATGGCGAACGCCGCACGCGGCTTTCGGATTATGCGGTCCAGCTGCGGGAGAAGCAGAAGCTGCGCCGGACGTACGGTGTGCAGGAAAAGCAGTTTCGTAACTACTACCACAAGGCTGCGCAACGAAAGGGTTCGACCGGCGAGAATCTCCTGAAGCTCCTCGAAGGCCGTCTGGATAACGTGGTCTATCGCATGGGCTTCGGCTCGACGCGCTCCGAAGCGCGCCAGCTGGTGGCGCATCGCGCGATTCTGGTCAATGGCCGGGTTGTGAACGTGGCGGCCTATCAGGTTCAGCCGGCGGATGTCGTCAGTGTTCGCGAGAAGGCCCGCAAGCAGGTTCGGATCCAGGATTCGATGACCCTGGCCGAGCAAAGCGGTCTGCCCGAGTGGGTGGAGGTCGACAGCAGCAAGTTCGAGGGCACCTTCAAGGCGGTGCCGGATCGTGCGGATCTGCCGGCCGACATCAACGAGTCGCTCGTCGTCGAGCTTTATTCGAAGTAACCGCCAGCGGGCATTTCGCCGGGAGCATCAATGCAAGCCAACGAACTGGTCAACAAGCAGCAGATCGAGGTCGAGTCCGAGGCGCGGAATCAGTCGCGCGTGGCGCTCGAGCCGCTGGAGCGGGGATTCGGGCACACGCTCGGCAATGCGCTGCGGCGGGTGCTGCTGTCTTCGATCCCGGGTGCGGCGATCGTCGAAGCCCGCATCGAGGGCGTGCTGCACGAGTACACGACCATTGAGGGTGTGCAGGAAGACGTCGTGGACATCCTGCTTAACCTGAAGGGTGTGGCGCTGCGCATGCATGCGCGGGATGAGTCGACGCTCACGCTGAAGAAAAAAGGGCCGTGTACCGTGACCGCCGCGGACATCCAGGTGGACCATGACGTGGAAGTGGTCAATCCGGAGCACGTAATCGCCACCATCAACAAGGACGTTGAGCTGGACATGACGCTGACGGCGCGGACGGGGGAAGGCTACGAGCCGGTCACCGCGCGCCAGAGTGGCGGGGAGACGGACGAGACCGGGATTGGTCGTCTGCAGCTGGACGCGACGTTCAGTCCGATTCGGCGTGTGGCGTATCGGGTGGAAAGCGCCCGCCTGGCCCAGCGTACGGACATGGATCGGCTGGTGCTGGAGCTGGAAACGAACGGGGCCATCGCTCCGGACGATGCCGTTCGGCAGGCAGCGACGATCCTTCAGGGGCAACTTGCGCCGTTCGTCGATCTGCAGGAAGAGGCCGCCGAAACCGCGACCGGTGGTGCCAGCGCGGTGGATCCGGTGCTGCTGCGCCCGGTGGACGAGCTGGAGCTGACGGTGCGCTCGGCGAACTGCCTGAAGGCCGAGAACCTGTACTACATCGGTGATCTGGTCCAGCGTACGGAAGTGGAACTGCTGCGTGCCCCGAATCTCGGCAAGAAGTCGCTGACCGAGATCAAGGATACGCTGGCGACCCACGGGCTGTCCCTGGGCATGCGGCTGGAAAACTGGCCGCCGCCGGGTCTGCGGGACGAGAACGAGTAATCAGTGGGCGTCACACGCCAATAGCATTCAGAGGATAGTCCAATGCGTCATCGTCATTCCGGCCGGCAGCTCGGCCGCAACAGTTCGCACCGCAAGGCCACCATGCAGGCGCTGACGAATGCGCTGTTTCGGCACGAACTGATCAAGACCACGCTGCCCAAGGCGAAGGAGCTTCGCCGGGTAGCCGAGCCGTTGATCACCCTGTCGAAGAATGACAGCGTGCATGCGCGGCGCGAGGCCTTCTCCCGCCTGCGGGACAAGGAAACCGTGGGCAAGCTGTTTACCCAGCTGGGCCCGCGGTACCAGGAACGTCCGGGGGGGTATCTGCGTATACTCAAGTGCGGCTTCCGCGCAGGAGACAATGCGCCGATGGCCTACGTGGAGCTGGTGGACCGTCCGATGCCGGACGAGGAAGAGGCAGCCTGACGCCACGTCGGCCGTCGCTGTGAGAAGAGGCCGCCCTTCGGGGCGGCCTTTTTCGTTTCCGGGGGTAGTCTGGTCCGCGGCTCGAGTCTGCGCCGTCCGCGTCAGGCAGGGGCATCCTCGGTAGCGGGCCACGGGGCGAGCATCGGGCCGAGGAAGTGGCCGGTATGGCTGGCGGGCGTGGCCGCGACGGTTTCGGGTGTTCCGGCGACGATCAGCTGCCCGCCCCCGCTGCCGCCCTCGGGTCCGATGTCGACCAGCCAGTCGGCCGTCTTGATGACGTCCAGGTTGTGTTCGATGACCACGATGGTGTTGCCGTGGTCACGCAGGCGATGCAGGACGCGAAGCAGCTGGGCGATATCCTCGAAGTGGAGACCCGTGGTGGGTTCGTCGAGGATGTAGAGCGTCTTGCCGGTGTCGCGTTTGGACAGTTCGCGGGCGAGCTTGATGCGCTGGGCTTCGCCGCCGGAGAGGGTGGTGGCGTTCTGCCCGAGCTGGATGTAGGAAAGCCCGACCTCCATCAGCATTTCGAGCTTGCGATGGATGACGGGGACCGGCTGGAAGAAGTCCAGCGCTTCTTCGACGGTCATCTCCAGGACTTCGTGGATGTTCTTCCCCTTGTAACGAACCTCGAGGGTCTCGCGGTTGTAGCGCTGGCCGCGGCATACGTCGCAGGGCACGTAGACGTCGGGGAGGAAATGCATCTCGACCTTGATGACGCCATCACCCTGGCAGGCCTCGCAGCGGCCCCCGCGCACGTTGAAGGAAAACCGGCCGGGCTTGTAACCGCGTGAACGGGCCTCGGCGGTGGCGGCGAACAGCTCCCGGATGGGGGTGAACAGGCCGGTGTAGGTCGCGGGGTTGGATCGTGGCGTGCGGCCGATCGGGCTCTGGTCGATGTCGACCACCTTGTCGATCCGTTCGAGCCCTTCGATGCGGTCGTGTTCGGCGACCGGATGCCGCGCGTTGTGCAGGGTGTTGGCGGCGGCGGGATACAGGGTGGCATTGACAAGGGTGGACTTTCCGGAGCCGGAGACCCCGGTCACGCAGGTGAACAGCCCCAGCGGGAATTCAAAGTCGCCGCCGCGCAGATTGTTGCCGCGCGCGCCGCGAACCCGAAGCGTATGGTCCGGGTCGGCGGCGTGGCGCTGTTCGGGGATCGCGATACTGCGCCGCCCGGAGAGGTAGGCGCCGGTCAGGGAATCTTCGCTGGCGGCGATCTCGGCCGGCGTGCCCGCGGCCACGACTTCGCCGCCATGGCGGCCGGCCCCGGGCCCGATGTCGAGGACATGATCGGCTTCGCGGATGGCGTCCTCGTCATGCTCCACCACGATGACCGTGTTGCCGAGGTCGCGCAGGCTGGCCAGGGTGTTGAGCAGGCGCGCGTTGTCCCGCTGGTGCAGGCCGATGGAGGGTTCGTCGAGGATGTACATCACGCCGACCAGTGCCGAGCCGATCTGCGACGCCAGGCGGATGCGCTGGGCCTCGCCACCGGAGAGGGTTTCGGCGGAACGATCCAGCGTCAGGTAGTCCAGACCGACATCCACCAGGAAACCGAGCCGGGCGGCGATCTCGCGGACGATTTTTTCCGCGATGCGTGCGAAACGCCCCGGCAGCTCGAGGTCGTCGAAGAAGGCCTGGGCGCCGGCGACGCTCATGTGCGTGATCTCCGGCAGGGTGTGGCCCTTGACGAACACGTTGCGAGCGGCGGCATTGAGACGCGTGCCATGGCACGAGGGGCAGGGCTGCTCGTTGAGATAGCGCCCCAGTTCCTCGCGCACGGCCGCCGAATCGGTCTCGCGATAACGCCGTTCGAGGTTGGGGATGATGCCCTCGAAGACCCGGTGGTCGGTGCGCAGGCGCCCGTTCGCGGCCGGGGTGCTCAGGGGGATCTCCTCGGCACCGGAGCCGTGCAGGATCACGGCCCGGACCTCCGCCGGCAGGTCCTTCCACGGCGTCTCCACATCGAAGCCGTAGTGGCGGGCCAGGCTGTTCAGGAGGCTGAAGTACCAGGCGTTGCGGCGATCCCAGCCGCGAACCGCGCCACCGGCCAGGCTGACCTCGGGCTGGGCGACCACACGCTCGGGGTCGAAGTACTGATGCACGCCCAGGCCGTCACAGGTGGGGCAGGCACCGGCGGGATTGTTGAAGGAGAACAGGCGCGGTTCCAGTTCGCGCAGCGCATAGCCGCACACCGGGCAGGCGAAGCGGGCCGAGAAGGTCATCGGTTCGCGTTCCGGCTCGTCCATCCAGGCGACCAGCGCCAGGCCGTCGGCTAGCTCGGTCGCGGTCTCGAAGGATTCGGCCAGGCGCTGCCGCAGGTCCTCGCGGACCTTGAAGCGGTCGATGACGATCTCGATGTTGTGCTTGCGTTTGGGGTCCAGCTCGGGCAGGGCGTCCAGTTCGTGGATCTCGCCGTTGATGCGCGCACGCAGATACCCGTGGGCACGCATGGATTCCAGCAGCTTGTGGTGTTCGCCCTTGCGGTCGCGCACCACCGGCGCCAGCAGCATCAGCTTTTCGCCTTCGGGCATCTCCAGTACCTGGTCGACCATCTGCGAGATGGTCTGTGCGGCCAGGGTCTCGCCGTGATCCGGACAGCGCGGCTCGCCGGCGCGGGCGAACAGCAGGCGCAGGTAGTCATAGATCTCGGTGATGGTGCCGACGGTCGAGCGGGGGTTGTGGGAGGTGCTTTTCTGCTCGATCGAGATCGCCGGGGACAGACCGTCGATCTGGTCGACATCGGGTTTTTCCATCATCGACAGGAACTGCCGCGCGTAGGTCGACAGGCTCTCGACGTAGCGTCGCTGGCCTTCGGCGAACAGGGTGTCGAAGGCCAGCGACGACTTGCCCGACCCCGAGACCCCGGTGATCACGATCAGCCGCTCGCGCGGCAGTTCGATATGCAGGTCCTTGAGGTTGTGGGTGCGGGCGCCGCGGATCTGGATGTTCTGCATCATGGGACGACGGATACTCCGGAGTCGTTGGGAAGGGCAGCCGGCGGCTGCCAGCCGGCCATGGTAACACCCGGTCACGGCCCGCCGGAGGCCCGGGGCTCTGGTAGACTCCCGTCCGCGTTCGTTCACCGGCGTGCCATTCAGGAGTCCTGACCACATGAATGCCCGCGAGTTGCGAGCCACCTCCGGACTGGCGGCCATCTACGGCGTGCGCATGGCCGGCCTGTTCCTGATCCTGCCGGTGTTCATGCTGCACGCCGACGATATCCCGGGTGCCACGCCGCTGCTCGCCGGGCTGGCGCTGGGGATCTACGGCCTGACCCAGGCGGCCCTGCAGATTCCGTTCGGTCTGCTCTCCGATCGCCTCGGCCGCAAGCCGCTCATCGCGGCCGGCCTGGGCCTGTTCGTGCTCGGCAGCCTGGTGGCGGGACTGGCGGAGGACATCCACGGGATCATCCTTGGCCGGGCCCTGCAGGGAGCGGGTGCGGTTGCCGCGGTGGTGCTGGCGCTGACCGCCGACCTGATCGCCGAGGAACGCCGGACCCGGGCGCTGGCGGTGATCGGCCTGACCATCGGGCTCACGTTCACCGTCTCGATGGCACTGGGGCCGCTGCTCGATCGCGGCGTCGGTCTTTCCGGCATTTTCCTGGTTGCGGCGGGGCTGGGGGTGCTGGCACTGCTGATCCTCCTGTTGTGGGTCCCGTCGCCGGGTCGAACGCGCCAGCATCCGGACATGGTCCCGCAATGGGGCATGCTGCCGCGGGTGCTGGCGGACCCGGAGCTCGCGCGGCTCAATGCCGGGATCTTCATCCTGCATCTGGTGCTGGCGGCCAATTTTCTGGTGCTGCCGACGTACCTGGTGGCGGGGGCCGGCCTGCCGGCGGCCGAACACTGGGCCTTCTACCTGCCGGTGTTGCTGGCCGGCTTTGCGTTGATGCTGCCGGGGGTCATCCTCGGCGAGCGGCGCAGGCGCATGCACGGCGTGCTGCTGCTGGCGATTGCCCTGCTGGTGCTCGTGCAGACCGGCCTGGCCCTGGCTTTCCATCTTGACGGCGGCGTTTGGTGGCTGGCGCTGTTGATGGTCGGCTTTTTCGCGGCCTTCAACCTGCTGGAGGCGGGGTTGCCCGCGATGGTGTCGCGCGCGGCCCCGCTGGCCCACAAGGGCACCGCGATGGGCGGGTTCGCGACCGCCCAGTTCCTCGGGATCTTTGCCGGTGGCGCGCTGGGCGGGGTGCTGCTGGGTCTGGGCGGGCCCGTGACGGTCCTGCTGGCCAGTGTGCCGGCGCTGGTGATCTGGCTCTTGCTGGCTCGCGGGGGCAGCCCGGAGCATTACGTGACCCGGACGCTCGCGGTGCCGACGGTCTGGGAGGGGCAGCCGGGGAGGCTGCTGAGTGAACTGCGCGGCTGTCCCGGCGTGGCCGAGGTCGCGCTGTCGCCGGATGCAGGCTCGGTTTATGTGCGTCTGCATCCCGATGTGCAGGCGGACGGATCGCTGCGGGAACGCCTGGAGCGCGGTCCGGCCGGGTGAAGCCCGCGCTCGCGCCGCGCGGCGACCCGCGTCACGCGGGCGGGTTCTGTTGCGCCCGTCAGCGCCTGCTACACTATCGACTCGATTAACCCGTGCCCGACACAAGGAGTTCCCATGGCCCGCGGAGTCAACAAGGCGATCATTCTCGGCAACCTCGGTGCCGACCCCGAAAAGCGCGAAACGCCCGGCGGGGCGACCGTCACCAACTTCCGCGTGGCCACCACGGAGCAGTGGACCGACAAGCAGAGCGGGGAGCGGCGCGAAAACACCGAATGGCACCGGGTCGTGATGTTCGGCCGTCTGGCCGACATCGCCGCGCAGTATCTGTCCAAGGGCTCCCAGGTGTACATCGAGGGCCGGATCCAGACCCGCAAGTGGCAGGGGCAGGACGGTCAGGATCGCTATACCACCGAGATCGTCGCCAGTGACATGCAGCTGGTCGGTGGACGCGGCGGAGGCGGTGGCGCCGGCGGTGCCGCTGCTGCCGGTGGTGGCTACGGCGGCGGTTACGACCCGGGCCCCGGTGGCGGTGGCGACGGCTTCGGGGGCGGTTCGTCCTCCCCGTCGTCCGGTCCGGGCGGCTCCTTCGATGACGATGACGTCCCGTTCTAAAAGGCACATCAGCTGAGGTGGCCGACACGCAATGACCCGCAAGATCTACATCCAGACCCACGGCTGTCAGATGAACGAGTACGACTCCGACCGCATGCTGGACGCCCTGAAGGCGGACGGCGGCGCGGAGCGTACCGAGGATCCCGAACAGGCCGATGTCCTGCTGCTGAACACCTGTTCGATCCGCGAGAAGGCCCAGGAGAAGGTCTTCTCGCTGCTGGGCCGCTGGCGCGCGATCAAGGAGCGCCGGCCGGGGATGGTGATCGGGGTCGGCGGCTGTGTGGCGAGTCAGGAGGGCGAGGCCCTGCGTCAGCGCGCGCCGTACGTGGATCTGGTGTTCGGGCCGCAGACCCTGCACCGCCTGCCGGAGATGATCCGCGAGGCGCAGCGGGCGCGGGCCCCGGTGGTGGACATCTCGTTCCCCGAGATCGAGAAGTTCGACCGCCTGCCCGAACCGCAGGCCGAGGGCCCCACGGCCTTCGTCTCGGTGATGGAGGGCTGTTCCAAGTACTGTTCGTTCTGCGTGGTGCCCTATACCCGCGGTGACGAGATCTCGCGCCCCTTCGACGACGTGATCGCCGAGGTGGTGGCGCTGGCCGAGCAGGGGGTGAAGGAGATCAACCTGCTGGGGCAGAACGTCAATGCCTATCGCGGTCCGATGGAGGACGGCGACACGGCCGATCTTGCGCTGCTGATCCACTACGTGGCGGCGGTGGACGGGATCGAGCGCATCCGCTTCACCACCTCGCATCCGGTAGAGTTCTCCGACTCTCTGATCCAGGCCTTCGCCGACGAACCCAAGCTGGTCAGCCACCTGCATCTGCCGGTGCAGAGCGGCTCCGACCGGATCCTGGCGCAGATGAAGCGCGGGCACACCATCCTCGAGTACAAGGCGAAGATCCGTCGCCTGCGCGAGGCGCGCCCGGACCTGGATCTGTCGTCGGATTTCATCGTCGGTTTCCCCGGCGAGACCGACGCCGATCACCGGGCGACCATGGACCTGATCGAGGAACTGCACTTCGATTTTTCCTTCAGCTTTATCTACAGTGCGCGTCCGGGCACGCCGGCGGCTTCGCTGCCCGACGACGTCCCCATGGCGGTGAAGAAGGCACGGCTGGCGGAGCTGCAGGCCGTCATCGAACGCCACGGCCGCGAGCGCAACGAGTCCATGGTGGGGGGGATCGAGCCGGTACTGGTGGAGGGCCCGGCGAAGCGCAATCCGGACGAGCTGGCCGGGCGCACCGCCAACAACCGCATCGTGAATTTCCCCGCCGACCCGTCCCTGATCGGGCAGATGGTGCCGGTGGAGATCACCGAGGCCCTTGCCCACTCCCTGCGCGGGCGCCGGGTGGTCGAACCCGTTGCCGCCGCCGCGACCGCCTGAACCCGGCATGGCAAACCGACTGGATTTCACCCTGGAACCGGGCGACCAGGAGACCCTGGCACGCCTGTCCGGTCCGCTGGATGCCCACCTGCGTCTGATCGAGAACCGCCTGGGCGTCGCCGTCCACAACCGGGGGCCGCGCTTCAACCTCACCGGGCCCAGCGCCGCGGTGGATGCCGCCGGTGCGCTGATCCACGATCTGCATCGCATGGCGCAGGAGGAGCCGGTCTCCCTGGAGCAGGTCCACACCGCCCTGCAGGAAGCCAATGTCGAGGCCCTGGCCGACAGCTCATCCGACACACCCGATCCGGTGCTGCGGCTGAAACGTGCCGCGATCCGCGGGCGCGGTCCGCGCCAGTCGCGGTATATCGCCGGGATCGGTCGCAACGACCTGACCTTCGGCATCGGCCCGGCAGGCACTGGCAAGACCTTCCTCGCGGTGGCCGCGGCGGTGGCCGCGCTGGAGCAGGACCGCGTCCAGCGCCTGGTACTGGTGCGCCCCGCGGTGGAGGCCGGCGAGCGCCTGGGATTCCTGCCCGGCGACCTGGCGCAGAAGATCGATCCCTACCTGCGGCCGATGTACGACGCCCTGTACGAGCTGATGGGATTCGACCAGACCGCGCGTCTGATGGAACGCCAGGTGATCGAGGTCGCGCCGCTGGCCTACATGCGCGGACGCACCCTGAACGAGGCCTTCATCATCCTCGACGAGGCGCAGAACACCACCGTCGAGCAGATGAAGATGTTCCTGACCCGCATTGGCTTCGGCTCGACCGCCGTGGTCAACGGCGATGTGACCCAGGTGGACCTGCCGCGCGGGCAGAAATCCGGGTTGTGGCATGCGATCCGCATCCTCGAGGGCGTGGAGGGCGTCGGCATCCACCACTTCCGCGGCGAGGACGTGGTCCGCCATCCGCTGGTGCAGCGCATCGTGCAGGCCTACGATGCCCACGAAGAGGAGCGTGGCGATGACGCTTGAGGTCGCGGTGCAGTATGCCGTCCCGCGGGCCGGAGTGCCCGCGGCGCGGCGTCTGCATGCCGCCGCCCGCGCGGCCTGGCGCGGCGAGGCCGCGACCGGCGTGACCCTGCGGATCGTGGATGCCGACGAGGGGCGCGAGCTGAACCGGGCCTTTCGTGGTCGTGACCGGGCCACCAACGTGCTGTCGTTCCCGGTGCCGGAGGACATGCCGCTCCCGCCGGAGGCCGGCCCGGGCGGTCTCGGCGATATCGTGCTGTGCGATCCGGTGCTGCAGCGCGAAGCGCGCGAGCAGGGCAAGCCGGTGGCCGACCATTACACCCACATGGTGGTGCACGGGATGCTGCATCTGCAGGGCTTCGATCATCAGGACGCTGACGAGGCGGCCGAGATGGAGGCCCTGGAAACCGCGATCCTGGCCGGCCTCGGACTTGCGGACCCGTACCGCGTGCCGGAGACCCGGTGCGCGGCCGGCGCACGGAGTGTTCATGGCGCCTGAGCCCGGGGCCGCCACTGGCGGGTTGTCGCTGTGGCGGCGCCTGCTGGAGCCGCTGCTGCGCCGTCTGCGGCGCGAACCGCGCAGCCGGCGGGAGCTGGTCGAGACCCTGCGCGGGGCGCAGGAACGCGAGCTGCTGGATCCCGAGGCGCTGACCATGCTGGAGGGCGTGCTCAATGTCGCCGACATGCAGGTGCGCGACATCATGATCCCGCGTGCGCAGATGGAAGTAGTGCGGCGCGATGCCCCGCTGTCGGAATTCCTGCCCGACGTGGTGGCGTCGGCCCATTCGCGCCTGCCGGTGGTTGGCGACCATCGCGACGAGGTGGTCGGGATCCTGCTGGCCAAGGACCTGCTGCGGTTCTTCGGGGATCCGGACGACGCGGCCTTCGACATGCAGGAGATCCTGCGCCCGGCGGTGTTCGTGCCCGAGAGCAAGCGCCTGAACGTACTGCTGAAGGAATTCCGCCTGAGCCGCAATCACATGGCCATCGTGGTCGATGAGTACGGCGGGGTGGCCGGGCTGGTGACCATCGAGGACGTGCTGGAGCAGATCGTCGGCGAGATCGAGGACGAGCACGATGTCGAGGACTATCTGACCCAGATCATGCAGCACCCCGGCGGTCGCTACACCATCAAGGCGCTGACCCCGCTGGACGAATTCAACGCCTATTTCCAGACGGCCTACGACGAGGATGCCTTCGACACCGTGGGCGGGCTGCTGCTGTCGCATTTTGCCCATGTGCCGCACCGCGGCGAGACCCTGCAGCTGGATGGCATGCAGTTTCGCGTGCTGCGTGCGGACAATCGCCGGCTGCACCTGGTGGAGATGCGTCTGGCCGAGCCCGCCGCAGGGCCGGCGGCGTCGTCCGGCCCCGGCGAATCCGGCACGGAGGTCCCGTGATGCGCGGCCTGCCACTGCCCGACCTGACCGGCCGCCGGGTCGGTGGCCTGTTGGCCTTGCTGGCCGGCGCGTTCGCGGTGCTGGCGTTCGCGCCGGTGGGGCTGTTCACCGCCGCGCCGCTGGCGCTGGCGGTGTGGTTCGGGCTGCTGGTGCGGGTGCAGGGGCGGCCACGGCGTGCCGCGTGGTTCGGCTGGCTGTTCGGCCTGGGATTCTTCGGCGCCGGCACGTCCTGGATCTTCAACAGTCTGCTGGTGTTCGGCCAGGCCCCGCTGGTGGTCGCCAGCGTGATCACGGTGGCCTTCGTGCTGGTGATGGCGCTGTACCCGGCATTGTTGAGTGCGCTGGCCGCGCGCTTTCTGCCGCTGCACCGAATGGAGGGCCTGCTGGCCGTGGCCGGCGGGCTGGTGCTGCTGGAACTGGCACGTTCCTGGCTGTTCTCCGGATTCCCCTGGCTGCTGTTCGGCCATGCCACGCTGGAGACGCCGCTGGCGTCCTGGCTGCCGCTGGGTGGCGAGCTGGCGGCCAGCCTGATGGTGGCACTGATCGCCGCCGGACTGGTGCTGGCGGCCGGGCGGCGTTCGCGCGGCATCGGCGTGGGTCTGGTGGCGGGCGTGGTGGTGGTCTCCGCGGCCCTGCTGCCGTTGCAGTGGACCGAGCCCGACGGCGAGCCGGTCAGCGCGACGCTGGTGCAGGGCAACATCGAGCAGGAGCGCAAATGGGCCCCGGACGGCATCCGGCACTCGCTGGAGGTGTACCGCGAGCTGACCGCGCAGGCCGAGCCGGCGGATCTGGTGGTGTGGCCGGAAACCGCGATCCCCGCGCTGACTGGCGAGGTGGCCGGGGCGCTGGAACAGGTGGCCGCGGAGCTGCCGGGCGAGGACGCGCAGCTGGTGACCGGGCTGTTCGACGGTCACCGCGACGGGGATATCCATAACGCGATCCTGACCTATCCCGGCGGCGAGGCCTATCACAAGCGTCAGCTGGTGCCGTTCGGCGAGTACATCCCGCTGCGCGAGCAGCTGGCCTGGCTCGACCGGCTGCTGATGATCCCGATGTCCGATCTGGCCCGGGGGGAGGATGACGGTCGGATCACGCTGGCGGGGCGCACCGCCGGGGCGAGCATCTGCTACGAGTCGGCCTATGCCCGGCACATCCGCGCTGCCCTGCCCGAGGCGGGCTTCCTGGTCAACGTGTCCAACGATGCGTGGTTCGGCGACAGCCTGGCCCCGGCCCAGCATCTGCAGATCGCGCGGGTGCGGGCGGTGGAGACCGGACGTCCGATGCTGCGCGCGACCAATACCGGGGTGTCCGCGCTGATCGACTTCGACGGCCGGCTGATCGACGCTTCGCCCCTGTTCGAACCGGCTACCGTGCACGGCGAGATCCGGCCACGCAGCGGCATCACCCCGGCGGCGGCGATGGGCGAGGGACCCGCGGTGCTGGCCGCACTGGTGCTGGTGGTGCTGGGCGCGGCGGTCGGTCGGCGGCGGGCCGGCGCCGAAGACCGGGACTGACCGCCGCCCCGGGTCTGCTCGACTCGGGTTCACTCGACCCGGGCTGCCCCGGCACCGCGGATCTCAGCCGGCGTCGGCCTCCGGCGGCGGTCCGCGGCGAAACGCCGTGTGGTGACACTGCGCGCAGGGCGGAATGCGGCCGACCCTTTCCATGTGCAGCGGGTGGCCGCAGTGCTTGCAGACCAGTTCGCCCGGGCCGGTGATCTCGCCGGTGTGCCACTCGCCCATCACCTGCGCGCGGGCCGTCAGCTCGGTGATCTCCACCCGGGTGCGATCGGCGATGCGCTCGAGGGCGTTCTTGATGCTGGCCTCGATCAGGCCGATGTCGATGCGCAGCCAGCTGCGCCAGTCCTCGCTGCGCGCATCGATGTAGGCACCCAGGTCCTGCAGGTCGCGCTGCAGGTACTCCATCACCTCGTGGGCCTCTTCGCGCGTCAGGTCGGTGGCATTATGTACCCGGTCGCGTGCGCCCTCGAGCGCCTGGCTGATGGCCTTGCCGGTGCGTTCCTCCAGTTTCTCGAGGTCTTCGGTGACCTCGTGCAGCATGCGGTGGTAGGCATCGCTCAGGCGCGATTCGCGTTCATGCTGGTCCTCTTCCTGCCCGCCCTCGGGATTCCTGTTCTTGTCGCTCATCGGCATCACTCCGGATTGATCGGTGCTCGGAGGTACGTTAGCACGAGCATGCCCCGAAACGGGCGCGCGGCCGGGTCTTCCTGTCGCCCGTATGCAGAACGGGGCGCAGCCCCCGCCCGGGCGTGCGCCCCGTGGAGTGATACCCCGTTACCCGCCGACGCCTCCGCGAGCGCCGGTAACGGGGCCTGCGTCAGGTCGTCGGAGCCGCCTCCTCCGGGGGTTCGACCAGGTCGCGGTAGGCGTGCCACATGGCGTAGCCCAGCCAGGGGAACACGACGATCAGGGCCAGCAGAGCGGTGGCCACCGAGACTGCGAACAGAACGGTGATCAGCGCGGCCCAGATCAGGGTGGCGGCCGGGCTGGTGCGCAGGGCCTTCAGGCTGGTGCCCATCGCCGTCATGAGTCCGGTCCGGCGGTCCAGCAGGGTCGGGATCGTGACCACCGAGAGCGCCAGAACCACGACCGCGAGAGCGGCACCGGCGACGACCAGGCCGGCCAGCGAGATCAGTCCGCTGGTGCTGCCCAGCAGGACCGGAAGGGCCTCGTGCAGCGGGCCCAGGAGTCCGGCGTGGCCGACGTTGAGGACCCCCATCCACAGCCACACGAAGGCGGTCCAGGCCAGGAAGATCGAGGCCAGCAGGGCGGCGAAGGCCCAGATGGCACCGCCGGTTGCCTCCAGCGCGCCGAAGCCCGAGCGCAGGCCGACGGTCTCGCCCCGTTCGATGCTCCGGGCCAGGCCGTTGAGGCCGGTGGCGAGGACAGGTCCGACCAGAAGGAAGCCCGTGAGGGCGGCGACCCCGGCCCACGGCCAGGACCAGAGCACACCCATGATGACGGCTCCGATCGCGGTCACCATCAGGCCGTGCAGCAGTCCGGCCGGGGCATGCCGCAGGTCGTTCCAGCCGGCACTCAGCCAGCGCAGCGGGCGGCCGGCCTCGATCCGGCGTACGCCGGGCGTCGCCTCCTCGTACCCGTGGCGGGGGCGGATTTCGGAAAGGTCGTCCGGATAACGGCGCTGGATCAGGGAGATCATGCTGCACCTCCTTCGCATCGGTCGATGCGTCAAGGGTATGTATCCTGAAGTCTAGATGGCCGTGCGCGGCGTTGCGGTTGCGCGCGACGGAACCATTCGGCAGATCCGGGACTGTCTGGAAGGGGGGCGGGGTGACTGGTATTCTGCGCGGTTCTTCGTTCGCGGCGGCAAACAGCACAGGTGAGGCCCATGCAGGAGCATTATTCCCCGGAACAGGTGGAGACCGAGGTCCAGCGTCGCTGGGACGAGACCGGCTGTTTCCGGGCGCGGGAAGATGCCGCGGGAGAACCCTTCTACTGCCTGTCGATGTTCCCGTACCCGTCGGGCAAGCTGCACATGGGGCATGTGCGCAACTACACCATCGGCGACGTGATCGCGCGGTTCCAGCGCATGCAGGGCAGGAGCGTGCTGCAGCCGATGGGCTGGGACGCCTTCGGCCTGCCGGCGGAGAACGCGGCGATGCAGAACAATGTGCCGCCGGCGACATGGACGCGCCAGAACATCGAGCAGATGCGCACCCAGCTCCAGCGCCTGGGCTTTGCCTATGACTGGTCGCGCGAGTTCGCGACCTGCGATGCCGATTATTACCGCTGGGAGCAGTGGCTGTTCGTCCGTCTGCTGAAAAAGGGACTGGTCTATCGCAAGAAGGCGACCGTGAACTGGGACCCGGTGGATCAGACCGTGCTTGCCAACGAGCAGGTGATCGAGGGGCGCGGCTGGCGCTCCGGCGCGCCGGTGGAGCGTCGCGAGATGCCGCAGTGGTTCCTGCGCATCACCGACTACGCCGACGAGCTGCTGGAGGCGCTGGACGACCTCGACGGCTGGCCGGACCAGGTGCGCACCATGCAGCGGAACTGGATCGGGCGTTCCGAGGGCGTGGAGCTGGAGTTCGCGGTGGAAGGCGGCGAGCCGCTGAACGTGTTCACCACGCGCCCGGACACCCTGTTCGGCGTCAGCTACATGGCGCTCGCGCCGGAGCATCCCACGGTGCAGGCGCTGGCGCAGAACGATCCGGAACTGGCTGGGTTCGTGGACGAGTGCGGCCAGGGCGGGGTGGCCGAGGCGGACCTGGCCACGATGGAGAAGAAGGGCCGCCCGCTGGGCTTCACCGCCCGCCACCCGCTGACCGGCGAAGACATACCGGTGTGGGTCGCCAACTTCGTGCTGATGGAATACGGCACCGGCGCGGTGATGGCGGTGCCGGCACACGACGAGCGCGACCACGAGTTCGCCACAAAATACGGCCTGCCGATCCGCCAGGTGATCGCCCCGGCCGACGGCGCAGAGTACGACGTGCAGGCCGCGGCCTTCACCGAGCCCGGCGTGCTGGTGAACTCGGGCGATTTCACCGGGCAGGACTCGGAGGCCGCGAAGGCCGCGATCGCCGATCATCTGGAGCAGGCCGGGCTCGGCCGGCGCCGGCGCAACTACCGCCTGCGCGACTGGGGCATCTCTCGCCAGCGCTACTGGGGCTGCCCGATCCCGGTGATCCACTGCGACGACTGCGGGGCGGTGCCGGTGCCGGAAGCCGACCTGCCGGTGCGCCTGCCGGAGGACGTGATCCCGGACGGTGCGGGCTCGCCGCTGGCGCGCATGCCGGAGTTCTTCGAGGCGACCTGCCCGGAATGCGGCAAGCCGGCGCGGCGCGAGACCGACACCTTCGACACCTTCTTCGAATCCAGCTGGTACTTCGCACGCTATGCCTGCGCCGACAACGACACGGCGATGCTGGACGAGCGCGCCGACCACTGGCTGCCGGTGGATCAGTACGTCGGCGGCATCGAGCATGCGGTGCTGCACCTGCTGTATGCGCGCTTCTTCCACAAGCTGCTGCGCGACGAGGGGCTGGTGGCCTCGGACGAGCCGTTCACCCGGCTGCTGACTCAGGGCATGGTGGTGGCGCCCACCTTCTACCGCGAGCGCGGCGATGGCGGGAAGGACTGGATCAACCCCGCCGACGTGGAACTGGAGCGCGCCGAGGATGGTTCGGTGAAGGCCGCACGCCATCGCGAAGACGGGCAGCCGGTGGCGATCGGCGGCATGGAGAAGATGTCCAAGTCGAAGAACAACGGCGTGGACCCGCAGGCGCTGATCGAGCGCTTCGGGGCCGACACCGCGCGGCTGTTCACCATGTTCGCCGCCCCGCCGGACCTGTCGCTGGAATGGTCGGACTCGGGCGTGGAGGGCGCGCAGCGCTTCATCCGCCGCCTGTGGCGCGCGGTGCGCGAACATGTCGGGGGCCCGGCGGCGTCGCCGCTGGATCCCGAAAACCTGTCCGAACCGGCGGCCGAGCTGCGGCGCAAGCTGCACGACACCATCGCCAAGGTCACCGACGACATCGGTCGGCGCCAGACCTTCAATACCGCGGTGGCGGCGAACATGGAGCTGCTGAACGAACTCGGACGCCTGCCGGAGGATGCCGAGGGGGCCATCGCGGTCCGCCAGGAGGTGCTCGAAGGCATCGTGCGCATGCTGGCCCCGATCATTCCGCACGTGACCCAGGTGCTGTGGGAGGCGCTGGGCCATGACGGGCTGGTGGCCGATACCCGCTGGCCGCAGGTCGACGAAGCCGCCCGTCAGGCCGCCCGCGAGACCCTGGCGGTGCAGGTCAACGGCAAGCGCCGCGCGGAGATCGCGGTACCGGCCGGCGCGGACCGCGAGAGCGTGGAGCGCATCGCGCGGGAGGACGAAAACGTCCAGCGCCATCTCGAGGGGCAGGGCATCGTGAAGGTGATCGTGGTCCCCGGACGCCTGGTGAATTTCGTGGTCAAGCCGCAATGACCCGGTTCCTGCCGCGTCTGCTGGCGGTGCTCGTGCTGACGGCCTCGCTGGCCGCCTGCGGGTTCCAGCTGCGCGGTACCGGGGGCTGGCCGGCGGAACTGGACCCGGTGGAGATCCGCGGCCTGCAGCCGCGCGACTCCCTGTACCAGGAACTGGCCCGGGGCCTGCGTGCCTCCGGGATCGAGATCGTGGACGAGCGCCCGGAAGAGCGGGGCGCGACCCTGGAGATCCGCTCGGTGGATGATTCGCGGCGCGCGCTGTCGGTGTCCGATCAGGCGCGGGTCAGCGAGTACGAACTGACCCGCAGCCTGCGCGTGCGCCTGCGCCCGGCCGATGGTGAAGCGATGGATCTCGAACCGCTGCGTGCGTCCCGCACTTACGTCTATGACGAGACCGCCGTGCTCAGCCGCTCGGAGCGCGAGGAGGACCTGCGGGCCACCATGAACCGCGATCTGGTCGCCCTGCTGCAGCGTCGGGTGCGGGCGCTGACCCGCGAGGACGGTGACTGAGATGGCTGCCGTGGATCCGGCCCGCCTCGGCCCGCTGCTGCAGAAGGGCGTGGCCCCGCTGTACATGCTGCTGGGCGAGGAACCGCTGCAGACCATCGAGGCCGCCGATGCGATCCGCGCCGCCGCGCGCGAGCAGGGCTTCGACGAGCGCACGGTGCTGGATCTGTCCGCGCAGTCGGACTGGTCGGCGCTGGACGCGGCGGTGCGCGACCGCTCGCTGTTCGCCAGCCGCTCGCTGGTCGACCTGCGCCTGCCCACCGGCAAGCCCGGGCGTGAGGGCGGCGAACGGCTGAAGGCGTACGCGGCGGCGCTGGAACCCGACATCGTGCTGCTGCTGCAGCTGCCGCGCCCGGATCGCGACATGCGCCGGGCCGCCTGGTTCAAGGCCATGGAGTCGGCCGCGGTGGTGGTGCATGCACGGCCGGTACCGCCGGATCGCCTGGGCGGCTGGATCCGCGAACGTCTGGCCCGCCACGGGTTGCGGATTACCGACGAGGCCCTGCAGCTGCTGGCCGCCCGGGTGGAGGGGAATCTGCTGGCCGCGCGCCAGGAGATCGAAAAGCTGTCGCTGGCGGGCGTGCGGGAGATCGATCTGGAGATCCTGACCGAGGCCACCGCGGATGCCGCGCGTTTCGATCTGTTCGGCCTGTCGGCGGCCGCCCTGCGCGGCGAGACCGGCCGCGCCCTGCGCATGCTGGAGGGTCTGCTGGACGAAGGTCAGCCCGAGCCGCTGATCCTGTGGGCGCTGGCGCGCGATGCACGGCTGCTGGTGCAGGCCCTGGAACGCCGGGCCGCCGGGGCGAACGACCGCGACGCCTTCCAGGGCAGCTTCGGCGACCAGCAAAAGGCCCTGCGCCTGGCGGCGGGACGCCTGGACGTGGCGCGGGCGCGTGACATCCTGTGCCTGGCCGCCCGCGTGGACCGGGTGATCAAGGGGCAGGAATCCGGCAGCCCGCGGCGGCTGTTGCTAGACTTGGTGGCCCGGATCGCCGGGCAACCGCTCACCCTTTCCGTGCCCGAACTCGAGACCGTCTGAACCATGAATGCCGTGACCGACGAAGACAACGCCATCGACGCCGACCTGTTCGAGCGCATGCAGGCCCTGGGCCGCGCCGCCCGCGCCGCCTCGCGCCACATGGCCGAGGCCGAACCGGGTGCCAAGAACGCGGCGCTGCAGGCCATCGCCGAGGGGATCGCCGAACGTCGCGCGGAGCTGGCCGAGGCCAACGAGCGCGACCTGGAGGCGGGGCGTGCCCGCGGGCTGGACGCGGCGATGCTGGACCGTCTGGCGCTGACCGATGCGCGCATCGACACCATGATCGAGGGCTGCCGCCAGGTCGCGGGTCTGCCGGACCCGGTGGGTACGATCACCGACATGGCCTATCAGCCCAGCGGGATCCAGGTGGGTCAGATGCGGGTGCCGCTGGGGGTGATCGGCATCATCTATGAATCACGTCCCAATGTGACCATCGACGCGGCGGCGCTGTGCCTGAAGTCGGGCAATGCGGCCATCCTGCGCGGTGGCTCCGAGGCGGCGCATTCCAATCGCGCGCTGGCCGGCATTATCCAGTCCGGGCTGGCGGCGGCGGGGCTGCCGCGCGAGGCGGTGCAGATCGTCGACACCACCGACCGTGCCGCGGTGGGCGCGCTGCTGCGCATGCCCGAGTACGTGGATGTGATCGTGCCACGCGGCGGCAAGGGCCTGATCGAACGTATCAGCCAGGAGTCGCGGATCCCGGTGATCAAGCACCTCGACGGGGTGTGCCACGTGTACGTGGACGCCGCGGCGGACCCGGACAAGGCGCAGGCGGTGGCGGTGAACGCCAAGACCCAGCGCTACGGGACCTGCAACACCATGGAGACCCTGCTGGTGCACGCCGACCGTGCCGAGGGTTTCCTGCCGGCGGTGGCGGCCGAACTGGACGGGCTGGGGGTCAGCCTGCGCGGCTGCGCCCGCACCTGCGCGGTGCTGGCCGACGGCGGGCCGGAGGTCGCCGAGGCTGGCGAGGAGGACTGGGCGGCCGAATACCTGGGGCCGATCCTGGCGATCCGCGTGGTCGATGATCTGGACGCGGCGATCCAGCACATCAACACCTGGGGATCGCACCACACCGACAGCATCGTGACCGAAAACTGGGGGCATGCGCGGCGCTTCCTGCGCGCGGTGGATTCCAGTTCGGTGATGGTGAATGCTTCCACCCGCTTCGCCGACGGCTTCGAGTACGGGCTGGGCGCGGAGATCGGGATCTCCACCGACAAGCTGCACGCGCGCGGGCCGGTGGGGCTGCACGGCCTGACCACCCTGAAATACATCGTGTTTGGCGACGGCCATGTGCGTGACTGAGCGCGGCGGGAAGGTGGCGGCTTGATCGGGATCCTCGGCGGGACCTTCGACCCGATCCATTTCGGTCATCTGCGCCCGGCGCTGGAGGTGCAGCAGCACCTGGGGCTGGAACGGGTGCACTTCGTGCCCTGCCACGTGCCGCCTCATCGGGCCAGCCCCGGGACTTCGGGCGAGGACCGTCTGGCCATGGTGGAGCGCGCGGTGGCCGGTGTGGAGGGGTTCGTCGCCGACCGGCGCGAGCTGGACCGCACCGGGCCGTCCTACACCGTGGACACCCTGCTGACCTTCCGCCGGGAGCTGGGTGACGATGTGCCGCTGGTGCTGATCATGGGCATGGATGCCTTCGCCGGCCTGTCGTCCTGGCACCGCTGGGAGACCCTGTTCGAGCTGGCGCACGTGGCGGTGTCGCATCGCCCCGGAAGCCCCGCCTCGCAGGACCTGGGCGACGGCCCGGGAGGCGCGGTCACTGACGATCCCGCCGTGTTGCGGGCGAGTCCGGCCGGCCGGGTGTACTTCCAGCCGGTGACCCAGCTGGATATCTCCGCTACCGCCATCCGGGCCCAGCTGCGCGAGGGGACCAGCCCCCGCTTCCTGCTGCCCGGGGCGGTCGAACGCTACATACAGGAGCGCGGGCTTTACCGGTCCGCCGCAGGAAACGCATCGATATGACATCCGAGACCATGAACAGCGAACAGTTGCTGGAGCTGACCATCGAGGCGCTCGAGGACATGAAGGCCCGCAACATCCGCAGCATCGACGTGCGCGGCAAGACCACCCTGGCCGATTTCATCGTGATCGCCTCGGGGACCTCCGGGCGCCACGTGCAGTCCACCGCCGAGAACGTGGCGACCGAGGCCAAGCACCGTGGCATCCAGCCGCTGGGCGTGGAGGGCCAGGAGGGCCAGGAATGGGTCCTGGTCGATCTCAACGACGTGATCGTCCACGTGATGCTCCCCGAGACCCGCGATTTCTACAACCTGGAAAAGCTGTGGCTGGCCGAGGAAGAGGCCGCGGAGGGGGACGGGGCCGATGGCGGCATGGAGGATGATCCCGGCCTGCAGCGGGTCCGCCGGCTGCGCGGCTGAAGCGGAGCGCCGGCGATGCGTCTGCATCTGATCGCCATCGGCCGCCGCATGCCCGACTGGGTCGCCTCCGGCTTTGCCGAATACCGGGACCGGCTGCCCCGCGAATGGGGTTTCCAGCTGCACGCACTGGCGACCCCGGCGGGTTCGAAATCCATGGACGCCACGACCCGCCTGCGGCGCGAGGGCGAGGCCCTGCTCAAGGCGGTGCCCGAGGGTGCCCGGATCATCACCCTGGATGAACGCGGCCGTGAGGTGGACACCCGCGGACTGGCGCAGCGTCTGGCAGGCTGGCAGGACGACGGGCGCGACGTCGCGCTGCTGATCGGCGGCGCCGACGGCCTGGATACCACCGTGCGCGAGCGGGCCGAGTGGGCCTGGTCGCTGTCGCCGCTGACCTTCCCGCACATGCTGGTGCGGGTGCTGGTGGCGGAGCAGCTCTACCGCGCCTGGTCGTTGCTCAACAATCATCCCTATCACCGCGCCTGAGTCGCGCGGCGTCCGCCATGTCCTTTGCCGCTCCCGGAAACCGCCCCGACGCCCTGCCCCTGCTGCTGGCCTCGGCGTCTCCCCGCCGGCGTGAACTGCTGACGCAGATCGGCGTGGTGCACGAGGTGGCGGCCATGGACGTGGACGAGACCGCCGCGCCCGACGAGGAGCCCGGGGCACTGGTCGAGCGCCTCGCGGCGGTCAAGGCGGAAGCCGCGCGTGGCCACGCCCGCCGGGGGCAGTGGGTGCTGGCGGCCGATACGGTCGTGACGATCGACGGGGAGGCGCTGGGCAAGCCCGCGGACGAGGCTTCGGCCGCCGCCATGCTGCAGCGGCTGTCCGGCCGCGAACACCGGGTGATCACCGGCATGGCACTGCTGCGCGATGACGGCCCGGTGCGCACCGGGCGCGGCGAGACGCGGGTATGGATGCGCCCGCTGGACACCCGCGACATCGCGGCCTACTGGGCCAGTGGCGAGCCGCGCGACAAGGCGGGGGGGTATGCCCTGCAGGGGCGGGGCGCGGCCTTTGTCGAACGCATCGACGGTTCCTGCAGCAACGTGATCGGCCTGCCCCTGTTCGAGCTGGAGCAGTGGCTGAATGACCTGGAGGACCCGCCCGCCCGAGCCTGACTATTCGATTCCGAGTTTCTTCAGCCGGTAGCGCAGCTGGCGGAAACTGAGCCCCAGCAGCCGCGCGGCCGCGGTGCGGTTGCCGCCGGTCTGGTGCAGGGCGGTCTCGATCGCCTGGCGCTCCTGGTCGGCGAGGTGATCGTCCAGGCCCACATCCTCGTAGCGGATCGACGGCGGGGTGCGGCGCTCCTGCACCCCGGGAGGCGGGGTGCCCGGGTTGTTTGCGCCGGGGCCGGCGCGGCGGTCCTCGCCGTTGTCCCCCGGGGTCGGGGCGGTGGCCGGGAGATCGATGTTGTCGGCGTGAATCGCCGCGCCCTCCGCGAGGGTGGCGGCGCGCTCCAGGATGTTCTCCAGCTCCCGCACGTTGCCCGGGAAGGGGTGGCGCTCCAGCAGCTCCTGCGCGTCCGGCGCGAGTTCGCGGGCCTCCAGGCCCCATTGTTCGGCGATTCGCTGCAGCATCACGGTGGCCAGGCCGGGGATGTCGCCGTTGCGTTCGCGCAGCGGCGGGACCCGCAGTTCGATCACGTTGAGACGGTAATAGAGGTCCTGGCGGAAACGGCCTTCGCGCACGGCGCGCTCGAGGTCGTGATGGGTCGCCGACAGGATACGCACGTCCACCGGGATCTCCCGCGAGCCGCCGACCGGCTTGATCGCGCGCTCCTGGATCGCGCGCAGCAGCTTGACCTGCATCGCCAGCGGCAGGTCGGCGACCTCGTCCAGGAACAGGGTGCCGCCCTCGGCCGCCTGGAACAGCCCGGGGTGGTCCTGGGTGGCGCCGGTGAAGGCGCCCTTGCGGTGGCCGAAGAACTCGCTCTCCATCAGTTCCGCCGGGATCGCGCCGCAGTTCACCGGCACGAAGGGGCGGTCGGCGCGCGGCCCCAGCCGATGGATCTCGCGCGCCACCAGTTCCTTGCCGGAACCGGATTCTCCGGCGATGAACACCGGCGCCTGGGAGCGCGCCAGCTTGCGGATGGTGGCGCGCAGTTTCTGCATGGGTTCGGAGTCGCCCAGCAGCGGGCTGTCGGGGTCTTCGGTCGCGCTGCAGCGGGTCGGCGTCGAGCCGCACGCCGCCTCCGTGGCCGGCGCGGATTCCATGCGCAGGGCGCTGTCGATCAGTTCGCGCAGCTGCTTGAGGTCGACCGGCTTGCTGACGAAGTCGAAGGCGCCCAGCTTGAGGGCCTGCACCGCCGTATCGACACTGCCGTGCGCGGTGATGACCGCCACCGGCAGCTCCGGGCGGGTGGTCTGGATGTGACGCACCAGGTCCAGCCCGTCCCCGTCCGGCAGGCGCATGTCGGTCAGGCAGAGGTCGAAGTCCCGCTGCGCCAGCAGCTGCCGTGCCGGGTCCAGCGCGCCGGCCGTTTCGGCCTCCAGGCCCATGCGCGCGAGGGTGATCTCCAGCAGTTCGCAGATGTCGGGTTCATCGTCGACAACCAGCACGTGCTTGATGCTCATGACGCCGATCCCTGGTGTTGTTCGTCGGGGGCAAACAGGATGCGGAAGCAGCCCCCGGAGGGTGCATGCGCGTATTCCAGCGAGGCCCCGTTGTTTTCGCACAGCATGCGCGAGATGTACAGGCCCAGGCCGGAGCCGCCGGAATGGCCGGAGACGAAGGGCTCGAACAGCTCCTTCTCGGTTTCCGGATCGATGCCGGGGCCGGCGTCCAGCACGTCGAGGCTGACCACGCGGGCCACCTGGCCGGAACCACCACGCAGGATGATGGGCGGGCTGTCGGGCCGGTCGTGCCCGCCGTGCACCCGGGCATTGCCGCACAGGTTCCACAGCACCTGGTTGAGCTGCGACGGGTCGAACAGCACCATGGAGTCGGCGGGTTCCACGTTCACGTGCAGTGATTCCCGCGGTATCTGCAGCGCACTGCAGAATTCCTCGGCGAAGCGTTCGAGCTCGTCGCGCAGGTTGAGCCGCTGGCGTTCGCCCGATTCGCGACGCGAGAGGCTGAGGACGTTGGCGATCAGACTGTTCACGCGGTCGCTCTGCTTGTCGATGATCGCCAGCAGGCGCTGGTCGGGTGCCGAAAGGTCGGGCGATTCGCGCAGCAGCTGGGCGCTGTGGGAGATCGCGCCCAGCGGGTTGCGGATCTCGTGCGCGATACTGGCGGTCAGGCGGCCGAGGGCCTGCAGCTTGCTTGCCTGGGCCTGGCGGCGCAGTTCGGCGGCGTCTTCCAGGATCAGCAGAGTACCCTGATCGCCCTGGTTGCCCAGCGGGGCCAGGCGGACCTGCAGGGCCGGCTGTTCCTGGTCGCCGGGCAGGTGGCGGGTGCGGCTGGCCGGCCCGGTTTCTTCCTGCCATTCGCGCACGGCCCGGGCCAGGCGCGGCGAGATGGACGACAGGTGGCGCCCCGGGCGGGGCGGGAGGAGCTGGCGCGCCGCCTCGTTGATGGAGCGGATGTAGCCTCGGGGATCGATCGCCACCACCCCGGCGCTCATGCGCGCGATGATCTGGGCGTTGAGTTCCGCCAGGCTGGCGAGATCGACCTCCTGCTGTTCGACCTGGGCGCGGCTTTCGTCGGCCCGCCGGCTGAAATGGTGGGCCAGCAGGGTCCCGGCCAGCAGCGCGGCCCCCAGCAGCCCGGCCTGGGTCAGGCTGTCGAGGTCGCCCAGCGTGATCAGGATGGCGAGGCCTTCCGCACCCAGCAGGCCGGCGGTCACGCCAGCGGCCAGCGGGAGCCCCAGGCGACCCGCCGACAGCAGGGCGGTGGCCATCACCGCGGGGATCAGCAGCAGGCCGATGCCGGTGTGGACGCCCCCGGCAACCACCATCAGGGCGAGCAGGCCCGCGGCATCCCCGGTGCCGCCCAGCAGGATCATGCGGCGGAACTGTACGACGCGCTCGGGTTCGCGGTTGCAGTGTTCGGCAAACGTCGCCATGAACACCGAGAACACCAGGTAGCCACCGGCCAGTGCCGGATAGACTTCGGGGACCGCGGGGGCCACGCCCACCGGCAGGCCCGGGAACAGGCCCATCAGGAGCAGAACCAGCGCGACGAACACCCGGTACAGGGCGTACAGACGACTGGAGCGCTGGGTGTCGCTGTCGATGACCATCGATCAGGGGTTCCCCGTGACGGTGGTCAGCTGCGGCCGGAAGGTCCGGCGTCGGCATGTTGCCGCGAGCAGTAGCAGAGGTCGCCGTCGCAAACCGCCTGGTCCTCTGGCACGTGTACCCCGCAGTGGGCACAGCGGACCATGGCGCCACTTTCGCGCAGGCTTTCCGGAGGTTCGTCGCGGCGCACGCGGCGGCGCTCGCCGCTGGAGCGCACGAGGGTGCGTACGGCGAGAAAGATGGCAACGATGGCAATGATCAGCAGGAGCAGCCTCATGCCGCGAGTCTAAAACAATGTGCACCCGCATGCCTTCCGCGGGTCTTTGCCGCATTGCAGGGGGTGTGGAACAATGCGGGTAAACGAGAAGCGTCTGGTTGCGGCAAGTGATTGATTGCGATGGATTTCGTCCCAATGTAGGCATCATCCTGTGCAACCGGGAGCGGCAGTTGTTCTGGGGCAAGCGCGCGGGTCAGGACGCCTGGCAGTTTCCGCAGGGCGGCATCCGCACCGACGAGACGCCGGAAGAGGCCCTGTTCCGTGAACTGCGCGAGGAGACCGGGCTGCTGCCGGAGCATGTGGAACTGCTGGGCAGCACCCGACGGTGGCTGCGCTACAGGCTGCCGGAACGCATGATCCGGCGGCATCGCAACCCGGTGTGCGTGGGGCAGAAACAGCGCTGGTTCCTGCTGCGCATGACGGGCGAGGAGAGCAATGTAATGCTGGATGCGATGGATACGCCGGAGTTCGATTCATGGTGCTGGATTGACTACTGGCGGCCGGCGCGCGAAGTGGTGCACTTCAAGCGCAATGTCTACCGCCGGGCGCTGTGCGAACTGGTGCCACTGATGTTCCCCGAGCTGCAGCGCGACGGCGATGCGGCACCGCCATCCTGCAATCCGCCCGCGGTGCCGCGTTGAACGCCCCCGTGAACCCGCCCTCCATGCTGCAGGTCCTGCGCCGCGTGGTGCAGGAGGTCAATGGTGCGGCCGATTTCTTCGAGGCCCTGCACATCATCGTGACCCGGGTGAAGGCGGCGCTGGATATCGATGTCTGCTCGATCTACCTGAAGTCGCCGAGCTCCGGGCGCCTGGTGCTGATGGCCTCGGAAGGCCTGCATGCCGAATCGGTGGGGCAGGTGGAGATGGACCCGTCGGAGGGTCTGGTCGGGCTGGTCGCGTCACGCGCGGAGCCGGTCAACCTCGACAGCGCCCAGGACCATCCGCGGTTTCGCTATTTCCCGGAGACCGGCGAAGAGCGCTTTCTCGCCTTCCTGGGCGTGCCGATCATCCACCAGCGCAGCATGCTGGGGGTGCTGGTGGTGCAGCAGCGCGAGGCCCGCCGGTTCGACGACGAGCACGTGTCCTTCCTCATCACCCTGGCCGCGCAGCTGGCCGGGGCGATCGCCTATGCCGAATTCAACGACGAGATCTCCAGCGAGACCCCGCTGATCGGTCACCAGAACGTGGAGGCCACGGGGATCCCGGGGTCGCCGGGCGTGGCCATCGGGCATGCCGTGGTGGCCTATCGGCTGGCGGACCTGGATTCCATCCCCGATCGCGAGGGGGCCGGCCCGGAGGCCGAGCTGGAACGCTTCCGCCAGGCGGTCAGCGATACCCGCGACGAGATCCAGGACCTCAAGCAGCGCATGGGCGAGGCTCTGGGGCCGGACGAGCAGGTGCTGTTCGACGCCTACCTGATGCTGCTGGGCTCGGATTCCCTGGTGCACAAGACCGAGGGCCGGATCTCCGCGGGCCAGTGGGCCCCGGCGGCGCTGCGGGACACGGTGCGCGAGAGCGTGCGCGTGTTCGAGGACATGGAGGACCCCTACCTGCGCGAACGCGCGGCGGATGTGCGTGACCTCGGACGCCGCGTGCTGTCGCATCTGCTGCCGGCGGATCGCAGCCAGGACGAGTTCCCCGACGGCGGGATCCTGGTGGGGGATGACCTGACCGCATCGCATCTGGCCGAGGTGCCGATCGAGCGTCTGGGCGCGATCGTGTCCGCGCAGGGCACCGGCTCCTCGCACATCGCCATCCTGGCGCGGGCGCTGAACGTGCCCGCGGTGATGGGGGTGTCGGATCTGCCGGTGGGGCGGCTGGAGGATCGCGAGATCCTGGTGGACGGCTATCGCGGCCGGCTGTTCGTGAACCCGAATGCCGAGCTGCGCGCGGAGTTCGAACGCCTGGTGCGCGAGGAGCGCGAGCTGGCCGAGGATCTGCGCGCGCTGGCCAGGGATCCCGCGGCGACCCGTGACGGCCACCCGGTGCCGGTGCTGGCCAACTCCGGCTTGCTGGCGGACATCAAGCCTTCACTGGAATCGGGTGCCGAGGGCGTCGGGCTGTACCGCACCGAGGTCCCGTTCATGATCCGCGACCGTTTTCCCGGCGAGGAGGAGCAGGTCCGGCTGTACGAACAGATCGTCGCCTCCTTCGACCCGATGCCGGTGACCCTGCGGACCCTGGACATCGGCGGGGACAAGGCGCTGCCGTACTTCCCGGTGCAGGAAGACAACCCCTTCCTCGGCTGGCGCGGCATCCGTATCTCGCTGGACCACCCGGAGATCTTCCTGACCCAGCTGCGGGCGATGCTGCGGGCGAGCCGCGAGCACGACAACCTGCAGATCCTGTTCCCGATGATCTCGGCGCTGGACGAGCTCAAGGGGGCGATGGCCCTGCTCAACCGGGCACGCGAGGAACTGCTGGACGAGGGCTACCGCATCCCGATGCCGAAGGTCGGGGTGATGGTGGAGGTCCCCGCGGCGGTGTACCTGGCGGAGACCCTCGCGCGGCGGGTGGACTTCCTGTCGGTGGGCACCAATGACCTGGTGCAGTACCTGCTGGCGGTGGACCGCAACAACGCCCGCGTCGCCAACCTCTACGACACCCTGCATCCGGCCTGCATCCGCGCGCTGGAAGCGGTCGCCGAGGGGGCGCACCGCGCGGGCAAGCCGGTGTCGGTGTGCGGCGAGATGGCGGCGGATCCGGCGGCGGTGATCCTGCTGGTGGGGATGGGGATCGACAGCCTGAGCGTGAGCGTCTCGGCGATCCCGCGGGTGAAGTGGGTGATCCGTTCGTTCTCCACCGATCGTGCCGAGGCCCTGCTGGCGCAGTGCCGGCTGCTGGAAAACCCGGAACAGATCCGCTCCCTGCTCAACAATGCGCTGGTGCAGGCCGGGCTGGGCGGGCTGGTGCGCGCCGGCAAGACCTGACCCGCCGACGCGGCTGCGTCAGTTCCGCGCGCGGCGCCAGGCGGCCACCGCGGCCGAGATCACGAACAGCAGCAGGATGGCGCCGATGCCGATCAGGGCATCGGTGATCGAGCGGTTGACGGCCAGGATCACGATGCCCACCAGTGCCGGGACCGGCAGTTCATTGAACCAGCGATACCAGGTGTGGCCGCGGGTGTTGCGGTCCGCGGCGAAATCCGCCACCAGCTTGCCGCACCACAGGTGATAGGCGATCAGCAGGGCGATCAGGGTGAGCTTGAAGTGCATCCAGGGCTGTTCCAGGTGCACCGGCACCAGAGCCAGCATGATGCCGCCGAAGATCACCGTGATGATCCCCCCCGGTGTCATGATCCCGTAGAACAGCTTGCGTTCCATGACCTTGAAGCGCTCGTTGCCGGGCGCGTCCTCGGTCATTGCGTGGTACACGAAAAGCCGCGGCAGATAGAACAGCCCCGCGAACCAGGTGACCATGAAGATCAGATGAAGGCTGAGGAACCAGGAGTAGGCGTCGTGCATGGTGGCGTCCTTGTTGCGCCCGCAGCGGCGTTACGGGCCGGGTGTCCGACGCGGGCGCCGGCTCAGGAGAGCCAGCGCTCCAGGTGGTCGCGGATCTGGTCGAAATCGGGTTCGCCGAGCTTCTGGTAAACGATCCGTCCGCGGGGCGACACCAGGAACGTGGTCGGTGTCAGGCGAACCCCGCCCCAGGTGCTCGCCAGGTCGCCGGCCTCGTCGTGGATGACGGTGTAGGCGATCTCGCGATCCTCGCTCATCGAGCGTACCCGGCTTTCGCGGTCGTGCGCCATGGCGATGGCCACGATATCGAATCCGCGGTCACGGAAATCGGCGTGCAGTTCATTGAGGGTGGGGATTTCGCGGATGCATTCCGGGCAGTCGGTGGCCCAGAAGGAGATCAGGACCGGGCGGCCGTCATAGTCGTCGAGTGACACCGCCTCGCCTTCCAAGTTGGTGGCGGCGAAGCCGGGGGCTTCGCGCACGCCATCGCCGGTGGTGATCCATGCCGCGCCGACCGCGATCAGCACAAGGATGATGAAGACGCCGCCGATCGCGGCCTTGCGGTCCAGTTTGAGCTTGCTCATGTTTCCGGTTCCCGTGACTCGTCAAGGAGGCGTTGTTACTGACCTCGAAATGCGTACCGCGTTCCGCCGCGGGGCGCGAGCCGGTATCATGCCGCAGCATGACTTCCGTAACCAACAACAAGCCCACCCGGGTCGGGGTGGTCGGGGCCACCGGCTACGCCGGCGTCGAACTGTTGCGCATCCTCGCCGGACATTCGGCGGTGGAGCTTCACGCGGTGACCTCGCGCAGCGAGGACGGCACTGCGGTCGCCGATCTGTTCCCCAGTCTGCGCGGGGTTCTGGATGCGGTCTTCCGGGCCCCGGAGCCGGAGCTGCTGGCGGAGTGCGATGTGGTGTTCTTCGCCACGCCGCACGGCGTGGCCCATGCGATGGCCGGCGATCTGCTCGCGCGCGGCGTGCGCGTGATCGACCTGTCGGCGGATTTCCGCATCCGCGATCCCGAGCTGTGGAGCCGGTGGTACGGCCAGCCGCACGGGGCGCCGGAATACCTGGGCGAGGCGGTGTACGGCCTGCCCGAACTGCACCGCGGACGCATCTCCGAGGCGCGTCTGATCGCCGTGCCGGGTTGCTACCCCACCGCGGTGACGCTGGCCCTTCTGCCCTTGCTCGAGAACAAGCGGGTGGATGTGTCGGACATCATCGCGGATGCCAAGAGCGGGGTCAGCGGAGCGGGCCGGCAGGCGCGTATCGGCGGGCTGTTCGCCGAGGTGCAGGAGAACTTCCGCGCCTACGCCAGCGGTGGACACCGGCACTGGCCGGAGATCCATCAGACGCTGGCGGAAGTGGCCGGCACGGATGTTGGGCTGATCTTCCAGCCGCATCTGGTGCCGATGACGCGCGGGATCCTGGCCACCCTCTATCTGCGTCCGCTGGATGACGGCGACTGGGAGGCGCTGTTCCGGGAACGCTACGCCGGCGAACCTTTCGTTGATGTCATGCCGTCGGGGTCGCATCCGGAGACTGCGTCGGTGCGGGGGACCAACCAGTGTCGTCTGGCCCTGGCCGCGCCGCCGCACAGTGGCCGCCGCATGGTGATTTCGGCCATCGACAACCTGGTCAAGGGCGCGGCAGGGCAGGCCGTGCAGAACATGAATCTGATGCTGGGACGCCCGGAAACGGAGGGGCTGGAACTGGTTCCGGCCTTCCCCTGATCCATGCGATGGCGACGGCGTCCGCGGGTTCCCGCTCCGCGACGGTTGCGGGGGCACCCCCTGCGCCGTGCGGTGGTACCCGTTCTCGCGCTGATGATGGTGGGTGCGGCGGGCGTATGGTGGTGGTTGAACGCCGGAGATCCGCAGTCGACGGAGGTGACCCGTGAGCGGGACGCGCGTCTGGTCGAACTGCAATCGGCCTTGCAGGAACTTGCGCAGGAGCGTGATGCGGCCGTGCGCGAGCGGCTGTGCAGCGAGCGGCACCGTGAGGTGGCCGAGGCGGAACTCGCGGCCTGCCGGCGCGATGCCGAAGCCCGCGAAGCCGAACTGCTGGTGCTGCGCGAAGAGCTGGCGTTCTACCAGCGGCTGGCGGACGATGCCGGAGGCGACCGCATCGGGCTGCGCAATATCGCGGTGCACGAGACCGGCATCGAGGGTGAATACGAACTGATTTTCCAGGTGCACCGCGCCGGTCTGCGCGGAGAGGTCCCGGTGAGCTGGGACCTGGAGCTGGAAGGCGAACGCGACGGGGAGCGCGTGAGTCAGGGGACCGATGACCTGGGGCCGGACCTGCAGTCCGGGCGCAGCTTTGATCTGCGATTCCTGCGCACGGTCAGGGTGCGCCTGGTGCTGCCGGAGGGTTTCGGCCCGCAACGGCTGTCCATTAGAGTGGATCCCGAAGAGGACGGGCCGGACCGGATCGAAGAGACAAGAGGATGGGCCGCGGCCCGGAGGGCGAGTGAATGATGGGACGCAAGCGCAGGCAACGGGCCCGCCGGGTCGACACCCTGATCGGCGAGAACACCGCGATCCACGGCGACCTGGAATTCAGCGGCGGGCTGCATCTTGAAGGCCGGATCGTCGGAGACGTGCGGGCTTCGACCGACGGCTCCGCGGTGCTGGTGGTCGACGAGAAGGGGCAGATCGAAGGGCAGGTCGCGGTGCCGCATCTGGTATTGAACGGCAGCGTGCGCGGCGATGTCCATGCCGGAGAGCACGTGGAGCTGGGCGAGAAGGCGCGGCTGGAGGGGAATCTCTATTACAGCGTGCTGCAGATGGCGGAAGGCGCCTCGGTGGACGGACAGCTGCGGCGCCGGGATGCGGACGCCGCGCTGGAAGGCGAGGCACCATTGACTGCCCTGGCCGATGACACGCTTACGACGCGTAACGATTCTTGACTCCGGCGGTCAGACTTCATAGCTTGGCAACGAAATGATCACAGGAGACACCGCATGTCCGAAACGATGACGTCCAACGCGCAGGCCGAGACGGATGACATGGACATCCCCAGCCCGCTGGTGTTTACCGATGCCGCCGCAAGCAAGGTGAAGGGGCTGATCGAGGAGGAGAACAACGACAACCTCAAGCTCCGCGTCTTCGTCAGCGGTGGCGGCTGCTCCGGTTTCCAGTACGGCTTCACCTTTGACGAGACCGTCGGCGATGGCGACACCGTGGTCGAGAACGGCGGGGTGACCCTGCTGATCGATCCGATGAGCTTCCAGTACCTGGCCGGCGCCGAGATTGACTACACCGAAGGCCTCGAAGGCGCCCAGTTCGTGATCCGCAACCCGAACGCGACCACCACCTGCGGCTGCGGTTCCAGCTTCTCGGTCTGACCCGGCGGCCAGATCCGCGCACTACAGGCCCGGTCCGGCAACGGACCGGGCCTTTTTCATGCCATTTATCCCCCGGGGATCACGCACCCGAGGATGCGGGGGCCGCGGGCCCCGGTGACCGCCGGCAGGTTTCCGCTCTGATGATGCAGGGTCCGGAACGCCAGCCATGCAAAAGCGGCGCCTTCGACCTGTTCCGCCGGAATGCCGCAGGCATCGGTGAGTTCGATCCGGGTCTGCGGCAGGGCGGCCGCGAGCCGTTCCAGCAGAAAGCCGTTACGCGCGCCCCCTCCGCAGATCAGTACGTCTTCCGGTGCGTTGCCCGGTCGCACGAGTTCCCGGGCGATCGCGTGTGCCGTCAGCTCGGCCAGGGTTGCCTGCACGTCCGCCGGCTTCGCGGTGGACAGCGTTTGCCCGCCTCGAGCCACGAGCCACGCGGGCGAAAAATGTTCGGGCCCGGTGCTCTTGGGCGGCGGACGCTGGAAGTAGGGGTCCGCCAGCAGGGCCTGCAGCAGTTCCGGGTGCACCTGCCCGGTGCGCGCCCATGCCCCGTCCGCGTCATATTGGCAGCCCCGGTGGTGCCGCACCCAGTGATCCAGCAGGGTGTTGCCGGGGCCGCAGTCGTGGCCGCTGACCTCGCCGTCAGGTGGCAGCCGGGTCACGTTGCTGATGCCACCGATGTTCACCACCGCCCGGTCATGACCCGGCTGCGCGAAGCGGGCCGCGTGGAACCCGCAGGCCAGCGGTGCGCCTTCTCCGCCGGCGGCGATGTCCCGCTGACGGAACATAGCCACCGTATCCACGCCGGTTCGCTCGGCGATCCGGAACGGGTCGCCGATCTGCCACGAAAACGCCGGTTCTGCATCGGGGGCGTGATGGAGCGTCTGGCCATGGCTGCCGATCCCGCGGACATCGCCCGGGGTCAGGCCCTCCGCCCGGAGCAGCTCCGTGGCCGCGCGCGCGAACTGCTCGCCGACCCGCGCATCCAGGGTGCCCGCGGTCACCGCG
>NZ_KB897983.1:0-35000 GCF_000377325.1 Thioalkalivibrio sp. ALgr3 | reverse complement strand
ACAGCCAGGAGGTTGGCTTAGAAGCAGCCATCCTTTAAAGAAAGCGTAATAGCTCACTGGTCGAGTCGGCCTGCGCGGAAGATTTAACGGGGCTAAAGCCATGTACCGAAGCTGCGGACCTGCTTTGCAGGTGGTAGAGGAGCGTTCTGTAAGCCTGCGAAGGTGTGTCGAGAGGCATGCTGGAGGTATCAGAAGTGCGAATGCTGACATGAGTAACGATAAGATGGGTGAAAAACCCATCCGCCGAAAGCCCAAGGTTTCCTGCGCAACGTTAATCGGCGCAGGGTTAGTCGGCCCCTAAGGCGAGGCAGAAATGCGTAGTCGATGGGAAACAGGTTAATATTCCTGTACCTCGCGTTAATGCGATGGGGGGACGGAGAAGGCTAAGTGATCCGGCTGTTGGTGCCCGGTTCAAGCATGTAGGGAGTACTCCTAGGCAAATCCGGGGGTACATATCCTGAGATGTGATGACGAGCTCCCAAGGGAGCGAAGTCACTGATGCCCTGCTTCCAGGAAAAGCCTCTAAGCTTCAGTTAACGTGAGACCGTACTCCAAACCGACACAGGTGGGCAGGGTGAGAATCCCAAGGCGCTTGAGGAAACTCGGGTGAAGGAACTAGGCAAAATGGTACCGTAACTTCGGGAGAAGGTACGCCTCGGATGGTGACGGGACTCGCTCCCCGAGCTGTTCGAGGTCGCAGAGACCAGGCCGCTGCGACTGTTTACTAAAAACACAGCACTCTGCTAACTCGAAAGAGGACGTATAGGGTGTGACGCCTGCCCGGTGCCGGAAGGTTAATTGATGGGGTTAGCTTCGGCGAAGCCCTTGATCGAAGCCCCGGTAAACGGCGGCCGTAACTATAACGGTCCTAAGGTAGCGAAATTCCTTGTCGGGTAAGTTCCGACCTGCACGAATGGCGTAACGATGGCGGCGCTGTCTCCACCCGAGACTCAGTGAAATTGAAATCGCAGTGAAGATGCTGTGTACCCGCGGCCAGACGGAAAGACCCCGTGAACCTTTACTACAGCTTCACACTGAACTTTGAGCTTGTTTGTGTAGGATAGGTGGGAGGCTTTGAAACCGGGACGCCAGTCTCGGTGGAGCCATCCTTGAAATACCACCCTTGCAAGTTTGGAGTTCTAACTCAGGCCCGTTATCCGGGTCGAGGACCGTGTGTGGTGGGTAGTTTGACTGGGGCGGTCTCCTCCCAAAGAGTAACGGAGGAGTGCGAAGGTACCCTCAGCGCGGTCGGAAATCGCGCGACGAGTGCAAAGGCATAAGGGTGCTTGACTGCGAGACAGACACGTCGAGCAGGTGCGAAAGCAGGTCTTAGTGATCCGGTGGTTCTGTATGGAAGGGCCATCGCTCAACGGATAAAAGGTACTCCGGGGATAACAGGCTGATACTGCCCAAGAGTCCATATCGACGGCAGTGTTTGGCACCTCGATGTCGGCTCATCACATCCTGGGGCTGAAGCAGGTCCCAAGGGTATGGCTGTTCGCCATTTAAAGTGGTACGCGAGCTGGGTTTAGAACGTCGTGAGACAGTTCGGTCCCTATCTGCCGTGGGCGTCGGAGATTTGACAGGATCTGTCCCTAGTACGAGAGGACCGGGATGGACGCACCTCTGGTGTTCCGGTTGTCACGCCAGTGGCATTGCCGGGTAGCTAAGTGCGGAAGGGATAACCGCTGAAAGCATCTAAGCGGGAAACCCACCTGGAGATGAGATCTCCCTGGAGCTTCGAGCTCCCTGAAGGGCCGTTGAAGACGACAACGTTGATAGGCTGGGTGTGGAAGCGCGGTAACGCGTGAAGCTAACCAGTACTAATTGCCCGTGCGGCTTGACCATATAACACCCAAATGGTTGTTGGTCTCTTCTGACACATCACCTAGTTGCATTCCGAATTTGGACAGTGAGCGCTGTCCAGCCAGTTTGCCTGGCGGCTATAGCGAGCAGGAACCACCCGATCCCATCCCGAACTCGGAAGTGAAACTGCTCTGCGCCGATGGTAGTTAGGGGCCTCCCCTCGTGAGAGTAGGTCACCGCCAGGCATTTACACCGAAAGCCCGATTCCTCTTGCGAGGGGTCGGGCTTTTTTTATGCCTGATTGTGTGCCCGTGTGACGCCGGACGATCGGCGGGAGGTGGCTGTGGCGAACAAGCGGACGGATGGTGGCCTGGTGGTCGTGGGCCTGGTGCTTATTGCCGTGGGGGCGTATGCGCTGCTGGGGCAGCAGGTCCATTTCTCGCCGATCGCCCCCCGTGAGGATGGCGGGTTTGGCGGGTGGTTCGCGACCGTGGTGGGCGTTGTGATGATCCTTGGCGGGCTGTATTTCCTGCGCGAATCGCGGAAGTAGCCATCGGCAGCCACGGGGCGGCTCCCTAGAGCTCGCGCCAGCTGAACCCTTCTTCCTGGGTGGCGAGTTCCATTTCGGCCGCGGCCGCGCCGACGCCCTCTGCAAGCGCTTTCCGGGCGTGATCGGGATGGTTGTTGTCGGTCGACAGATGCATCCCGATCAGCGAGCGCAGCTTTCGGTTATCGGCCCGTCGGAGCAGGTCACGCGCCGCGTGATTGGGGAGGTGGCCCCATCCTCCGCGAATGCGCTCCTTGAGACGCTCGGGGTACGGGCCGGCCTGGAGCATATCCGGTTCGTGGTTGCATTCGAGCAGGAGTCCGTCGACGCGGGCGGCGATCTCGACCATGTGGGTCGTGACATGACCGGCGTCGGTCATTAGTGCCAGCTCGCGGTCACCATCGGACAACGTGAACTGTGTGGGTTCCCGTGAGTCATGCGGGACGGTGAACGGAATCACCCGCAGGTCGCGGATCTCGATCGGCGAGTCGCTGGTGATTTCCCGGGTGCTGGCGAAGCGATTGTCGCGGGCGGCACGAAGGGTGCCGTGGGAAGCGTATACGGGGATTCCGTGGCGTCGGGAGAACGCCCCGGCAGCCCCGATATGGTCACCGTGCTCGTGCGTGATCAGGAGCGCGTCCAGCTTGTCCGGCTGCAGGCCGGCGCGCGCGAGTCGACGTTCGGCCTCCTGCGCGGAGAAGCCGCAGTCGATCATGATGCAGGTGTGGCGGGCCCGCACGACCAGTGCGTTCCCGCCGCTTCCGCTTCCAAGAGAACAGTATTGCAGCATGCCGACAGCGCCGGTGCTCGGTGATCAGCGGCGAAAGCCTTCCTCGATCCGTTCGAGGAGGAATCGGGTGTCGTCCTCGTCCAGCGGTTCGCCCTCGATGTCCCGTGCACGCAGGAGGGACTGGCCGTTGTCCGCGGAGAGTTCGAGCCGGTAGCGCGTGTCTGCGCGGCGGTCACCGCGACCGAACAGGCGGCTGAAGAAGCCTCCTTCGTCTTCGTCGGCGCTGTCGGGGCGATAGGTGACTTCGTGCACGCCGCTGCGGCGGTCGCGTTCGTCGACGAGGAGGCCGGAACGGTCGAGACGCGTGCCGAGGTGCCGCCATACCTGGTCCGTTTCGCTGTCAAAGCGAAGAACCAGTTCGTCGCCGACATTCTCGATGCGAGCGCCCGGCACCCGCTGGACCTCGGATTCGTCGGCGCGCTGACCGCCTTCGCCGGGGTCGCCGGTGAGCAGGAACAGGCGCAGACGATTGAGCATTTCCGCCTCCAGTTCCGGATCGGAGGGGCGGGAAACCCAGAGGAAGCGTTCTTCGCCCACGGGCTGTTCTTCGGCCCCGCGATGGGTGATGTAGACTGCGGTGCGACCGTCGTCCTCGCGTTCGACGCGCAGGCGGTACCGGTCACGGGTGTTCGAATCGTAGAGACCGCCAATGGTCCGGGCGATGAAACCGCGGGTGCCGCTGAACGGGATACCGGCGCGGTCTTCGGCCCACTGGGTTTCCATGATGCCAACTTCCGGTTCGTTGCGTTCCAGCGGCAGGTTCTGGCTGTCCCAGAACGCGGCCAGGCGATTCCACAGGTCGTCCGGGTCGGTATCGACCGTCAGCCAGCGCGTATCGCCGTCACGCCAGATCTGTACATCGCTGTCTTCGGGGAGGACCTGGACCTCGCCGGCTCGCGGCGCCAGGGCGCCCGTTCCGCCGGGTGTGCCGGTCTGTCGGGTATCGGGCTGCTGCATCTCGCGGGCGCTGACGCGTTCTCCCGGCGCGTCGGGGACGCGGTAGCCGTCGCGGCTGTCGGGGGCACTGAGTTCGGGCGGAACCTCAAGGTCAGGGGCCTGACGGGATTCCTGATATACCGGGCCACGGTCATCGGTACCGGCGCAGCCGGCGGTACCCAGTGCGAGGGCGACGGCCAGCGGCAGCGCCGCGGGCAGGTAAGCGCGTACGGTCGTACGAGCGGAAAAGGACGAAAAACGGGTCATGAACGGTTCATACCTCGATGCCGGCCTGGCGCATGGCGTCCAGAACCGGGGCGTGAAACGGAGCTGAAAGCGGTGTCAGCGGGAGGCGGATGCCTTCTTCCATCATGCCCATCTGCTGAAGTGCCCATTTGACCGGGATCGGGTTGGCCTCCAGGAACAGGGCCGAGTGCAGCCCGTCCAGCTGGCGGTTGATCTCGCGGGCTCGTTCGGCATCGCCTTCGCGCACTGCCCGGCACATCTCCGACATCAGACGCGGCGCGACGTTCGCCGTGACCGAGATGACGCCGTGGCCGCCGGCCAGCATGAAGGCAAGTCCGTTGGCATCCTCGCCGCTGAACAGGTCCAGGCGGCTGCCGACGCGTTCGACCAGCTCGGCGGTGCGCTCGTTGCTTCCGGTGGCTTCCTTGATGCCCACGATGTTGGGCACCCCGGCCAGGCGTTCGACCGTTTCGGGCAGGATGTCGACCGCCGTCCGGCCGGGCACGTTGTACAGGATCTGCGGGATGTCCACCGCCTCGGCGATGGCCTTGTGATGCAGATACAGGCCTTCCTGGGTGGGCTTGTTGTAGTAGGGGGCGACCAGCAGGCAGGCATCGGCACCGGCTTCCTTCGCGCACCGGGTCAGGGCGATGGCCTCGCGGGTGGAGTTGGCTCCGGTTCCGGCAATGACCGGGAGCCGGCCATCGATGGTGCGCACGACGTGCGCGATGGCCTCGCAGTGTTCGTCGAAATCGAGGGTGGCCGATTCGCCGGTGGTGCCCACGGCGACGATGGCGTCGGTACCCGACTCGACATGGAATTCCAGCAGCCGATCCAGCGCTGGCCAGTCCAGGCTGCCATCGGCGTGCATCGGGGTCGCGAGCGCGACCATGCTGCCTTGAAACATCGCCCCCTCCAGGACAAGTAATGGTGCAGTCTAACGGGGGACTGACAGGGCATTCAAGAAAGCGCCGCGTTGGCCTGTACCCGGGGAGGTGATATGTTCCGGCATCATGATCCACGCGATGCGCCATTGCCGTTCGCCATCCAGCTCGCCGGTTGCAGGAGGCCGGGCCCGTGGCTGAGGTCGTCGGGGCCGGTACGCACACCGAACTGGTGCTGAGCCTGCTGGGGCCGGACCGGCCGGGCCTGGTGACCCAGGTGACCCAGCACGTCGCCGAATCCGGTTGCAATCTGGAAGCCAGCCGCATGGTGGTGCTTTCCGGCTACGCCTGCATGGCGGTGACCGCCAGCGGAAACTGGAAGACCCTGGCGACCCTGGAAGGGCGGCTGGAACGTCTGGAACGCGAGAGCGGGCTGGTGGTGACCGCGCGTCGCGGGCCGCTGGAGGAGGCCGGAGAGGCCGCCATGGCCTATGCCGTGGACGTCATCGCCCTGGATGCCCCGGGGCTCCTGCACGGCCTGGCGAACTTCTTCGCCACGCGAGGCGTCAACCTGCGGGATGTACAAAGTCGCGTCTACACGGCGCAGCAGACGGGCGCCCGCATGTTCGCGGCGAACATCGTGATCGACATCCCGGCCGCGCAGCATCTGGCGACGCTGCGGGGCGAATTCATGGACTTCTGCGACGAACTCAATCTCGACGGGGTGCTGGAGCCGATCAAGGCCTGAATGCCGCCCCGTCCCCGACCGGAGACACGAGAATGACGGTTGCGATCGATCAGCCCGTACCTGCCGATATCCGCCTGCCGGCCACCGGCGACCGGGAGCTGGCGCTGGAGGATTTCCGCGGGCGCATGGTGGTCCTGTATTTCTACCCCAAGGACAACACGCCGGGGTGTACCAACGAGAGCCGTGACTTTGCCGAGCGTCTGGCCGATTTCGAGGCAGCGGGGGCGGTGATCCTCGGGTGCTCGCGCGACAGCGTGAAGAGCCACGAGAATTTCCGCAGCAAGCAGGAGCTGCCGTTCGACCTGCTCAGCGATGCGGACGAGCGCCTGTGCGAGGCCTTCGACGTCATTGGCATGAAGAACATGTACGGCAAGCAGGTGCGCGGCATCGAGCGCTCCACGTTCCTGATCGACGCGGACGGCGTGCTGCGCCGGGAATGGCGCAAGGTGAAAGTCCCCGGCCACGTGGACGAGGTGCTCGCCGCGGTGCGTGAACTCTCGGGCTGACATCGAGCGCGTTTCTGCCCCTGCCCCTGCGCCCCGGAGGCCCGATGATCGAAGACCGCGAACCCGGCCGTCATCTGTTCGTGCTGGACACCAACGTCCTGATGCACGACCCCACCGCGCTGTTCCGTTTCAAGGAACACGACATCTTCCTGCCGATGGTGGTCCTGGAAGAGCTGGACCGGGGCAAGAAGGGGGTCTCCGAGGTGGCGCGCAACGTGCGTCAGGTGAGCCGGTTCATCGACGAGCTGATGACCGGGGCCACCCACGAAGCGATTGTCGCCGGGCTGTCGCTGACCGCGACGTCGCTGGAGGACTCGGATCTCGGCGGCCATGGCCGGCTGTTTTTCCAGACCCGCAGCCTGAATTCGCACTTGCCCGAGTCGCTGCCGGGCTCTTCGGCCGACAACGACATTCTCAGCACCGCACGGGCGCTGGAAGAGGAGCTCCCGGATGTTCGGGTGACCCTGGTGTCCAAGGACATCAACCTGCGCATCAAGGCCGCGGTGATCGGCCTGCATGCGGAGGACTACCACAACGACCAGGTGCTGGATGACGTTTCGCTGCTGTACTCGGGGATGCAGGAGCTGCCCGGCGACTTCTGGGACACCCACGGCGCGGCGATGGATTCCTGGCAGGAGGCCGGCCGGACCTATTACCGGGTGAAGGGGCCACTGGTTGCGGAATGGCATCCCAACCAGTTCGTCTATCGCGAGGGCGAGCAGCCCCTGAGTGCCATCGTGCTGGAGGTGGATCGGCCGGCCGAGAGCGCCGTGATCGAGCTGGTGGACGATTACATGAATCCCCGGCACACGGTCTGGGGCATCAATGCCCGCAACCGCGAGCAGAACCTGGCGCTCAATCTGCTGATGGATCCGGAGGTCGATTTCGTCTCGCTGGTGGGAGCGGCGGGGACGGGGAAGACCCTGCTGACCCTGGCGGCCGGCCTGGCGCAGACGCTCGAGGACGGGACCTACAAGGAAATCATCATGACCCGGGTGACGGTGCCGGTGGGCGAGGACATCGGCTTCCTGCCGGGTACCGAAGAGGAGAAGATGACCCCCTGGATGGGGGCCCTGATGGACAATCTCGAGGTCCTCGGCGGCAACACCGAAGGGGCCGGGGAATGGGGCCGGGCGGCCAGCGGGGACATCCTGACCAGCCGCATCAAGATTCGCTCGCTCAACTTCATGCGCGGGCGTACCTTCCTCAGCCGCTACATCATCCTGGACGAGGCGCAGAACCTCACCAGCAAGCAGATGAAGACGCTGATCACCCGTGCCGGGCCGGGGACCAAGATCGTCGCGCTCGGCAACATCGCGCAGATCGACACCCCGTATCTCACCGAGACCACCTCGGGGCTGACCTATGTGGTGGACCGCTTCCGTGAATGGACGCACAGCGGACACATCACGCTCACCCGCGGCGAGCGCTCGCGGCTGGCGGATTACGCTTCCAACCACCTGTAGGTGGCGCAGGGGTTGCTGGAGCGAGCCGGGTGTCTGGCTAGCCGTCCTCGCTGTAGCGCACGCAGGCGCGGTCGGTCTCCCACAGGGTCAGGGCGCTGACGCGCAGCCCGGGGCGGTTCAGGCGTTCCGCCATCTCGCGGAAGAACCAGCGGGCGATGTTCTCCGCGGTGGGATTGACCGTGTCGAACGGCGGCACGTCGTTGAGGTAACGATGGTCCAGCTGCCCGGCGATCTCGCGTGCGGCATTCTTGACCACCTTGAAATCCACCGCCATCCCGGTGTCGTCCAGGGTTTCGGCCTCCACCTCGGCTTCCACCTTCCAGTTGTGGCCGTGCATGTTCGCGCACTGCCCCGGATAATCGCGCAGGGTGTGCGCGGAGGCGAAGTCGGTCAGGACGCGCAGGGTATAGCGGGCACTCATGTTCGGATTCCGGAAGCGGTCGGCCGGCGGGCCGGGAGATGGCTGTCAGCCTGCAAAGCCTAGCCGGCCGCCCGGTGCGGCGCAATTCTCCTGCCCGGCCGCGTGGCGAATCGCTGCCAGCACGCCGGCGGTATCGAGACCGCATTCGGCGAGGATGGTCTCGCGCGGCCCGTGTTCGGTGAAGCGGTCGGGGATGCCGAGGGTCTGGCAGGGGATGTCCAGCCCCTCCGCCGACAGCCACTCCAGGACCGCGCTGCCGGCGCCGCCGGCGCGGGCATGATCCTCCAGCGTCACCAGGCGGTCGTGTTCCGCCGCCAGGCGGGCCAGGCAGGCGGTATCCAGCGGCTTGACGAAGCGCATGTTGACGACCGTCGCATCCAGGGCTTCGCCGGCCTCCAGCGCCGTATCCAGCAGGGCGCCGAAGGACAGGATGGCGATGCGTTCCCCCGCACCGTCCGCGCCCGCCTCGCGACGGATCTCGGCCTCGCCCACCGGCAGCGGATCCAGACGGTCGCCCGGCTCCGTGCCCGGGCCGCTGCCGCGCGGATAGCGCACCGCGGCCGGGCCGTTCCAGGCAAAGCCGGTCGCCAGCATGCGGCGGCATTCGGCCTCGTCGGCCGGGGCCATCAGCAGCAGGTTGGGTACGCTGCGCAGCAGGGCAATGTCGAAGGTACCGGCATGGGTGGGGCCGTCCGCGCCGACGATGCCGGCCCGGTCGATGGCGAACAGCACCGGCAGATCCTGCAGGGCGACATCATGGATGACCTGGTCCATGGCCCGCTGCAGGAAGGTCGAGTAGATCGCCACCACCGGGTGCTGGCCCTCGCAGGCCATGCCGGCCGCCAGGGTCACTGCGTGCTGCTCGGCGATGCCGACGTCGAAGTAGCGCTGCGGGTACTGTTCGGAGAAGGCGACCAGGCCGGAGCCCTCGCGCATCGCCGGGGTGATGCCCAGCAGGCGCTCGTCGGCCGCCGCCTGGTCGCACAGCCACTGGCTGAAGACGTCGGTGTAGGTCGGTGCCTTCGGACCGGAGGGGGCGAGACCGTTCTCCGGTTCGAACTTGGACACACCGTGATAGCGGCAGGGGTCCTCTTCGGCCGGGGCATAGCCCTGGCCCTTGCGGGTGACGACGTGCAGCAGCTGCGGTCCGTGCCCGCCGCGCAGGTTCTTGAGGATGCCGGCCAGACCGCTGACATCGTGACCGTCGACCGGCCCGAAATAGCGAAAGCCCAGTTCCTCGAACAGCGTGCCGGGCACCAGCATGCCCTTCATGTGCTCCTCGGCGCGCTGGGCGAACGCCTTCATCGGCGGCACGAACTCCAGCATGCGCTTGGAGCCCTCGCGCATCGAACTGTACAGGCGCCCCGACAGCAGCCGGGTGAAGTACTGGTTCATCGCGCCCACGTTGGGCGAGATGGACATGTCGTTGTCGTTGAGGATGACCAGCAGGTTGCAGTCCAGCTCGCCGATGTGGTTGAGCGCCTCGAAGGCCATTCCGGCGGTCATCGCGCCGTCGCCGATCACCGCCACGTGGCGCCGGTCGAGGCCTGCGTGGCGGGCGGCCAGGGCCATGCCCGCGGCGGCGCTGATGGAGGTGCTGGAATGCCCGGCGCCGAAGGCGTCGTACTCGCTCTCCGCGCGCTTGGGGAAGCCCGCCAGTCCGCCGTGCTGGCGCAGGGTCGCCATGGCCTCGCGCCGTCCGGTCAGGATCTTGTGCGCATAGGCCTGGTGCCCCACGTCCCAGACGATCCGGTCGTCCGGGGTATCAAAGGCGTAGTGCAGGGCGATCGCCAGTTCCACCGTCCCGAGGTTGGCGGCCAGATGTCCGCCGGTGCGCGAGACACTGTCGATCAGGAAGGTGCGCAGCTCCCGGGCAATCTCCGGCAGTTCGGCGCCCGGCCGGGCGCGCAGATCGGAAGGCCACTCGATGGCATCGAGGAGGGGGGTGGCTTGCATCGCGGAGGGCACCGGCTCAGTGGATGCGGTCGACAATGTAACGCGCGAGATGGCGAAGCAAATCGGCCTCCGCATCCAGGGGTTGCAGCGCCTCCAGGGCCTGGTCGACCAGCGCCACCGCGCGTTCGCGCGAGGCTTCCAGGCCCATCAGCGCGGGGAAGGTCGATTTGTCCAGGCGCGCATCCGCTCCGCAGGCCTTGCCCAGGGTCTCCGGATCACCCTCGACGTCCAGGATGTCGTCGCGGATCTGGAAGGCCAGGCCGATGCATTCGGCGTAGTCGGTCAGGCGCGCCAGCAGGGCGTCGTCGGCGCCGCCGGCCAGCCCGCCCAGGCGAACCGAGGCGCGGATCAGGGCGCCGGTCTTCAGCCGGTGCATGCCCTCCAGCCCCGGCAGATCCAGGCGCCCGCCGCAAGCTCCCAGATCGATGGCCTGGCCCCCGGCCATGCCCTGCAGGCCGGCGGCGCGGGCCAGTTCCTGCAGCATGACCGGGGCGCGCCCGGCCGGCAGTGCCGCCGTCCCGCTCGACAGCGTGACAAAGGCCTGCGCCTGCAGGGCGTCGCCGGCGAGGATCGCGGTGGCTTCATCGTAGGCCCGATGACAGGTCGGGCGTCCGCGCCGCAGATCGTCGTCATCCATCGCCGGAAGGTCGTCGTGGATGAGCGAGTAGACGTGGATCATTTCCACCGCCGCGGCTGCGGCATCCAGCGCGTCCTGCGGGGCCCCCAGGGCCTCGCCGGTGGCATACACCAGCAGCGGGCGCAGGCGCTTGCCGCCGGAGAGCGTGGCATAGCGCATCGCCTCGATCAGCCGGGCGTCGGGTGCGCCGGCGGGATCGAGGGCTCGGTCCAGGACCCCCTCGATGCGTTCCTGATACGCGGGGATGGCCTGTTCGGGCGAGGTGGTGGCTGTCACGTCGGGCGTCCGCGGGTCCGGATCAGAAGGGCACCGGGTCATCGTCATCCGTCGCGGGCGGGGTCCCGCTGGCGGCTTCCGGATTGCCGGAGGTTTCGGTGGTCAGGGCTTCCATGCGCCGCTGGGCCTCGTCGAGGGCCCGCTGGCAGCGATCGACCAGCTGCATGCCCTGCTGGAACTCCTCCAGCGACTGTTCCAGACCCAGCTCGCCCGACTCCATGCGGGCCACCAGGGTCTCCAGGGCCTCCAGGCTGGCTTCGAAGTCGGCCGGGGTTCCGGGGGCGGGATCGGGAGTCTCGTCGGACATGGCGATTGTCGGCTGCAAAAACGGCCAAAGTACCGGATCCGCGCGTGCGTGAAAAGCACGAGGGGGCAGGTTGACAGGGCCGGGGGCAGGGCATACATTTGCGATACGGTTTAGACAGAGTCTAAATCATCCTCTGCACTCGATGCGACACTCGCTCGCTGTGTCTGTGTAGAACCCATACGAAGAAGGAGAGACATCATGGATCTGAAAGGCAGCAAGACCGAAGAAGCCCTGAAGGAAGCGTTTGCCGGCGAATCGATGGCGAACCGTCGCTATCTGTACTTCGCTTCGAAGGCGGACGTGGAAGGCTACAATGACGTGGCTACCGTGTTCCGCTCCACCGCGGAAGGTGAAACCGGCCACGCCCATGGGCATCTCGAGTACCTCGAGGACTGTGGTGACCCGGCCACCGGCCTGGAATTCGGTGGTACCGAAGCCAACCTGAAGACCGCGGTCGCCGGCGAGACCCACGAGTACACCGACATGTACCCGGGCATGGCCAAGACCGCGCGCGACGAAGGCTTCGACGAAGTCGCCGACTGGTTCGAAACCCTGGCCAAGGCGGAGCGTTCCCACGCCAACCGCTTCCAGAAGGCGCTGGACCAGCTGGACGACTGATCGTCGCGGCTCGTGTCCCGCAGCGGGGCCGGCTCAGCCGGCCCCGTCTTGTCTGCAAGAACAGAACAATCAGAACATCCGGAGGGATGAATGTCTGCGCCGACCCATCAACGTGAAGGCAGTCTCGAAGCCCCGACCCGCCATCCACTGGACTGGAAGAACCCCGAGTTCTACAACGAGGAATCGTTGTTCAACGAACTCGAGCGCGTCTTCGATATCTGCCACGGCTGCCGGCGCTGCGTCAGTCTGTGTCATTCATTCCCCACGCTGTTCGATCTGGTCGACGAATCCGAGACCATGGAAGTCGACGGGGTCGACAAGAAAGATTTCTGGCAGGTGGTGGATCACTGCTACCTGTGCGACCTGTGCTACCTGACCAAGTGCCCCTACGTCCCGCCGCACGAGTGGAACGTGGATTTCCCGCACCTGATGCTGCGGGCCAAGGCATTCCGGTTCCAGAACGAGGGTGCGAAGACCTCGCACAAACTGCTCTCCAGTACCGACACGGTGGGCAAGCTGGCGGGCATTCCGGTGGTGGCCGGCGCGGTCAACGCGGCCAACAAGAACGGAACCGTGCGTAAGCTGCTGGACAAGACCGTCGGCGTGCACCCGGACGCCCCGGTGCCCGAGTATCACTCGAACAAGGGCCGTTCGCGCGTGTCGAAGGTGTCCGGCGGGGTGAGCAACCCGGAACCGGCCGGCGCCACCCAGGGCAAGGTCGCGCTGTATGCCACCTGCTACGGCAACTACAACGAGCCGCACCTGGTCGAGGACCTGGTCAAGGTCTTCGAGCACAACGGCATCGAGGTCACGCTGGTCGAGAAGGAGCAGTGCTGCGGCATGCCCAAGCTCGAGCTGGGCGACCTGGAGTCGGTGGAGGCCTCCAAGGACGCCAACATCCCGGCGATGAAGAAGATGATCGACCAGGGCTACGACATCGTCGCCCCGGTTCCGTCCTGCGTGCTGATGTACAAGCAGGAACTGCCGCTGATGTTCCCGGACGACGCCGACGTGGCCACGGTGCGCGATCGTATCTTCGACCCGTTCGAGTACCTGATGGAGCGCCACAAGGACGGCAAGCTGAACACCGACTTCCCGGAAAAGCTGGGCAAGATCGCCTACCACGCCGCCTGCCATCTGCGCGTGCAGAACATGGGCCTGAAGACCCGCGATCTGCTCAAGCTGGTGCCGGACACCGAGATCGACGTAGTCGAACGCTGCTCCGGGCACGACGGCACCTACGGCGTGAAGAGCGAGTTCTACGAGACGGCCAGCAAGATCTGCCGGCCCGTGGTGAACCGGGTGCAGAAGGCCGAGGCGGACCACTTCTCCAGTGACTGCCCGATGGCCGGCCACATGATCGAGAACGGCATGAAGGACGACGACAAGCAGCCCGAGCACCCGCTGACGCTGCTGCGTCAGGCCTACGGGCTGTAACACCCATCAGGAGGGAAGCGAATGGCCAGTGACAGCTACCACGAACCGGTCGAGGAGCTCAGCGACGAATCGCGCGAGATGCATCGCGCCATCGTTTCGCTGATGGAAGAGCTCGAGGCGGTCGACTGGTACCAGCAGCGCATGGACGCCTGCAAGGATCCCGAACTGAAGGCGATCCTCGCGCACAACCGTGACGAGGAGATCGAACATGCGGCGATGGTGCTGGAGTGGATCCGCCGCCGGAACCCGGTGTTCGATCACGAACTCAAGGACAACCTGTGGTCCGACAAGGACTACACCGACAAAAGCCAGCATCACGACCACTGATGCCCCCCGCGCGGGTGATGTGGCTCCCGGTGCTCGAGGAGGTGAGAATATGGTAACGGAGGAAAACGTGGACAAGCTCAGCCGTGACGACCTGTATTCCCTGGAACAGTATTCCGAGGTACGGCCGAAATTCCGTCGTGACGTGATGGAGCACAAGCGTCACCGCGTGCTGCAGATCGGTCCTGCGGTCACCCTGCACTTCGAAGATCGCATGACCATGCAGTACCAGATCCAGGAGATGCTGCGGATCGAGAAGATCTTCGACCGCGAAGGCATCGAGGACGAACTGGGTGCCTACAACCCCCTGATCCCGGACGGCTCCAACTGGAAGGTGACCATGATGGTCGAATTCCCCGACGCGGACGAGCGCAAGGTACAGCTGTCGAAGCTGATCGGCATCGAGCGCGTGACCTGGGTGCAGGTGGAAGGCCACGAGAAGGTCTATCCGATCGCCAACGAGGACCTCGACCGCGAGACCGAGGACAAGACCTCGTCGGTGCACTTCCTGCGCTTCGAACTGACGCCCGCGATGGTGTCGGCGGCCAAATCCGGCGCGGCCATCGCCGCCGGCGTGGACCACGAGAACTACAACCACCGCGTGGACGCCGTGCCCGAGGGCATGCGCGAATCCCTGGCGGCGGATCTCGACGCCGTCAATTGACGGTGAGGCCAGGCCGGCCGATTAAGAAAGGGCGCCCCGGCGGGCGCCCTTTCTTATGGATTCGGAGTGGTCGTTGCCGGCTCTGCGCGGCCCGTTATGCCGACTTCCGGCCTACAGCGCGTCGAGGACCTCGCCCAGGCGCGAGACGGCGACCACCTCCATGCCCTTGATCGGCTTGCGCGGGGCGTTCGCGGCGGGGGCGATGGCGCGGGTGTAGCCATGCTTGGCGGCCTCGCGCAGGCGTTCCTCGCCGTTGGGGACCGGGCGGATCTCGCCGGCCAGGCCCACCTCGCCGAAGGCCAGCAGTTCCTGCGGCAGGGGGCGGTCGCGCAGGCTGGACAGCGCGGCGGCCAGCATCGGCAGGTCGGCGGCGGTCTCGGTCACGCGGACGCCGCCGACCACGTTGATGAACACGTCCTGGTCGAACAGGGCCACGCCGCCATGGCGGTGCAGCACCGCCAGCAGCATGGTCAGGCGGTTCTGCTCCAGGCCCACGGTGATGCGTCGCGGCTGCGAGGCGTGGCTCTCGGCGACCAGGGCCTGGACCTCCACCAGCAGGGGGCGGGTACCTTCGCGGGTGACCATCACCACGCTGCCGGGCACCGGGTTCTCGTGGCGTGACAGGAAGATCGCCGAGGGGTTGGAGACGGGCTTCAGTCCGGTCTCCAGCATCGCGAACACGCCCAGCTCGTTGACCGCGCCGAAGCGGTTCTTGACCGCCCGCAGCATGCGGTAGCGCCCGTCCGGGTCGCCCTCGAAGTACAGCACGGTGTCGACCATGTGTTCGAGGATGCGCGGGCCGGCCAGCTGCCCGTCCTTGGTCACGTGGCCGACCAGGATCACGGTGATGCCGCGCTGCTTGGCGAGCCGGACCAGGGCGGCGGCGGCATCGCGCACCTGGCTGACCGATCCCGGGGCCGACTGCGAAGCGGCGGTGAACAGGGTCTGGATGGAGTCGATCACCAGCACCCCGGGGCGCTCGCTTTCGCAGGTGGCGATGATGTTTTCCACCTGCGTCTCGGTCAGCAGGCGCAGGCCGTCCACTTCCAGCCCCAGGCGCTGCCCGCGCATGCTCACCTGCTGGGCGGATTCCTCGCCGGTCACATACAGGGTCTGTTCCGGTGGCAGGGCGGCCAGGGTCTGCAGCAGCAGGGTCGACTTGCCGATGCCGGGGTCGCCGCCGATCAGGATCACCGAGCCGGTCACCAGGCCGCCGCCCAGGGCCCGGTCGAGTTCGGAGATGCCGGTGGAGGTGCGCGGCAGCTCGCCGGTCTCGACCTCGCCCAGCCGGGTGATGCGTGCGCTCTCGCCGGCATAGCCGCCGCCGCGCGGCCCGGCGGAGGCGACCGGCGCGGCCTCCTCGAGGGTGTTCCAAGCGCCGCATTCCCCGCACTGGCCGGCCCATTTGGGCGAGGTCGCGCCGCAGGCGCGGCAGATGTACTGGGTCTTGCTGCGGGCCATGTCAGTCTTCCGGGGTGGTCGGGCTGTGGTGTTCCGGCGGGATGCGCACGGTGCGGATGGTGTTGTTCTTGATCTGCACGATGTCCATTACCACGCCGTTGATGCGCACGCTGACCGGGGCTTCGGGGATGCTCTCGAGGTGCTCCACGATCAGCCCACTGAGGGTGCGCGGGCCGTCCAGCGGCAGGTCCAGCGCCAGGGCGCGGTTGATCTCGCGCAGGTGGATGCCGCCGTCGACCATCGCCGCGCCGTCGTCCTGGAACAGCACGTCGTCGCTCATGGTCGGCGAGTCGGTGGTGAATTCGCCGACGATGTCCTCCAGCAGGTCCTCCAGGGTGATCAGGCCCTGGATGTCACCATATTCATCCACTACCAGCCCGATCCGGCGACGCTGCTGCTGGAAGTTGATCAGTTGGCGGTTCAGCGGCGTCCCTTCGGGAATGAAACAGGGTGCCGTCACCACCTGGCGCAGTTCTTCGGGGCCGAACTCGTCACGCTCGATCAGCGGCAGGACGTCGCGCAGGTGAAGAAAGCCCAGCACCCGGTCCAGCTCGCCCTCCACCACCGGCAGCCGTGTGAAACTGCCGTGCAGCAGCTGATCCAGGACCTCGTTCCACGGCTCGGTCAGGTCCAGCACCACGATCTCGTTACGCGGGATCATGATGTCCTCGACCGTGGCCCGCTCCAGATCCAGCAGGTTGAGCAGCATGCGGCGGTGGTTCGGAGGGATCAGCGAGCCCGCCTCGGAGACCACGCTGCGCAGCTCGTCCGCATTGAGGGCCGAGCGCTGGCGGGCATCCACCGGCACCCCGAACAGCCGCAGGAAATTGTTGGCCAGCAGGTTGATGAGCCATACCACCGGCCACAGCACCCGCATCAGGATGCGGTAGATTCGTGCCGCGGGGTAGGCGACCCGCTCGCTGTGCAGGGCCGCCAGGGTCTTGGGGGCGGTCTCGGCGAAGATCAGCAGGGTCAGGGTCAGCACGCCGGTGGCGATGGCCACCCCGGTGTCGCCGAACAGCCGCCAGCCGATGATGGTGGCGATCTGGGCGATCAGGATGTTGACGAAATTGTTGCCCAGCAGGATCAGCCCGATCAGCCGGTCCGGTTGTTCCAGAAGGTGTGCGGCATCCGCCGCCCCGCGGTGCCCGGTCTGGGCGCGATGCCGCATGCGGTAGCGGTTCAGCGCCATCAGTGCCGTCTCCGACCCGGAGAAGAAGGCCGACAGCAGGAACAGCACGACCAGCGCGCCGAACAGGACGGACAGCGGGATTTCTTGCAACGGGGCGACCTGCGGTCAGGGGTGGGCTGGCTCCATTTCAGGCAAGCCCCGCGAGGCTGTCAAGCGCCGGGGCAGGGGCTCAGACGCGCCCGAGGATGACCTCCAGCACCAGCTTGGTGCCGAAGTAGGCCAGTACCAGCGCGACGAAGCCGCCGGTGGTCCAGGCCAGCGCGCGCGACCCGCGCCAGCCCAGCCGCCAGCGCCCCAGCAGCAGCACCGAGAAGATGAGCCAGGCCAGGATCGACAGCACCGACTTGTGCACCAGGTCCTGAGCGAACAGGTCGTCGACGAAGATGAAGCCCGAGAGCAGGCTCAGCCCGAGGAACAGCCAGCCGATGAAGATCATGCGGAACAGCCACAGCTCCATGGAGAACAGCGGCGGCAGGTAGCGCACGATCCCGCGCGTGTGGTGGTCGTGCAGGGCGCGGTGCTGGGCGGTCATCACCGCAGCCTGCGCGGTGGATAGTGCAAGAAAAGCCCAGCCCAGGGCGGAAAACAGTACGTGCACCGCGATGCCGGCCGAGGTCGCGTAGCGGGCGTCGCCGTCGCACAGCAGCGCGGTCAGCGCGGCCAGCAGGGTCAGTGGCAGGACCACCATCCCGAGACTGGCCAGCGGGTGACGCAGGGCGGTGACCCATAGCAGGGCCGCCACCAGCCACATCGACGCCGACAGCGCATTGCCCAGGCACAGGTTCCAGCCGGTGCCGGTCGCGATCGCCGGGACCAGGGCAACCAGATGTGCGATCAGCGCCAGCAGCCACACTGCCAGCGGTCCGCGTGGCTGCCCGGCGGCCAGCGGTCGGTCGCGTATCCCCAGGGCCAGGTAGCCCAGCGCGATCAGGTACAGAAAAACGGCGATGGTTCCGGCGATCGTGGTCATGCGCGGATTATCCCTTGTCACGCCCGCGAATGCACTTCGTCATCGCGCGCTGCAGGAGACCCCCGTCACGGGTATAATGCTCGATTCGATGCGGGCCGCGCCCCGCCGATTTCATCCGCAGGAGACACGTCCCATGTTCGACGGCCTTTCCAGTCGCCTCCAGGACACGATGAAGCGTCTGAAGGGTCAGGCGCGCCTGACCGAGGACAACATCCAGGAGGCCCTGCGCGAAGTGCGCATGGCCCTGCTCGAGGCCGACGTCGCGCTGCCGGTGGTGCGCGAGTTCGTGAAGGACGTCAAGGAAAAGGCGCTGGGCAAGGAGGTCATCGGCAGCCTGACGCCGGGGCAGGCCCTGATCAAGGTCGTGCACGACGAGCTGGTCGCGACCATGGGTGGCGAGAACGCCTCCCTCAATCTGGCCGCGCAGCCGCCGGCGGTGGTGCTGGTGGCCGGCCTGCAGGGCGCGGGCAAGACCACCAGTATCGGCAAGCTGGCGAAGCTCCTGCGCGAGCGCGACAAGAAACGCGTGGCGGTGGTCAGCTGCGACGTCTACCGCCCCGCCGCGATCCAGCAGCTGGAGACCCTGGCCGGCCAGGTCGAGGTGACCTTCTACCCCAGCGATACTTCGCAGAAGCCCGACGACATCGCCACCGGTGCGGTGCAGCGGGCGCGGCGCGAAGGGATCGACGTGCTGCTGGTGGACACCGCCGGGCGCCTGCACGTCGACGAGGACATGATGGCCGAGGTGCAGAGCCTGCATGCGGCCGTCGAACCGGTGGAGACCCTGTTCGTGGTCGACTCCATGACCGGGCAGGACGCGGCCAACACCGCGCGCGCCTTTGGCGACGCCCTCCCGCTGACCGGTGTGGTGCTGACCAAGGCCGACGGCGATGCCCGCGGGGGTGCCGCGCTGTCGGTGCGCCAGATCACCGGGGTGCCGATCAAGTTCATCGGCACCGGCGAACGCCCCGACGGGCTCGAGCCCTTCCATCCGGAACGTATCGCGTCCCGTATCCTCGGCAAGGGCGACGTGGTCTCCCTGGTGGAAGAGGCCTCGCGGCAGGTCGACGAGCAAAAGGCCGAAAAGCTCACGCGCAAGCTGAAGAAGGGGCGCGGCTTCGATCTCAACGATCTGCGCGAGCAGCTGGATCAGATGGAAAAGATGGGCGGCATGGGCAGCATGCTGGAAAAGCTGCCCGGCGGCGGCAAGATGCAGGAGGCCATCAAGAATCAGGCCGGCGACAAGGAGATCCGCCGCATGCGGGCCGTGATCTCCTCGATGACCGACGAAGAACGCCGCCACCCGGACATCATCAAGGGGTCGCGCAAGCGCCGCATCGCCGCGGGTTCCGGCTGCCAGATCCAGGACGTCAACCGCCTGCTCAAGCAGCACACCCAGATGAGCAAGGCGATGAAGAAATTCTCCAAGGGCGGCGCATCGAAAATGATGCGGGCCCTCGGAGGACAAATGGGCGGCATGGGCGGCCCTGGAGGCCCCGGAGGGGGCCTGCCGAAACGCTGACGACGGGGCTTCGGCCTTGTCTTGGCGCTGCAATTCGTTATAATCGCGCGTTTTCTCGCGAAACCGAACTTCACGGGGTTCAAGACTTCATGCTTACAATTCGTCTGTCACGCCGCGGCGCCAAGAAGCGCCCCTTCTACTCGATCGTGGTGACCGACTCCCGCGCCCGCCGCGACAGCGGCTACATCGAGCGCGTCGGTTTTCACAATCCGGTTGCCCGCGGTCAGGAAATCCCGCTGAAGATCGACCTCGAGCGGGTCGATTACTGGCTGAGCCACGGCGCCGGCATGTCCGAGCGCGTGGAGCACCTGGTCAAGGGGTACCGCAAGCAGCAGGCTGCGGCGGCCTGACCTCCGGGAGACGCAGGTGAGCGAGGCGGGTGAGCGCATCCGCGTCGGACGCGTCTCCGGGGTCTACGGCGTCAGGGGCTGGGTCCGGATCTTTTCCGAGACCGAGCCGCGTGACGCCATCACCGGTTTCCCCCGCCTGTGGATGAAGCAGGCCGAGGGATGGCGGCTGGTGGAGATTGAAAGCGGCCGCGCGCACGGCCCCGGCGTGGTCATCAAGTTCGCCGGGGTGGCCGATCGCGATGCCGCCTACGGACTGATGGGGGCCGAGCTGGCGATCGAACGCGAGTGGCTGCCCCCGGCGGAAGAAGGCGAGTATTACTGGGCCGACCTGCAGGGCCTGTCCGTTGAACATGTCGACGGCACGCCGCTGGGGACGGTCACCGGTTTCATGGAGACCGGCGCCAATGACGTGATGGTCGTGAGCGGTGAACGCGAGCGGCTGATCCCCTGGGTGCAGGGTCCGTACATCCTCGAGGTCGATCTCGAGGGCGGACGGATCCGGGTGGACTGGGATCCGGAATACTGACGCGGCGATGCGCTTCGACGTCATCACCCTGTTCCCGGAGCTGGTCGCATCCGTGACGCAATGGGGCATCCCGCGCCGGGCCGTGGAGGCCGGGCAGATGGACCTGCGGACCTGGAATCCCAGGGACTGGGCCAGCGGGGTGCACCAGGCGGTGGACGACCGGCCCTATGGCGGCGGCCCCGGCATGGTCATGCAGGTGCCGCCGCTGAAGGGGGCGCTGGACGCCGCCCGGGCCGATGGCCGCGAGGCGCTGCACGTGGTCGCGCTGACCCCGCAGGGACGGCCGCTGGATCAGCAGCGGGTCCGGGCCCTCGCGGCAAGACCGCGGGTGGCGCTGGTCTGCGGCCGCTACGAAGGGATCGACGAACGCTTTATCGAAGCCGAAGTCGATGAAGAAATCTCGCTGGGAGACTACGTGCTCTCCGGCGGGGAACTGGGCGCCATGGCGATCATCGATGCCTGCGCCCGCCTCCGGCCCGGGGTGCTGGGGCATGCGGATTCCGCCGAGCAGGATTCCTTCAGCGAGGGCCTGCTGGACTGTCCGCACTACACCCGGCCGGAGGAACTGAACGGACACCGCGTCCCCGGCGTCCTCCTTGGAGGCGACCACGGCGCGATCCGCCGCTGGCGCCGCCGTGAGGCGCTGGGGCGTACATGGAGCCGCAGGCCGGATCTGCTGGCCCGGCTCGAACTGGGGGGCACGGATCAGGCCCTGCTGGACGAATACCGCGAGCGTCACCCGCGAGGTGGCGTCCGCTCCGAGAGCGATGATTGAGGTCGAGCAATGAATAACGTCATTCAGCAACTGGAAGCCGAGCAGATGAAATCCGATGTCCCGGATTTCGGCCCGGGCGATACCGTGGTGGTGCAGGTCAAGGTGCGCGAAGGAGAGCGCGAGCGCCTGCAGGCCTTCGAGGGCGTAGTGATCGGCAAGCGCAACCGCGGCCTGAACTCCGCGTTCACCCTGCGCAAGACCTCCTACGGCAACGGAGTGGAGCGCACCTTCCAGACCCACAGCCCGCAGATCGCCGAGATTCAGGTCAAGCGTCGCGGCAAGGTCCGTCGGGCCAAGCTGTACTACCTGCGCGATCGTACCGGCAAGGCCGCGCGCATCAAGGAAGACGTGCGCGCCCGGGCCAAGGGTCGCGGCTGACCCTCCGGGCCGCGGTTGGTCCCGCGGACCCCCGCGCGAGCGCATGCAAGGCCGGCGCTGCATCCTCCCGGGTGCATCGCTGGCCTTTGTGTATGCCTGCGACCCTGAAAACTCCCTTCTCCTGCTCGGCTGGGAAGGCCATGAGACGCGGGTTCCCGTCCCGCTGCGCCTGCCCTTCGCTCCCGAGGTCTACGCCCGGGACCCGCGTGCCTGGGTTCCGCCCGATTGCCTGCCGCCCGGCAGCCCGCATCAGCAACGGGTCTGGCACGCGCTGACCCGCATCCCCGTCGGCGAAACCCGCACCTACGGCCAGATCGCCCGCGCCATCGGCTCCTCGCCGCAGGCCGTGGGCCAGGCCTGTCGTGCCAATCCCTGGCCCCTGTTCATCCCCTGTCATCGTGTCCTGCCGGCCGGCGCCGCCCCCGATCGCGGATCCGCGGGGGGATACGCCGGCCAGGTTGCGGGCCCCCTGGCCGCCGCCAAACAGGCCCTCCTGCGCCACGAAGCCAACCGGCAAACCGAAATCAACGGGAACTTTTTGCAAAAAGGGGAATAGATCCGTTCCCCGGGGCGTCTGCCTATCGGTGCCGGACTGCAAGAACCCTTGAAAAACAGACTTTTAGGAAACGCTAATATAGCGTTTGTTTGTTGACACGGTGTTCACGCATTCCGCACTCTGCAGCGTAGGTTCGGGCGACGGAGACCCGGGCCCATCGAATAAAACCGTGTGATGGAGGTTTCCATGTTCAAGAAAGCATTGCTCGCCTTGCCCGTAGCAATGGCGGTCGGGGGCGCTGCCCAGGCCGGCGAATGGCAGGACCCGACCGATGTCCTGCAGAAGCTGCTCGACGCCAACCCCGATTCGGCGTATCTGCATCAGAGTGAGCAGAACATCATGATGATGCCGGACAACCCCGCCCTGTGGGTGGCGGAAGACGGCGAGCAGCTGTTCTACGAGGAGCGCGGGCCGAACAACGCATCGCTGGAATCCTGCGACTTCGGCAAGGGCGAGGGCGTGCTGGAAGGCGCCTACGTGGAGCTGCCGCGCTACTTCGAGGACGTCGGCAAGGTCATGGATTTCGAGCAGCGCCTGGTGCACTGCATGAAGGAAATCCAGGGCTTCGACGCCGATGACGCGGCCGTCGCGCAGCGCCACGGCAGCGGTTCGGACATCATGCAGCTGACCACCTATATCGCCATGGAGTCTTCCGGCATGGAGTGGCAGCCGCAGAACGATCATCCCGAGGAACAGGCGATGATCGCGGCCGGCGAGAAGCTGTTCTTCCGTCGCGGCGGAGCTCAGGACTTCAACTGCGCCTCCTGTCACGGTCAGTCCGGCAAGCGCATTCGTGCGTCGGTCCTGCCCAAGATGCGCGATTCCCAGGAATGGACCAAGGCGGTCTCCTGGCCGGCCCAGCGTGCCGGGCACGACAACGTCCGCAGTCAGAACCACCGCATCCGTGGTTGCGTGTGGCAGATGCGCCACGCCGGCATCCGGCCGGACTCGATGGCCAACACCGCGCTCATCGCTTTCTGGAATGACGCGGCCCGTGGCGAGCCGGCGATCCTGCCCGACCTGAAGCGGTAACCCCGGACGCAATAGGAGACAGCAAGCATGTTCAAGAAAAATACTGTTGCGGCCGGTGTGGCCGCCTTTGCAACCGTCGCGCTGGCAACGGGCTGCGCCGTGGCCGAGGGCAACAAGTCGGACGACGTCGACATCACTGCGATGAGCGCGGACGAGCTGGCCGAATACATGATCTTCGAGTCGGACAGCTTCCGCTATGACCAGGTCCCGCAGGAAGGCGGTACCATGGAAGAGCGCATGACCCAGGACGAGATCCAGGCGGCCTGCTCGATCGAGGGTGACCCGGACGGCGAGACCGCCGGCCGCGTGGTGGCCCTGGCCCGCGAGCAGTACGAGGCCCCGGAAGGCGACATCGAGCTGGGCGACTGGGAGCGTGGTGAAGAGCTGGCGTTCTCCGGCTACGGCTATCGGATCGGTCACCGTACCGATGACCATTCCACCCGCGAAGCCGGCGGCAACTGCGTCAACTGCCACGTGTTCGATCCGGAAGGTCCCACGCAGGGCACCATCGGGCCGAGCCTGGTGAACTACGGCGCAACCCGCGGCGACAGCCAGGCCATCCGGGAATACGTCCATCAGGTCATCCACAACCCGCACCAGTACTTCCCGTGTGCGGAAATGCCCCGGTTCCAGGGCCTGCTGAGCGAGGAGCAGATCAGCCACATCATGGCCTATCTGCTGGATCCGGAGTCCCCGGTCAACAACTGATCCGGGGCAGCCGCAAGGCTGCATGACGATCCGTTCGGCGGATCGTGACCCGGGCCGCCGCGTTCCTCGCGGCGGCCCCCTCCCGGGGCATTCGCCACGGGACCAGACATTATTCACCATCGCACCCGCGATCCGGGGTTAACCGGGCGCCGCCGTGCACCCTGCCGGTGCCGCCGGTGTGGCTGCGGTCGCGAGTTCGGCGGCGAAACGGAATCGGGGAGACATCAGGGATGCCAGGCCACAGGGTACGTTGGGGGTTGCCGCTTGCCGTGTCGGCGGCGTTGTTCACCACGGGGTGTCAGTTCTTCGGCGACGCCGACGAGGGCGAGATCGACATCGCCTCGATGGAGACGGACGAACTGGTTGAACATATCGTGTTCGAATCGGACAGTTATCGACTGGACCAGCCCGTTCAGGAAGGCGGTTCGGCCCGCGGGCGCATGGAGCAGGATGACCTGCAGCGTGCATGTTCCGTAGTCGGAGGGGAGCTTCCGGACGATCAGGTGCAGGAGGTGATCACCCTCGCCCGGGAGAGCTACGAGGCACCCCCCGGGGGGCCACGTCTGGGTGACTGGGAGCGGGGCGCAGAGCTGGCCCGTTCCGGCTACGGGTTCCGCGTGGGGCATCGCAACGACGACCATTCCACGCGCACTCCCGGCGGTAACTGCTACGCCTGTCACCAGATGGACCCGAACGAGCCGGTTTATGGCACGATCGGGCCGAGCCTGGCCGGGTACGGGAACGGCCGGGGTACCGACGAGGCGTCCCTGCGGTATGCGCATGAGGTGATCTCGAATCCTCACCAGTATTTCCCCTGTACGGAGATGCCCCGGTTCGGTTCCAACGAACTGCTGAGCGAGCGGGAGATCAGCCACATCATGGCCTATCTGCTGGACCCGGAGTCCCCGGTAAACCAGTAAACTGCCCCCGCAGCGGGCGCCGCGCTCCGTGACCCGGAGCCGGCCGCAAGGAAGTCCAGCCACCGTGGTCCGCCGCGGTGGTTTTTTTATGGCCGGGGCGAAAGGGAGCGAGCCATGCTCAGCTATCAGCACGACTACCACGCCGGCAATTTCGCCGATATCCACAAGCATCTGGTGCTGCGCGCGGTGCTGGCGGCATTGCAGCGGCGGAACAAGCCGTTCGTGGCGCTCGATCTGCATGCCGGGGCCGGGGTTTATGACCTGGGCGGCGAGCGGGCGCGCAAGACCGGCGAGGCGGCGCTCGGCATCGAGCGCCTGCGCGCCTGTGCCCGCGAAGCCGCGCTGCCGGAGGCGGTGACCGGGTTGCTCGAGACCGTGCAGCAGGTGGCCGGGACCGACGGGTATCCGGGATCACCGGCGTTGATCCGCGCGTCCCTGCGCGAGAATGACCGGCTGGTGGCGTGCGAGATGCACCCCGAGGCCCACGAACGCCTGCAGCGCGCGTTCGCCGGGGATGCGCGCTGCCATGTGCACCGGCGCGATGCGCGCGAGGCCGCCCGCGGGCTGTTCCCGCCGCAGCCGCGGCGCGGGTTCGCCCTGCTGGACCCTTCGTATGAACGCCCGGCGGAATACCGCGAAGTGGCGGAGATGGCGGAGACCATCCTGGCGCGCTGGAACACCGGGATGGTGCTGATCTGGTATCCGGTGCTGGCGGGGCGTCCCGATCACCCCCTGATGGAACGGCTGTGCACCCGGAGCATCCCCTGGGTGCGCAGCGAACTGCGCCTGCGTGATGATCCCGGCGTGGAGCGCGGGGCGCATCCCGGGCTCGCAGGCTCCGGCATGCTGGTGCTGCGTCCGCCGTGGCAACTGGAAGAAGAGCTGGCCGCAACGCTGCCCGCGGTGCTCGGCTGTCTCGATCCGGAGGGCGAGGGGGCGCTTTATCGAGCCGAGGGGCTTGAAGAAGGCGGCGGCGACCCCACCCTTCGGCGTGTTGCCAATGTCTGAACCCATCCGAACCCATCACGGAGTCGTAATCCCATGACCGAAACCCGGACCGAGCAAGCCGCCGGCGCGGAAACCCGCCAGTTCGAGACCGAGGTCAGCCAGCTGCTGCAGCTGATGATCCACTCGCTGTATTCCAACCGCGAGATCTTCCTGCGCGAGCTGATCTCCAACGGCGCGGACGCCTGCGACAAGCTGCGCTTCGAGGCGACCGCGAACCCCGACGAGATCCCGCAGCCGGCCGAGCTGCACATCGACGTGGACGTGAACAAGGATGCCCGCACCGTGACCGTGCGCGACAACGGCATCGGCATGTCGCGCGACGAGGTGATCCAGCAGATCGGGACCATCGCCCATTCGGGTACCCGGGCCTTCCTCGAGAAGCTGACCGGCGACCAGCAGAAGGATGCCCAGCTGATCGGGCAGTTCGGGGTCGGGTTCTATTCCTCGTTCATCGTGGCTGACCACGTGCGCGTGGAGACCCGGCGCGCGGGCACCGGGGTCGAGGCCGGCACGCGCTGGGAGTCGAAGGGCGATGGCGAATACACCCTGGCCGAATGCGAGCGCGCGGAACCGGGCACCGAGATCACCCTGACCCTGAAGGAAGACGCCGACGAGTTCCTCGAGCCGATGCGCCTGCGCCACGTGATCGGGCGCTACTCGGACCATGTGGCCTTCCCGATCCGCATGCGCCAGCAGGACGACGAAGGCAATCCGACGGACGACTGGGAGACCGTCAACCGCGCCAGCGCGCTGTGGACGCGGCCGAAGAGCGAGATCTCCGACGAGGAATACCGCGAGTTCTACAAGCACGTCGCGCACGATTTCGAGGACCCGGTGGCCTGGACCCACAACCACGTGGAAGGCCGCCAGGAGTACACCACGCTGTTCTACATCCCGGGGCGCGCCCCCTTCGATCTGTGGGATCGCGATGCGCGCCACGGGGTGAAGCTGTACGTGAAGCGCGTGTTCATCATGGACGACGCGGAGAAGCTCCTCCCGAACTACCTGCGCTTCGTGCGCGGGGTGGTGGATTCGTCCGACCTGCCGCTGAACGTCTCGCGCGAGATCCTGCAGGACAACCGCCTGGTGGATTCCATCCGGTCCGGCTCGGTGAAGAAGATCCTCGGCCTGCTGGAGAACATCGCGAAGAACGAACCGGAGAAATACGCCGGGATCTGGGACAACTTCGGTCGCGTGCTCAAGGAAGGCCCCGGCGAGGACTTCGCCAACCAGCAGCAGATCGCGGGCCTGCTGCGCTTCGCCAGCACGCACAACGACGATGACACGCAGAACGTCTCCTTCGCCGACTACAAGGCCCGCATGAAGGAAGGGCAGGACGCGATCTACGTGATCAGCGCCGACAACGCCGCCGCCGCGCGCAACAGCCCGCATCTGGAGGTGTTCCGCAAGCACGGCATCGAGGTGCTGCTGCTGTCCGACCGGGTGGACGAATGGCTGCTGTCCAACCTGCGCGAGTTCGACGGTACGCCGATCCGGAACGTGGCCAAGGGCGACCTTGATCTCGACAACATCATCGGCGAGCAGGATTCCGACGACGCGGACAACACCGAGGACCGGAAGGATGACGAGCTGGGCGACCTGCCCGAGCGCATCCAGGGCGCGCTGGGTGACCGGGTCGACTCCGTGCGCCCGTCGAAGCGGCTGGTGGACTCGCCGGCCTGCATCGTCCTCGGCGAGCACGAGATGGCGCTGTATCTGCAGGAGCTGCTGAAGCAGGCCGGACAGGAGACCTTCTCCTCGAAGCCGGTACTGGAGGTCAATGCGCAGCACCCGCTGGTGGAGCGGCTGAAGACGGCGGAAGGCGACGACTTCAACGACCTCGCCTCGCTGCTGTTCGAACAGTCCCTGCTGGCCGAGGGCGGGCAGCTGGAGGATCCGTCCGGGTTCGTGCAGCGCCTGAACCGGTTCCTGCTGCAGGCGGCCTGAGCGGCCGCCCGTCGCGGACTCTGTACGCAACGCATGCGCCGGGCTCCTGCCCGGCGTTTTTGTTTGCGGCAGGTCCCGGCGGCCTGCGTGTCCTGCCAGTACCGGGAGGCGGCCGGCACCGTGACACCGTGGCCGTCATCGCGACCCGCCAGGTTCTCCCTCCCCCGTCATCGCAAGTCGCCAAGCCTCTCCTGCCCCGTCATCGCGAGTCGCCAAGCCTCTCCTGCCCCGTCATCGCGAGTCGCGAAGCGACGTGGCGATCTCCGGCCGAAGCCAACCGGATCCTGTGTGCAGCCAGCTTCGGCCGATTGCCACGTCGCCTTCGGCTCCTCGCAATGACGAGGACCAGTGGCTCCTCGCAATGACGAGGACCAGCGGCTCCATGCAACGACGAGGACCAGCGGCTCCATGCACGGACGAAGACCAGTGGCTCCATGCAATGAGGGGGAAGTTTCCCTGTGACAGGGAACGGCGTTGCCTGAACACCGTGGCCGGGGCCTGTGACGCGAGGGGGGCGGTCACGTTACCCTGTCGGGCCATATCTCAAGAGAGCAAAGCCCAATGCAAGTCGCGCAGAACTCCGTGGTGTCCATCCACTACAAGCTCACCAACGACTCCGGTGAGACCATCGACAGCTCCGAAGGCCGCGAGCCGCTGGCCTACATGCACGGCAACGGCCAGATCGTGCCGGGCCTCGAGCGCCAGCTGGAAGGCAAGGCCGCCGGTGACAAGGTCCAGGCCACGGTGCCGCCGGAAGAAGGCTACGGCGAGAAGATCGACGCCATGGTCCAGGAAGTCCCGATGGAGGCCTTCCAGGGCGTCGACTCGATCGAGCCGGGCATGCAGTTCCAGGCTCAGACCGAAAACGGTCCGCTGACCGTGACGGTCACCAAGGTCGAGGGCGACACCGCCACGGTGGATGGCAACCATCCGCTGGCCGGCCAGACCCTCAACTTCGACGTCGAAGTGGTGGACGTGCGCGAGGCCTCCGCGGAAGAGCTGGAACACGGTCACGCCCACGGGCCGGGCGGTCACGAGCACTGATCCTGCCCGCCGGACCGGCCCCCGCCGGTCCGGGACCCCCGGCGGTCGCAGCCCCGCGGTCGCCGGGTCTTTCTTCCCTCGCCTGTTCTCCCGAAAACGTCCCTATAGCGCCAGCCGTGGCCAGTGCGCCGGCATGCGCCGGGGTGCGTGGGTCACGATGACCGTCTGCCGCGCCTCCAGCCAGGGCCCGATGCGCTCCAGGATCGCCGCCTCGGTGGCTTCGTCCAGTCCTGCAAAGGGTTCGTCCAGCAGGGCAACCGGCCGGTCCTGCAGCAGCAGCCAGGCCAGCGCCACCCGGCGTGCCTGCCCGCCGGAGAGGTTGCCGGCATCTTCGCCCAGCGGATACTCCAGGCTGTAGCCCATGCGCTGCAGAAGCGGCGCGATGCGCACCTGATCCAGCACGGCCCACAGGCGGTCGGCGGGCAGATCGGGGCGGCCGAGGCGCAGGTTGGCGGCCAGGCTGTCGTCCAGCAGGCGCACGCGCTGGGGCAGGTAGCCGATCACCCGGTGGCGGGTGTCGGGATCCAGCGTGGTCAGATCCTGCTCGCCCCACCGCAGTTCGCCGCCGGTGGGTGCCAACTCGCCGGCCAGGGTCTCCAGCAGGGCGGTCTTGCCGCGCCCGCTGATGCCGTGGATCACCAGCGGATAACTGGGTTCCGGCCGGATGTCCAGCGGGCCGGCCAGCGGGCGGTCGGCGCGGAAGCCGACGCTCAGGCCGCGCGCTTCCAGCGGGCCGGGGGGCAGTTCGACGGGTTCTGCCCCGGCGGGCTCCGGACCCTCGGCTTCGGCCTCGGTCTCGCGCAGGCGCCGCGCCGCTTCCAGGCTCTCGCCGAGGCGCCACCAGGCGCCGGGCAGGCTGCCCAGCGCCTCGTTGAGGCCCAGGGTCATCAGGGTGAGCAGCACGGCGACCGGCCCGGAGATCAGCCCTTCGGCGTAGGCATGCAGCGCGTAGCCCAGCATGGCGAGGGTGGTCAGCATCACCACCAGCTGCACGCCCTGTTCGCCCAGCACCCCCGCGCGTTCCTGGGTCAGGCGCCGCGCGGCTCCCTCACGGGCTCGCCGGGCCAGGGCCGCTCGGCGTTCCTCCAGGCGGCCAAACGCAGTCAGTTCCGGCAGCCCGCCGAAGTAGTCCAGCAGCGCCACGCGCTCATTCGATTCTTCCTGCACCAGCCGGCGGCCGAGACGCCGACCGGCCGCCGCCGCAAGCCCGGCGGTGATCAGGGTGATCGCGGCGGCCACCAGCAGAATGACTGCGGCGAGCGGCGGGGCCAGCCACAGGGCGATCGCCACGGCGCTGACCAGCGCCAGCAGGGCCCCGACCATCGGTCCCACCACCCGCAGCGGGATGGCGTCCAGGGTGTCGATGTCGCTGGTCAGGCGGGCCTGCAGGTCGCCGCTGCGCAGACTCGCCAGGCTTCGCGCCGGCCAGCGCGCCAGCTGGCGGAAGGTGGTCGCGCGCAGGTCGGCGAGGATGCGCAGGACCGCTTCGTGTCCGGTCACGCGCTCGAAATACCGGGCGATCGTGCGCAGCACCGCCGCCGCACGTATCCCGCCGGACGGTGAATAGATGTCCAGGGTGGCCAGCATGCCAGCCCCGGCCAGGGCCGTGGCGGTGATGAACCAGCCCGACAGGGCGAGCAGCACGATGCCGCTGACCCAGGTCACCGCCAGCAGCAGCCAGGCCAGCAGGCTCCAGCCGAGGCGCGAGGTGAACAGGCGTTGCAGGTATTCACGGTCCGTCATGCGAGGCTCTCCACGCGGCCATCGGCCAGCCGGACCACCCGGCTGGCACGTTCCCTGACGGCCTCGCGGTGGGCCGCGATGACCAGGGTGATGTCGTGCTCGGCGGCCAGGGCGAACAGGGTGTCCAGCAGGGCGGCCTCGGTCGCCTCGTCGAGCGCGCTGGTGGGTTCGTCCAGCAGCCACAGCGGATGCCCGGCGAGGATCCCGCGGGCCATCGCGATGCGCTGGGCCTGCCCCCCGGAGATTCCGGTGTTGCCTTCCCCGATGGCGGTATCCAGCCCGTCCGGCAGCTGCGGGTCATCGACCGGCAGCCCGGCGCGGGCGAGGGCGTCGTGCATCGCCGCGTCGCTTACCGGTTCGGCGCTGGCCAGTTGCAGGTTGTCGCGCAGGCTGCCGTGGAACAGGTGGGCGTCCTGGCCGATCCACACGAACCGCTGCAGGTCGTCGGCCACGCGGATCTCGCCGCCGGCCGGTCGCAGGAAGCCGGCCAGCAGCGCCAGCAGGGTGGACTTGCCGGAGCCGCTGGGGCCCGTCACCGCCAGGTGTTCCCCGCGTCCGATCTGCAGGTCGATGTCGTGCAGGGCCGGTTGGGCGGTATCCGGATACTGCACCTGCACTCCGGCCAGGTGTACCGCCGTGCGCGGGCTGTCCGGCGCCCCGGGCGGGGCGGTGGCGGGGCCACCGGCCGGCTGCAACAGGGGCGCCAGGGACTCGGCCGCGGCCAGCGCGGCAGCCCGGTCGTGATAGCTCTGCGCGAACTGGCGCAGGGGCAGGAAGTATTCGGGCGCCAGCACCAGGATGAACAGCCCGGTGAACAGGGTCAGGCTGCCGGCCGGACCGTAGTCGATCGCCCCGAACAGGCCGAAACCGATATAGATGGCCAGCAGGCCGATGGCGACCGCGCTGAAGAATTCCATGATCGCCGACGACAGGAACGCGACCCGCAGCACGCGCATGGTCAGGCGGCGGTGTTCGTCGCTGGCAGCCACCACCGCCTCGCGGGCCGCCTGCGTGGCGCGCGCGCGGCGCAGAAAGTCGAGGCTGCGCAGGCGGTCGAGGAAGTGCCCGGCGAGGCGGTTCTCCTCGTCCTGCTGGCGGCGGTGGATCTGTTCGGCGCCCATGCCGACCAGGGCCATGAAGGCGGGAATCAGCGGTGCCGAGAGCAGCAGCAGTCCGGCGGCGAGCCAGTCCAGCCAGGCCACCGTCAGCAGCAGCACCAGCGGGGTCAGGATCACCATGTGGGTGCCGGGCAGGTAGCGCGCGTAGTGGCCGGTCAGGTCTTCCACTCGCCGCAGGTAGTGATCGACCCAGGCCCCTGACGGCGCGCGGTGCGCCAGATGCACGGGGCCGTCGCGCCGGGCCGCGTCCAGTAGTTCCTCGCGCAGTTCACGCTTGACCGCATCCGCCAGACGATGGCCGGCGCCATCGCGCAGGGCCTGCAGGGCATAGCGCAGCACCGCCGCCACCGCCGCGCCCGCCAGCACCATGCCCAGTGGCAGGCGTTCCGGTGCGAACAGCGCCATGTGGACCGCCCAGGCGATCAGGCCGGCCAGGGCCACGGTGGCCAGGGTGGCGCCCAGCCCGGCGGCGGTGGCGCCCAGCAGCCAGTGGCGGTGCGGACGCATGCGCGCCTGCAGCCAGGGGCCGGGGCGCGGAAGGCCGGAGTCGGGGGCGTCGGCGGGCATCGAAATCCTTCCGTGACGGGGCGGGGTCCGCGGGTCCGGGGCGGCCCCGGGACGGAAATTCGAAACTAATCCATAAGAAGATGCTGATCAATGGACCCGGCAACGGGTGGGGCCGACACACCTGAAAAGAATAGTGTTGAAAAGCATTCTCATTAGCGGTAATGTCGCCTCATCCACCCATTGCCAGGGGCCGGAGCCGTCAAAGATGATTGTATGTGTCTGCAATGCCGTGCGCGAACGCCAGATTCGGGAGCTGGTGGCGCAAAGCGATACCCGCGTCCGTATGCGCGATCTGCGCGAACAGCTGGGTGTGTGCGGTGATTGCGGCAAGTGCGCACGGCGGGCCCGGGGGATCCTGCGCGACTGCGCGGATCGCGCGGGCCAGCCGGTGGCCGGACACGCTCCGGCCGGGGGCTTCGCGGGCATTCCGGTGACGGCCGGGACCACGGCAGCGGGGGCCTGCACGGCCACCTAGGATCGGTCCGGTGCGCCGCGCGCGCCCCTTCAGGCAACGAATTCGGGATCCAGCATGAATGCATTGATCGAGTCCCTGGCGGGCGAGCGCTTCGCCGGGTTTCTGGACGCGGGCGGGCCCGTGGTGGCCATCCTTCTGGTGGCGTCGGTGGTGGCACTGGCGTTCGTACTGGTAAAGCTCTGGCAGCTCTGGCAGCTGCGGGTGACCGACGTGCGTCCGGCCGAGCAGGCCCTGGAGCTGTTCCACGGCGGGGATTCGGAAGCCGCCATTCGGCATGCCGAAGCCACGCCCAACCCCGCAGCGCGCGCAGTGGCGCGTGGTATTCGCGGACTGCGCTCCGGCGTGCCCGAAGCCACCGTACGGGAAGAGGTCGTGCGGTATGGCAACGCGACCATCCAGTCCCTGCGCCAGGGTCTGCGGCCGCTGGAGGTGATCGGTGCGCTGGCGCCGCTGCTGGGCCTGCTGGGGACGGTCATGGGCATGATCCGGGCCTTTCAGGCGCTGGAAGAAGCCGGCAGCCAGGTGGATCCGGCGATCCTGTCCGGCGGCATCTGGGAAGCCCTGCTGACCACCGCCGTGGGCCTGGCCGTGGCGATCCCCGTGGTGGCCGCGCTGAACTGGCTGGAGACCCGCGTGGAGCGGGTGGCGCATCGCATGGATGACGCGGTCACGCGGCTGTTCACCGGCCAGCTGATGACCCCGGCCCCGCGCGAGAAGGCCGCGGATGCGGAGCCCGCCAGCCAATGACCGGTGACCCGGCGGAACAGCCGACGCTGGACACCGGTCGCCCGCGCCGGCGTAACCTGATCAGCCTGACGCCGCTGATCGACGTCGTTTTCATCCTGCTGGTGTTCTTCATGCTCGCCTCCAGTTTCCTCGACTGGCGCGCCGTGGAGCTGGAGGCCCCGGCCGAGGCCGGGGGAGCCGGCTCCATGGAAGGCGCAATGCTGGTGGAGGTGCGGCCCGATGACCTGCGTCTGGGCGGCATTGCGGTACCCGCCGCTGAACTGCGCGAACGCGTGTCCGCGCGGCTGGCGGAGGACGCCGACACCCGCGTGCTGGTGATGCCGGTGGCCGGGGTGAACATGCAGCGCACCGTCGAGATCCTCGAGGCGCTGGCCGATGCCGGGGTCCGCGACCTGTCCGTGATCCGGGAGGGCGGCTCATGATCGGGCAGCGTCGCCATTTCCACGTCGCGCACCGGCCGCGCAACGACGACGAGAGCATACTGCCGCTGATCAACATCGTGTTCCTGCTGCTGATCTTCTTCATGGTGGCGGGGCAGCTGAGCGCGGTGGATCCGTTCGAGGTCGAGCCGGTGGAGTCCGCGGTGGATGGCCAGCCCGGCCCCGACGAATTCATGGTGATCGTGGGCACCGAGGGGCGTCTGGCGGTCAACCAGGACGAGATCGATCTCGAGGGCATGGCGCGTCTGGTGGGTGAGCACCTGCAGCGGCACGGCGATGCGGCGCGGGTGCGGGTGAAGGCCGATGGCCGCGCCGAGGCCGTCGACGTGGTCGGCATTCTCGAACGCCTGCGCGAGGCGGGCGTGGAGCGTATCGATTTGCTGACCGTGCCGGAGACCTGAAGCATGCAGCCCGGCATTCGACACTGGGTGGTCGCACTGATCCTGGCCGTGGTGCTGCACGGACTGGTCGCGATGGCCCTGTTGCTGCGCGAGCCGCCCACCGGGGCCGAGGACGCCGGGGTCGGCGGCCTGGAGATCTCCATGGCGGCCGGGGGCTCCGCACCCCCGGCCGCCGCGGCGGAGCCGCCCGCGGAGACGGCCGAGGCCGAACCGGTCGAGCCCGAAATGCCCGAGCCCGCCCCGGCCGAGCCGGTCCGGCCGGAGGAGGCCGAGGCTCGGGAGCCGGAACGCCAGCCGGTCCGCCAGGCGGAGGAGGTCGAGCCCGAACCCGAGCCCGAACCTGAACCCGAGCCGGAACCCGAGCCGGAACCCGAGCCCGAGCCGGAGCCCGAGCCCGAGCCCGAGCCCGAGCCCGAGCCCGAGCCCGAGCCCGAGCCCGAGCCCGAGCCCGAGCCCGAGCCCGAACCGGAACCCGAACCGGAACCCGAACCGGAACCCGAACCGGAACCCGAACCGGAACCCGAACCGGAACCCGAACCGGAGCCCGCTGG
>NZ_KB897982.1:0-96972 GCF_000377325.1 Thioalkalivibrio sp. ALgr3 | reverse complement strand
AGGCCTTGGTCATCGCATCCGCCGCCTCGATCGCCGGAACCAGACCGCGGGTCTCGATCATGCCCAGGGCCACACCAAAGTTTTCACTCGCCATTGCTATTTTCTCCCGGAGTTACGGTTACTTCGAAAATTCGACGCTCACGCGGCCCTGCGTCCGCCATCCGAGCGCCCGGTATCGGTCTGGTCCTGCCCAGCCTTGTCCCTGGTCGACGACGACGTGTCGTCACTGCCGTCATCCCAGTAATCAATGATCCCCCCGATCGTCAGGTCGGTCAGGATCGAATTGTCGTCCAGCGCCAGGCGCGCGGCCGATCCGCTGATCGTGAACACCCAGTTCCCCGGGTGCGCACCGACCGGATCCACCGCGACCGCCCGGCCGCCTTTCGCGTCCACCAGCACGCGCAGGGACGCCGTTTTCAACCCGTCCACACGACGGGTCACGGTCAGCTCGTCCTCCACGCGCATGATGTCCATGGGTTACTGCTCCTCCCAGTGATCGATGATCCCGACGATCGTCGCGTCACTGGGGTAGGACTTGTCCCCGGCCGCTTCGCGCGCCGCCGACGAGCCCACCACGATCACCCAGTCCCCCGGCACGCAGCCCACGGCGTCCACCGCCACGGTCCGCGGACCGCCGACCTTCTCCTGCACCACCAGCAGGGGCCGATGTCCCAGATCGCGAATGCGATTGGTCGATACCAGCGTCTTCTCTACCTTGCAGATCTTCATGTCGTTCCCGTTGGCCTCAGGCCTCCAGCGGCTCCAGCTGCGAACCGCTGCGCTTGTCCCGAATCACCATGTGGCAGCCGATCAGTCCCTTTTCGGACAGATCCCGATAGCGTTTCATGATCTCGTCGCGTACCCGCCGGCAGCGCGCCTCCACCCGCTCGCGCGAACCGGGCACCTTGCGGTCGTAGCGGAAATGCACCACCACCGGCACTGGCAGACCACGTTCCACGTTCAGTTTGCGGAACACCTTGTTCACGCCGACATCCATGCTCTCGGCACCCTCTTCCATGGTGTCCAGATGGGCGATGTAGGCGAAGTTCCGCACCTGCATCTCTTCCACTTCCTGGCCCACGATGATCATCCGTTCGCGATGCCCGACGTCGGCGTAATGGCCACCGTGATAGCGGGCGACGTAGTCCAGCTGCGACAGGTTGTTCATCAACAGCCGCGAGATGAATCGCAGCATGCCCTCGTGCGGCGCCCCGTTCCCGGTGCCCCAGCCCTGCTGATGCACCGTGTCCTGAATCGCGCGATACACCGCGAGCGACGCGTCCTGTTCGTTCATGTCCTGCGTCTCGCGGTACAGCGCCGCGCTGTCCACAAAGCGGTACAGGCTCATCCGCGTCTCGCCATCCGGCACGTGGACCTTGATGGCATCCGTGTCCGTGTCCACCCCGATCAGCAGGGTGTCCACCGACGCGCCGCAGCAGTAGGTGTTTTCCACCGCCTGCCGGAACGCCCGCAGTTGCCGCAGCGCGGCGTCCGCCGCCTCCCGTTCGCAGGAAGCATGAGCGGTGCAGCCCTGGTGATCAGGGTCCGCACTGCTGTAATGGTACGCCGCCACCTTCAGGTACCGGCTCGGCACGTCCGCAGTGGTCGGCCGCCCTTCACGAAACCGCAACAGCTCCCGCTTGGTCCAGTGCCGCACGTCCTCCTCGATATCGAACAGGGCGCCCGCGTAGCTCTTCACCCGCACCGCCATGTCGGGCAGGCGCAGGATAAAACGCCGCAGGCCCAGCAGGCGGCCGTCAGAGCACGGCGAGATATCCACTTCGTGGAAATCGCAGTCCAGGAACCACGCGATCGCCGACTCCGCTTCGGCCACCAGATCGTCGCGGCCGGCCCAGTACTCGTTCACCATCCGGTCAAACAGCCGGAAACTTCCTTCGAGGTACAGCCGCCGGGTATCCAGATGATTGATCCAGGCATCTTCCAGCACCTGCCGCGGCAGGCTCACCCCCAGGCGACGTTCCGCCACCGACTGAGCCCGTTCGGCGAAGTCCTTTTCGTGCTGCTTTGCATGGATCTCACGCAGCACCGGGATCAGGGCGGCGAAGCGATCGCGAAACCCCTGTTCGAATCCCTGCAGGCGTTCGTTACCACGCACATCCGCCAGAGGATGCCCCGGCCGCACACCGCTGCCGTCGTCGACCGGCGCATAACGCCCGACCTCGCCTAGCTCGGGCCCGCCCGCCGGCTCCGTACCCACGAGGGGTGCCGGTTGAGCCTGCGGCGCCGACGCCGAGCCACGCCCGCTCACATTCCCGCGAGGGCGCAGAGACGTCGGTTTGCGGCGGCGGCGAACGACCATGAGCTCCCGACTCCCCGGATCAGCCGCGGGCGCCGCCGGACAGGGTCACCAGCGACCCGGCGTCCGTACTGCCCGAGGACCCGGTGATCCGGCTCGCAGGCACTTCCTTGCGTTCCAGCTCGCGGTTGCTCCAGGCACTGCTGCCCTCGCCCCGCGGATTCCCGCGCATGCTGACGTTGCGCCGCGTAGAAAAGCCTTCGGTACCGGTCACCGACTCCCCGCGCTGCCAGTCATCACCGGTAATCGCGAAGTCTCCGCCGGCCCCATTGACGGTCACGCGTTCGGCACCGGCACGGTCCTGCTCCGCAGCCTCAACCTCGGCCATCGCCGCCCGGGCCTGAGCCTGGGCCATGGCCATGGGTGCGCCTGCCCGGGCACGCGCCTCTCCGTAACGGAACTCCTCGGTGCCGGACACCAGGCCCACCGCCTTGTTCACCGAACCCGTGATGGATCCGCTCGAACCGTAGGCCGTACCCGTCACGCGCCGTTCACGCGCCTCGCGGGCCGGAGACGGCACACTGAAGCCGCGCGCCGGCACTTCGGCATCACCCGCCGCCGGGGCGGCCTGGTATGCAGCGGTGGTCTGCATCACCGCGTTCCCTTCGAATCCTTCCGGACGCAGGCGGGGATGCAGGTCGCCGGCCACATTGGCGCAGGTGGACGCGAATTCGTCGGCACCGACATAGGGCGCGCCGGAAACGTCCTGGCAAGCACCGTGTTCGGTTCCGGTCACCCGGTCGTCATAACCCGGCTGACTGCCGGAAACGGCGTGCCCCGGGGTCGAGTGCCGCTGTGCGACGCGCACGCCGGCCGAACGCGCTTCCTCGGGGGCACAGTACTGCTGATACTGGTCCGGCCCCACGTACGAGGTGCCGCTGATCGGCTTGCACGCCCCGTACTCATCGCCGGTCACGCGCGAGGACGGTCCCATCGCCGGGCCCGAGACACCCTGCTGCTTCCAGGTACGGCTCATCGTGACCTTGTCCGGGCCGGCCTCCGGCGTGGTGCCGCACAGTGTTTCGTAATGATCGGATCCCACGTATTCCGTCCCGGTAATGGGCTTGCAGCCCCCGTATTCATCGCCGGTGATGCGACTGGACGATTCCACCCGCGTTCCCGACACCTCGCCGCCATGCAGGGTATGCATCACGCCGACCTTGTGGACGCCACCGGCCGCCGGCTGCTCGCAGAGCTCCGCAAAATCGGCCCGGTTGTAGTAAGGCGTCCCCGTCAGCGAGGCGCAGGAACCCGTCTCGTCTCCGGTCACCCGCGGACTGCGATCCACGGCCACACCGGTCAGGGACCGGCCGTGCGCGGTGTGCATCTCGCTGACACGGGAGGCCGCCGGTTCGCCCCGCGTCCCGCAGCGCTGGAAGTCCTCGCTACCCAGGTATTCCGTACCCGTCACGGGCTTGCAGTCCCCGTGTTCAACACCCGTCACTGAAGAGGAGCGCCCGACGTCGGTGCCGGTCAGTTCACGACCCCGCAGGGTGTGCATCACACCGGCCCGGGCCGGCGCTCCGTCAGGCTTTCCCGTGCAGGGAACCTCACTGTCGCGGGTATTCAGATACTCGGTTCCGGTCACGCTCCGGCAGGAACCCGACTCATCACCCGTTACCTTCGGACTGCGACCGACCGTTGTGCCGGAGACATCCTCGCCGCGACCGGTGTGCATCACGCCGGTGCGCAGAGTACCGGGGGCCGGACGGGTGCCGCAGAAGCCCTCGTACTGTTCCGTACTGAGATACTCGGTGCCGGTGATCGCCTCGCAACTGCCGCGCTCGTCGCCGGTGACCTGGCGGGACCGCCCCACCTCGGTTCCACTGACTTCCTGCCCGTGGCTCGTATGCGAATGGCCGACCTTGGGCGAATGGGCCTCCGGGAGGGTCCCGCAGTAGCGATCGAAATGTTCCGCGCCCAGGTATTCGGTCCCGGTCACGTCGTAGCAGCTGCCGGCTTCGCCACCGGTCACGGCATAAGTGCTCTCGACCTGGGTGCCGCTCACGTGCCCGCCGGAAAGGGTGGTCCCTTCCTCGACTTTCGGCGGCGCATCATGCTGGGCGTCGTGCCGCGGCCGGCCGCAAGGCCGGCCCGGCTCGGACGAACCGCGGCCAATGCTGCACAGTTCCTGGCGCCGCTGACGCGCGATCTCCCGGGTCGTCATGCCCTTGCGCTGGGCCGCTTTCCACGAGCCCTCGCGCGGCAGATCGGAAGGCCGCTTGGTGCCGGCCTGATAACGCCGACGCAGCGCCTTCTTGCCCTGGCTCGCCATTGCGTCCCGGCGCGCCATGCAGATGGCCCGCACGTCGGAGATCATCGGCTTGATCTCGCGATCGTTCTCGTCCTGACGCTGTTCCACCTGCTCGCACAGGCGATCCAGCCCCTGGTCCAGCGCCTCTCCCGCACGTTCGGCGGATTCATCGGCCGCCGGCGATTCCGGCTGCCGCGCGGCCTCCCGCGGCGGACGCGTCGGGCGCGGCGGTTCCGGGTCGCGCTCACGGCCACGCAGACGATCCTCGCGCCGCGGTTCGGTCGCCATCGCCTTCTTGCCGTTCTGCGCCAGCGCCTGACGGCGCAGGCGGCAGATCTCGCGGCCGCTCATGTTCTCGCAGTCCACGTCCTGGCTCTGCGCAAGGACTTCGAGCTGCCGCGAGCGTTCGGAGCCGGCCCGGGCAAATCCGCCCGAGCCGCGCGTGCTGCCCCGCCCCAGGGCCTTTTTGCCCTGACGTGCCATCTTCTGCCGACGCTCGAGCGCGGCCTGACGCCCGTTGGAGGCACCCTGGTGGGCGCCCGGAGGCGGCGCGTCGGACCCATCGGTCTGCCGCTCCGCCCGCGGTTCGGCGAACCGGGGCTCGGGCTGCGCGGGCGCGTCGGACTCACGCCCCGATTCCGGGGCCGAGGGAGCCGGCTCGGGCGCAGGCGCCGCGGGCGCGGGGTTCTGACGAACCACCTGGGACCGCGAGACGCCCTGGTTCGAGCCCTTCACGGCGGCCTTGCCATTGCGGGACATGGCCTTGCGCCGTTCGCGGGCCAGCTCGCGACCGGAGAGGCCTGCAGACGCGGATGTCGGATTACTCATGGCACTTCCTTACAGTTGGCGACGGCAACAGTAAAACCCTGTATGGAATGGCCGGGCCGGCGACAGCCGACCCGGCCGCAGCCGGATCAGCGGCCGCGATCGACCACGAAGGCCATGCCCAGGCTCTGGGCGTAGTTATCGTACGCGACGAAGCGCACCATCATGCCGGGATTGCTGCGACGGCACTCTTCGATTTCCTGCAGCACGGCTTCCACCGACTGCTCACCGAAGAAGGGCAGCTTCCACATGTACCAGTAGGGGGACATGGCGTGCTCCTTCTCGGAGTACTCCACGGAGGGGTTCCAGCCCTGCGCGAGGCAGTATTCGATCTGCTTGCGCACCTGGTCGGCGTTCATCTCCGGCAGGTAGGAGAAGGTTTCGTACTTCTGCACCGGCTTGAAGTTCTGAATATCGGACATGTCGGTCATCCTGTGTCTGGTTCGTTCAGGGTGCGGACGGCGCCGCCAGCGGCCGTCCGCACTCGGGCGATCACTTGTGCTGGGAATCGAGCTTGTCGACGGTGTCGAACTCGAACTTGATCTCCTTCCAGGTTTCCATCGCAATCTTCAGCTCGGGGCTGTGCTGCGCGGCCTGGGTGAGGATCTCCTTGCCTTCGCGCTCGACGTCGCGGCCTTCGTTACGGGCCTGGACGCAGGCTTCCAGCGCCACGCGGTTGGCCGTCGCACCCGGGGCGTTGCCCCACGGATGGCCCAGCGTACCGCCGCCGAACTGCAGCACGGAGTCGTCGCCGAAGATGGTGACCAGCGACGGCATGTGCCAGACGTGGATACCACCGGAGGCCACCGCGAACACGCCCGGCAGGGAGCCCCAGTCCTGATCAAAGAAGATACCGCGGGAGCGATCTTCCGGGACGAAGGATTCGCGCAGCATGTCGATCCAGCCGAGGGTCGCGGCACGGTCGCCCTCCAGCTTGCCGACCACGGTACCGGTGTGCAGGTGATCACCGCCGGACAGGCGCAGGATCTTCGCCAGCACGCGGAAGTGGATACCGTGCTTCGGATGACGGTCGAGGACGGCGTGCATCGCACGGTGGATGTGCAGCAGCATGCCGTTGTCGCGGCACCAGTTGGCCAGGCCGGTGTTGGCGCAGAAACCGCCGGTGATGTAGTCGTGCATGATGATCGGCGCGCCGATCTCCTTGGCGAACTCGGCACGCTTGTACATCTCTTCCGGAGTCGGCGCGGTCACGTTCAGATAGTGACCCTTGCGCTCGCCGGTTTCGGCTTCGGCCTTCTCGGTCGCTTCCTGGACGAACTCGAAACGCTCACGCCAGCGCATGAACGGCTGCGAGTTGATGTTTTCGTCGTCCTTGGTGAAGTCGAGGCCGCCACGCAGGCACTCGTACACGGCACGGCCATAGTTCTTGGCCGACAGACCCAGCTTGGGCTTGATGGTGCAGCCCAGCAGCGGCCGGCCGTACTTGTTCATCTTGTCACGCTCGACCTGGATGCCGGCGGGCGGGCCACCGCAGGTCTTCACGTAGGCGATCGGGAAGCGCACGTCTTCCAGACGCAGGGCACGGATGGCCTTGAAACCGAACACGTTGCCCACCAGGGAGGTGAACACGTTGACCATCGAACCTTCTTCGAACAGGTCGATCGGATAGGCGATGAACGCGTAGAAGGACTCGTCGTCACCCGGCACGTCCTCGATGGAGTAGGCGCGGCCCTTGTAGTAGTCCATGTCGGTGAGGAGGTCGGTCCACACCGTGGTCCAGGTCCCGGTGGAGGACTCGGCGGCCACGGCGGCTGCGGCTTCTTCGCGGTCGATGCCCGGCTGCGGGGTGATCTTGAAACATGCCAGCAGGTCGGTATCCAGCGGCATGTATTCCGGCATCCAGTAGGTTTCGCGGTAATCCTTGACACCCGCGGAGTACTTCTTGGCGGCCATGTGGCTTTCTCCTACGCGTTGGTTAATCGTGACGGTCGCCTAGGTTAGGAAGGTTAACCACTAATAACAAATAAATAATCTAGATACGACCGATTGACGTTCATCTATGGTTTCCCGGGATCCGTCGTTTACGGGTTCCCGGCGATGGGGGGCACGCGACCTTTCCCGCACGCTCCCGCTGATGAGCCGCCCGCGATTCTAGCCGAAAACCCCGGACGGTGCATGCCAATGACGACACGGTTTCGCGGACGCCGGCCGGCAGGCACCCGCAGCACGCCGGCCTGGACTGCGACGAAGGGAAGGAACGGAGCCGCCCGGGACGCCGGGCGACTCCGGGAAGGGCCCGGGAGGTGTCAGGTGCCGCGCAGCAGGCGCACCATGGCGTCGGCGACCGCCCGCGCCGACTGCGGGTTCTGTCCGGTCACCAGGCGGCCATCAACCACCACGTGTTCCGCCCAGTCGTCGGCGGCGTCCACCTCGCCACCGCGAGCCGCCAGGCGATCCTGCAGCAGAAAGGGGACCGCGGCATCGAGACCGACGCCTTTTTCTTCGCTGTTCGTGAAGGCGGCCACCCGCCGGCCGGAGACCGCGGGGCTGCCATCCTGGAGCATGGCGCCCACCAGACAGGCCGGGCCATGGCAAACCGCGCCGAGTACCTTGTCGTGCTCGAGGAATTCGCCGACCAGCCGCTGGACATGCGGATTATCCGGCAGATCGAACATGGTGCCGTGCCCGCCGGGGAAGAACAGCGCTGCGTACTGCTCGTGCTGCACCGACTCGTCCAGCGGGATGGTGTCATCCAGGGCCTGTTGCGCGGTCGCCGCCGCGGGCCCGGGGTGGGCCGCCTCGAGGCTCCGCGGGTCCAGCGGAACCGGGCCGCCCCGGGGACTGGCGACCTTGATCTCGTATCCGGCCTCGCGAAACCGCTGATAGGGGTCTGCGAATTCGTCAAACCAGAGTCCGGTCGCATGCCCCGGGGCGAGCTCGTCGTGACTGGTGGTCACGATCAGGATGGTCTGCATCATGGCGCCGTCTCCTTCCGATGGTTGTCCGTGGTGGACAAACGGTGGATCGGCCACGTTCCCGCAGTTGCCTCAGCGGGCCCCTTCCTCATGGTCGGGCAGAGTGATGTTGAGCTCGAGCACCTCGCAGTCCCCTTCGCGATCGACGTTCATCTGCACCGCGTCGTCGTCCACTTCGACGTATTTGCGGATCACCTGCAGCAGCTCCTGCTGCATTGCCGGGAGGTAGTCCGGGCCGGAACGCGCGGCACGTTCGCGCGCCACGATGATCTGCAGGCGCTCCTTCGCAACGTTCGCACTCTTCTGCCGTGGCTGACGGAAATAATCGAAGATGCCCATGGACTCAGCCTCCGAACAAACGGCCGAAGAAGCCCCGCTTCGGCACGTCCACGAAACGCAGCGGACGCTCCTCGCCCAGGAAGCGGCCGACGGCGTCGTCGTACGCCTGCCCGGCATCCGACTCCGCGTCGAGGATGACCGGCTGCCCCGCGTTGGAGGCATTCAGCACCGCCTGGGATTCCGGAATCACGCCCAGCAGGTCGATCGCCAGGATATCCCCCACGTCCTCGATGCTGAGCATCTCGCCGCGCTCCACCCGCTCGGGGGAATAACGGGTCAGCAGCAGGCGCCCGGGCATGGGATCGCCGCCCTGTTCGACCTTGCGGGTCTTGGAGGCGAGGATTCCCAGGATCCGGTCCGAGTCACGCACGCTGGACACCTCGGGATTGGTGACCACCACCGCCTCGTCGGCGTGATAGGCAGCCATCAGGGCACCCCGCTCGATGCCGGCCGGGCTGTCGCAGATGATGTAATCGAACTCTTCCGCCATCTCGCCGAGCACGCGCTCTACGCCATCCTCGGTCAGCGCTTCCTTGTCGCGGGTCTGCGATGCGGGAAGGATGTGCAGATTCTCGACCCGCTTGTCGCGGATCAGCGCCTGTTTCAGGTTCGCGTCACCGTTGATCACGTTGACGAAGTCATAAACCACGCGCCGCTCGCAGCCCATGATCAGGTCGAGATTGCGCAGACCGACATCGAAATCGATCACTGCGGTCCTGTGGCCCCGCTGGGCCAGGCCGGTCGCGATCGCGGCCGAGGTCGTGGTCTTGCCCACGCCCCCCTTGCCGGAAGTCACCACTACGATACGTGCCATGTTGGCTGCGTCTCCTTGAGAATCGAGGGAAGCGGAATCCGCTCAGGACTCCGTGATGTTGAGGCTTTCGCCCGCCAGTGTCACCAGCCGGTTGTCGCCGCGCTCGGCTTCCGTGATGTCTTCGGCAATCCGGTAGTGTCCACCGATCGACAGCAGCTCGGCCTCCAGGCGGCGACAGAAGATGCGCGCGCTCACCAGCCCGCGCACTCCGGCCAGGGCGCGGCCACGCAACGGCCCCAGTACGGTGATGTGGCCGTCCGCCAGCAGCTCCGCACCGGCGGAGACCGGAGCCGTCACCAGCAGATCCCCGCCGCGTGCGTAGACCTGCTGCCCCGAGCGCACCGGCTGGTCCACCACGCGTGTCGCGCTGTGCACCGCCACCGGCGCCGCCGAAGCCGACGCCGCGGAATCGCCTTCCTCCGCGGCCTCCGCGGATGGGGCCTCCCGCCGCGCACGGCCCTCGCCCAGGGCCACTTCGCCGGAACCGCCGCGGCCACCCATGGCCAGACGCGGCGGCAGTCCGGCGGCATCCGCCGCTTCAAGCGCCTGCGCCGCCTCGCCGTCCTGCAGCCCGATCAGGCGAAATCCCGCGGCCCGCACCTGCTGCACAACCGCGCGCAGCGCGGCGTCCCCGGCATCCGCCACCGGCTGCAGATCCAGCACAATGGGCATGTCGCGCATCAGATCGGGCGCCTCGTCGCGTCGCGCGGCGAGCATGTGGCCGAGGTTGTGCGGCTCGGCGTCGTGCACCCGCAGCACCGAGACCAGCAGCATGCGGCCCTTGAGTTCCATGGCCTGGACGGAGCTGGGGGAAGCGCTCATGCTCGGTTCCACGTTCGGAGGATGGTCGGCGTCGCCCCGGACGGGGCGGAATCGCGCATTTATAGCGTGCCGGCCCCGGGTCCGGCAAGCCTGCGCGCCATTCACCGCCGGCGCGGGCGCCCCGGGACCAGCGCCGGGGTCCGCGCAACGTAGTCGGCATAACCCGGGCGGGTCTCGTGCAGGTGCGATTCGAGGAGCGTCACCCCGGATACCCGCAGGATCAGAACGATCATCAGAACCGCCGACGGGATACCCCACCAGCCGCCGGCCGCCAGTGCCAGCAGGCCGTAGCCCACCCACACCACGATTTCGCCGAAGTAGTTGGGATGCCGGCTGTAGCGCCACAGCCCCCGGTCCATGACCTCGCCACGCCGCTGCGGATCGGCGCGGAAGCGGGCCATCTGCAGATCGGCCACGGTCTCGAAGACGAAACCGAAGGCCCATACCGCGAGGCCCGCCGCCAGCAGCAGCGGCTGCATCGACTGCGCACTGACCCCCGCCAGCACCGGGAGGCCGATCACCGCCACCAGTGCACCCTGCAGACCGAAGATCGTGACCAGGCTGCGGCGCGCGAAGGCCGCATCGCTCAGCTCTCCGCGCATCGCGGTGTACCGCGTGTCCTCGCCATGGCCCCAGTTGCGCCAGGTGATGTAGGCCGACAGGCGCAGACCCCACAGGGCCACCGGCACCAGCATCCACAGTCCCGCTGCCGGGAACCCGGCCATCCCCCACCACAGGACGCCGACGACGATGAAGCCGATACCCCAGAAACGATCCACCAGGCTGGCGTCGCGGCGACGCATCGCCGCGCCCCAGACCAGGATCATCAGACCCAGCGCCGCCAGCAGCCCCCAAAGGAAAGCGACCGAAAGGCTCATTCCGCGTCCCCCCGCAGCGGGCGTTCCAGCAGGGTATGCGAGACGAACCACTCACCCCCGCCGTCCCGGGCGAACAGCTCGGCGCAGGCCATGTAGAACATCCTCCAGCGCTGGAAGACCCGCGCCGCCTCCGCCGCGTCCAGCGTCCGCGAGAACAGCGGCAGCAGCCGCTGGCGAGCGGCATCCTGGCGTTCCAGCCAGGCGTTCAGGCTGCGCGCGTAATGTTCGCCGCCCACCCGCCACTGGTCACGTACCCGCAGATGCTCCTGGAAGTGGTGCACCAGATCCTCGGACGGCATCAGCCCGTCGCGAAAGAAGTGCCGGGCCATCCAGTCCGCGTCACCGTCGGTCTCGAAGAAATAGGCGCGGTCGCGATGGGCGAACACATGCATGAAGAACCACCCGCCCGGGCGCAGCCAGTCATGGATGCGACGGAACAGCTCCGGCCAGTTGCGCATGTGTTCGAACATCTCGACGGAAACCACCCGGTCGAAGTCGCCGTACGGAGGACTGAAATCGTTCATGTCGGCGGTGACCACCTCCAGGTTGCTCAGACCCAGGGCGTCACGCCGACGCTCGATCGCCTCCCGTTGAGTCGTCGAGTTGGATACCGCGAGGACCGTGGACTGCGGGAACTGTTCCGCCATCCACAGCGAGAGCGACCCCCATCCGCAGCCCAGTTCCAGGATCCGCTGGCCGTCGGCCAGCCCGGCGCGCTCGGTGGTCAGCTGCAGCATCGCCGCCTCCGCTCCGGCCAGATCCTCCACGCCTTCCGGCCACCATCCGGAGGAATACTTCATCCACGGCCCCAGGCACGCCTCGAAATACTCGGTCGGCAGCTCGTAATGCTGTTCGTTGGCCGTATCGGTGGACAGAGCGACGGGCGCCTCCCGCATGGCCCGTACCAGCGCCTCGCGCCGTGCACGCAGGGTCTCCGGCGACCCGCCACTCTCGCGCAGCCGCCGCCGCAGCAGATGCCGGATCCCGGCACGGATGGCCGCATCCGGCAACCAGCCGCGCTCGGCCCAGTCAATCAGTCGTTCCATCGTCCCCTCCGTCTGCCGGTGCCCGGGCCGGAGGCCCGCCGTCCGCAACACCATGGACCGACTGCGGCCGACCCGGTTCCGCGCGACCCGCCGATCACAACCCCGCCAGACGTCGGGTTTGACGTGACCGCGGTCACCCCTCGCCCCCCGACAGCGGTGATAGAGTGAGACCCAACGCTCAATTTCCACGTGATCATGGCCCAGACCTACCGAATCCCGCCCCGGCTGCTGCAGCGCGTCTGGACCCCGTTCATGGATGCGCTCGAGGAAAAGAACCGCGCTTTCATGAACGAGCTCGACGACCGCCTGATGGACTCGGCCGAGAAGGCGATCGATTCCCAGCGCGCGCAGCAGAACATGATGCTGTCGCGGCAGATTCGCATGGCGGCTCAATCCGTGCTCGTTCAGTTCCGCAGCGGACTGGCGGAACGACTGACCCCGGCACAGCCGCCCTCGGGCACGAACCCCGGCGCCGACGATGTCGGCCTCGAGCTGAGCGTGATGGACCAGGAGGCCACCGAACGCGAAGTCGCCCTGCGCAAGGTAGTCGCCGGGGCGCGCTCGGTGATGTCGGAAGAGATCGACGCCCTGGAGCAGCTCACGCGGGATTACCGGCTCGCAGCATCCCCGGAGGCGGCCCCCTGGCATCCGCATGCCCTCGGGGATGCCTTCCTTCAGGCCGTCGAAGCCGTCCCCCTGCCCCCCGAAGACTGTCTGATGCTGCTGCACTGGTTCGACCGCGACGTGGTCCGCGACCTGCAGCCGGAGATGCAGGCGCTGCTCCGTGCCTTTGGCGAAGCGGGGCTGGCTGTCCCCGAAACGGGTCCCGTGGCGCGCACGCGGAGCACCGGCGGCGGAGCCACCCGGGCCGGGACAGAAGAGCCGCCAGCGCACGCCGGCCCGGCGACCACCGCGACGGCCCGGCACGAGCCGGGACCGGCCGCCCCCGCCGGCCACTGGGGCCAGTTCGGCTACGTGGTGCCGGCCGGGGAGCGCGGCATGGTCCCCGCCGAGGGCGGAGCCATGCCGCAGGGCATGCCCGGCACGCTGGCCGTGGCCACCATGGTCCAGAACGCCCCCAGCCGCGAGTCGCTGGAACCGTTCATCATGGACCTGCTGCAGGGGCTGTTCGACCTGATCCTCAAGCGCGACGACCTCAACCCGGCCCTGCGCGAACCCCTGGCCGACCTCCAGCTCCCGCTGGTGCGCATCGCCATGCGCGACAGCAGCTTCTTCCGCGACAAGCAGCACCCGGCACGCCAGATGACCGGTCAGCTGCTCAATATCGCCCTGCGCGTGGACCCCGATCTCGACCTCAAAGACGCCCGCGAACTGCCACTGGCGCGGCTGGTCGCGGAACACGTCGAGCGTCTGCGGGGTGCCGGCCTCGACAGTGCCGACGCCTACCACAGCGCGCTGCAGGCCCTGCGCGAGGATCTCGAGCAGGTCGAATCCGAGATCGAAACCGAGGCGGCCGAGGAACGTCGGGAGGCGGAACAGGAGGAGACCCGGATCGAGGTCTCCTGGCAGATGGAGACCACCGTCCACCAGACCGTGGAAACCGCCGGACGCGGCCTGCCCGACCAGGCCCGCCAGCAGCTGATGGACGCCTGGGTCCCGCTGCTCACCGCGGAGGAGACCGCCCGCGTGGCGACAGCCCCTGAATCGCCGGGCAGTACGGACGCCGCCACCGCGCCGGCCCCTGTGCAGGACGGCGGTCCGGGATCCTCTCGGGCGTCCGACGTCCCGGCCGGCGCCGCGGAAACGGGCACCACGGACGGGACCGACGACGAGACCCCGGCCGCCACCCCCGGCGAACAGCCTGCGGACACCGCCGCATCCGCCGCCGATGACAGCCAGGAAGCAGACGACGGCCGGGAGTCCCCCGCCGGTCTGGCTCTGCTGGAGGAACTGCTGCAGCTGATGCGCGAGGCCCCGGACTTCAAGTCCTCGGCGCCACTGCTGGCCCGTATCCGCGCCTATCTCGACCGGGCTCCGCTGTCGGCGGAGGAACGTGCCCGCATCAAGTCGGACCTGGTCAGCGCCCACCTGATGGCCGCCGGGCGCAAGCCAAGCCATACCGAAGAGGCGAAACCGGCGGCAGAAGAGGAACCGGCGACTGGCTCAGCCCCCGCAACGGACGGTACCGACGCCACGGACACCACGAGCCACCGCGGCCAGGCCTCCGACAAGGGCAACGAAGAACGCTCGCGCGAACGCAGCCGGCGCAGCGAGGGCCGCTCGGCGGCCAGCCCGTTCGCCACCGCAGCGCGCCTCCCGGACGACGACCCGTCACTGATGCGCGACCACGACGACGAGCACGTGGACACCGCCGACAGCCTGGAATCGGGCACCTGGATCCAGTTCACCTCGCCCGCCGGCACCCGGGTCACGCGCATGAAGCTGGTCTGGCGCGGCACCCACTCCGGGCGCTTCCTGTTCACCGATGCCGCCGGCCGCAGCAAGCGCCAGCACAGCCTCCAGGGGCTGGCCCAGGAGTTCCGCACCGGGCGCGCACAGATCATCCCGGAAGAATCCCTGTTCGATCATCTGATGGAGCAGAAGCTGGGCACGGGGGAATCGGCCGGCGCCACCGGCTGACGCCTCGCGCGGGCCGCCCCGCCGAACGACCGGCTCTAGTCGGTCTGCGGGTCGGTCTGCGGGGTCCCGTATCCCCCGCCGCCCGGTGTATGGATCTCCACCGCATCGCCCGCTTCCAGCGCACGCCGGTCGCAGCCCTGGAGGCGCTCGCGGCGCCCGTCCGCGCGGATCAGCCAGTCCTCGCCCGCCGCCGCATCGCCACCGCCGCACAGGCCGAACGGCGCCACGCGGCGGCGATTGGCCAGCAGGGTCAGTTCCATCGGTTCGTCGAAACCCAGACGGCGTATAACCCCGTCGCCGCCCCGCCAGGCCCCCGTGCCGCCCGAGCCCGTGCGCAGCGCAAAGCGCTCCACCCGCACCGGAAAACGGCTCTCGAGCACTTCCGGGTCGGTCAGGCGCGAATTGGTCATGTGGGTCTGCACCGCACTGGCGCCGTGGTGGCCGGGGCCTGCGCCGGCACCCCCGGCGATGGTCTCGTAGTACTGGTAACGGTCGTTGCCGAAAGTCAGGTTGTTCATCGTCCCCTGCGCGGCCGCCTGCGCCCCCAGGGCACCCAACAGGGCGTCGGTCACCGCCTGCGAGGTCTCCACGTTCCCGGCCACCACCGCGGCCGGCGGCACCGGATTGAGCATGCAGCCCTCCGGCACCCGCAGCTCCACCGGATCCAGGCAGCCGTCGTTGAGTGGCACCGGGTCGTCCAGCAGGCAACGCAGCACGTACAGCACCGCCGCACGCACGATGGACACCGGCGCGTTGAAATTGTCCGCGCGCTGGGCCGAGGTCCCGTCGAAATCGATCACCAGCCGCGCATCCTCCGCCGATCCGGGCCGATCCGGGGTCACCGACACCACGATCTCCGCCCCGTTGTCCAGGGCACAGCGAAAGTGGCCGGGCTCCAGTTCCGGGATCAGCCGCCGCACGGCCGCGGCCGCGTTCTCCTGCACATGCTGCATGCTGGCAGTTGCCAGCGCGGGGCCGCTTTCGGCCAGCAGGCGATCCAGTTCCTCCAGACCGCGCCGATTGGCCGCCACCTGCGCCTCCAGATCGGCACGGTTCTGCGCCGGATTGCGCGCCGGCCACGGACCGGACATCAGCAGCGTCTGGAGGATCTCGCCATCGAACTCGCCGTCGCGCACCAGCCGCACGGGCGGGATTCGCACACCTTCCTCCTCCGGAGCTGAAGAGAACGCCGGCATCGACCCCGGCGTGATCCCGCCGACATCGGCGTGATGCCCGCGCGAGGCCACGAAGTACCGCAGCACCGCCGGGGTCGCCGGATCGCTGGTGACCCCGCCCGCGGCATCCAGGAACACCGGCGTAATCACCGTGATGTCCGGCAGATGGGTCCCGCCGTTGAACGGATCGTTGAGCACGTAGGTATCGCCCGGACGCAGGTCGTCGCCGAAGGCCGCCACGATCGCGCGCACGCTGGCCCCCATGGAGCCCAGATGCACCGGCATGTGCGGCGCGTTCGCCACCAGCCGGCCGGCCCCGTCAAACAGCGCGCAGGAGAAATCCAGGCGTTCCTTGATGTTCACCGAATGGGCGGTGTTCTGCAGGGTGAAGCCCATCTGGTCGGCGATCGCCATGAAGCGGTTGTTGAAGACCTCCAGCCGCACCGGGTCGCGACGCTGCGGATCCTCGCTCCGCTTGCGATCACGCGCCCCCGCGGCGGGGTCGTGCTCCAGCACCAGCGTGCCGTCCGCGGCCATGCGGCCCCGCCAGTCCGGCTCCAGGATCACCGTGCCGGTGGCCTCGATCACGATCGCCGGGCCCTCCAGACGCATGCCGGGGCTCAGGGCCTCGCGGCGGTACAGCGGCACCTCGCACCACTGCCCTGCGGTGAACATCGACACCCGTTCCGCGCATTCCGCTTCGCCCGCCGCGGCCTCGTCATCCGCGGCGGCGCCCGCCGCTTCCGCGGGGTGTTCCGCCCCCGGCCCCACGGCCTCCACCGCGGCCACCGCCACCACCAGCCGCCGGTCCGGCGGGGCGAAGCCGTAACGCCGGCGCCAGGCCTCGGCAAACGCATGCTGCATCGCCTCCGGGCTCCCGGCCTCCACCTCCAGGGTCGAATCCGAGCCCTCCACCCGCAGCTGCACCCGCCGATGCAGTCGCAACTGCGCGGGCTCCACGCCCTGCCCGGCCAGCTCGTCCCGGGCCCGGGCCTCCAGCTCGCCCAGCGCCGTCTCCAGCCGCGCCACGCCATCGCCGTCCAGTGGACACTCCAGGCTCGCCTCGTGCAGCGCCCGCAGCTCGGCCAGGCCCATGCCGAAGGCCGACAGCACCCCGCCCAGCGGATGCAGCAGCACGTGCCGCATGCCCAGACGCTCGGCGACCCGGCAGGCATGCTGCCCGCCGGCCCCGCCGAAGCAGACCAGCGCATAACCGCCGACGTCGTGCCCGCGCTGCACCGAAATCGTCTTGATCGCGCGCGCCATGTGTTCCACCGCGATCTCCAGCAGGCCTTCGGCCAGCGCCTCGGGCGACGGGGGCTCGTCCTGGGTCGCCCCCACCTCGGCCGCCAGCGCGGCAAAGCCCTCCGCCACCGCCCCGGCATCCAGCGGCCGGTCGCGATCCGGCCCGAACACCGCCGGAAAATACTCGGGCCGCAACCGTCCCAGCTGCAGATTGCAGTCGGTGACCGTCAGCGGACCGCCCTGACCGTACGCCGCCGGACCCGGCTGCGCCCCGGCCGACTCCGGCCCCACGCGCAGGCGCATGCCGTCGAACCGGCAGATCGACCCGCCGCCGGCCGCCACGGTGTGGATGTCCAGCATCGGTACGCGCAGGCGGACCCCGGCCACCTCGCTCTCCTGACGCCGCTCCAGCTCGCCCGCCAGATGCGCCACGTCGGTAGAGGTCCCGCCCATGTCGAAGGTAATCAGGCGCTCGAAGCCCAGCGGGCCCGCGGTGCGCAGCGCCCCGACGATGCCACCGGCGGGACCGGACAGCACCGCATCGCGCCCGCGAAAGCGTTCGCCATCCACCAGTCCGCCGGAGGACTGCATGAAGCGCAGCGGCACCGTCCCCAGCTCGGCGGTCACCTGTCGTACGTAGCGTCGCAGCACCGGCGACAGAAAGGCGTCCACCACCGCGGTCTCGCCGCGCGGCACCAGCTTGATCAGGCCGCTGACCTCGTGGCTGGCGACCACCTCCTCGAAGCCCAGCTCGCGCGCCAGCTCGGCCACCGCCTGCTCGTGCGCCGGGAAGCGGTAGCCGTGCACGCAGGCCACCGCCAGCGCGCGATAGCCGTCCGCCCGCGCCGCCTGCAGGCGCGACCGCAGGGCGTCCAGATCGGGCGCGCGCAGCACCCGTCCGGCGGCATCCACGCGCTCGTCCACCGGTTCCACCCGGTCGTACACCGGGACCGGCAGGCGGATGTCGCGCGCGAACAGCTCCGGGCGCGCCTGATGCCCGATGCGCAGCGCATCCTCCAGGCCCGCGGTGATCACCAGCACCACCGGCTCGCCCTTGCCTTCCAGCAGGGCGTTGGTGGCCACCGTGGTGCCCATGCGCACTTCGTGTATGCGCGCCGCCGGCACCGGTTCGCCCGGCGCGAGCCCGAGGAGGTCGCGGATGCCCTGCACCGCCGCGTCGGCATAGGCCTCGGGGTGCTCCGACAGTAGCTTGTGCGAATGCAGCCGGCCCTCGGGGTCGCGCCCCACGATGTCGGTGAAGGTGCCACCGCGGTCGATCCAGAAATCCCAGGCCCGCGTATCCGCGTGCCGGCCGCGGGCTTGTGCGTGATCGTCGCCGCCCGCCATCATTGCGCCCCGAACTCGCCGCGCCGCGGCCGGTCGCAGGACCACCCGCCCACGCATCGCAGGGAAACGCAGACCCCCATGGATCCCGTCACCCACGCCAGTCTCGGTGCCGCCGTCGGCGGCCTCGTCCTCGGTTCACGGCTGGGCCGCAAGGCCCTGGTACTCGGCGCGCTGGTCGCCCTGATTCCGGATCTCGACATCCTCATAGCTTACGGTGATGCGGTCTCCGATTTCACCCTGCACCGCGGGTTCAGCCATTCGATCCCGGTGCTGTTGCTGTTCTCGCTGGCGGCCGCCGGGCTGGCCTCGCGGATCCCGGCGACCCGCGACATCGGCTTTGCCCGCTGGTGGTGGTTCTTTGCGCTGGTCCTGGTCACCCATGTCCTCAACGATGCCCTGACCACCTACGGCACCCAGATCCTCTGGCCGCTGCCAGTCGACCCGGTGGGGACGGCCTCGATCTTCGTGATCGACCCGCTGTACACCCTGCCGCTGCTGATCGGGGTGATCGTCGCGGCCTTCTGGCGCTTCGCGCCGCGGGCGCTGGTGGCCGGGCTGGTGCTTTCCACCGCCTACGCCGGCAGCGGCCTGGCCCTGCAGGCGTGGCTGGACCGTCACATCCAGCCCGCGCTGGCCCAGGCCGGACTGGAGGACCAGCCCCGGCTGGTCCAGCCCACCCCGTTCAACATGCTCGTGTGGCGGGTCACGGTGCTCGACGGCAACCACTTCCACGAGGCCTGGGTCGGGATCTTCGACCAGCCGATCCGTCCCGATTTCGAGACCTTCCGCCGCGACCCGCACGGACTCGAAGAAGCCGCCATGGAACTCGAAGACGGCCGGCGCCTGCGCGAGTTCAGCGGCCCGTTCCTGCGCTTTCACGCGCAGTACGACGAGGACCGTCCGCCGCGCCTGGTCGCCACGGACATCCGCCTGGGCGGTCCCGGCTACTTCCCCTTCGGCTTCGCCATCGCCGAACGCGAAAACGGTGAATGGCAACCGATCAGCAGCGAACGGGTGCGCGAGGAAGGGCCGCTGGACGACGCCCTGCACGCGCTGGCGCGGCGCGCCTTCCAGCCCGATCGCATTGGCTGCATGGGCGATCTGGCCGGGCCGGAGTACTTCGTGACCAATCCGCCGCCGCGCTGCCGCATGCGCATGGGCCTCCCCGGCGCCCACCCCGGCGATCCCATCCGGCCGCGCCGCTGATCCCTGCAGCGGCTGCGAGCTCTTGAGCCCGGCGCCGTCGCGGGGTAGCGTCTGCGTCATGCTGTTTTCCGAACTCACCTCCGACGGCGTCACCTATCGCATCACCGGACATGCCCCGGGTGCGATCGGGATCAATGATGTCGCCTATCACGCCAGCCTGATCGTGCGGCCGCGCTCGCTGCATGCGGACTGGCCGGTGCGCGCGGCCGGCGAACTGGACCTGGCGGCACTGGGCCCGGTCCTGGAAGACCCCCCGGAGGTCCTGCTGATCGGCACCGGCGAGGTCAGCCGCTTTCCGCCGCGCGAGCTGCGCCGCGAACTGCAGCGGCGCGAGCTGGGGGTGGAGATCATGGACACCGCGGCGGCCTGCCGCACCTACAACCTGATCATGGCCGAAGGGCGCGACGTGGCCGCAGCATTGATCGTGGAACCGGCAGAAGCCTCCGCCGGCGACTGAGTCGATGCCCAACCGGGCTCGCGAGCCCGGCAGCACTCAGGATCCGGGAAGCACCTCGTCACCCTTCATCCCGCGCGATTCCAGCAGCCTCCGCAGTCGCTTGAGCGCATCCATCTGGATCTGGCGCACGCGTTCGCGCGTGACCCCGATCTCCGCGCCGACCTTCTCCAGCGTGGAGCGCTCGAAGCCGTGCAGACCGAAACGGCGCACCAGTACCTCGCGCTGCTTCTCGTCGAGCTGACCCAGCCATTCCTCCACCAGATCCTGGATGTCCTGATCCTCGAGGATGGACGAGGGTTCCACCGCATTCACGTCGGCGAGGATGTCGGTCAATGAGCGATCACCATCCGGCCCCGGCGGCAGGTCCATGGAGGTCGAGGGTTCGGACATCGCCCGCAGTTTCTGGATCTCGGCCACCGGCTTTTCCAGGCGCGCGGCCAGTTCCTCTTCACTGGGGTCGCGCCCCAGCTCCTGGGCCAGTTCGCGCGCCACCCGCGTATGGGTACGCAGTTCCTTGGACACATGCACCGGGATGCGGATGGTGCGCCCCTGGTTCATCAGGGCGCGTTCGATGGTCTGACGGATCCACCAGGTGGCATAGGTGGAAAAGCGGAAACCGCGCTCGGGATCGAATTTCTCCACCGCATGCATCAGCCCGAGGTTGCCCTCCTCGATCAGGTCCAGCAGCGGCAGACCGCGATTGAGATAGCGCCGGGCGATCTTCACCACCAGACGCAGGTTGCATTCGATCATGCGCCGCCGGCCGGCCTCGTCTCCCTGGCGTGCCAGGCGCGCGTAATGCCGTTCCTCGTCCGGCGTCAGCAGGGGGCGGAACTCGATGTCGCGCAGGTAGAGCTGGATGGCGTCCAGCTCCGCGGGGCGCGCATCGCGCAGGGTGCGCGGACGCACCGGAACCTCGTCCTCGGGCGTTCCCGCCTCGACCGGGTCGGGGGCTTCTTCCGGGGGGACCACACCGTCCTCGACCCGTTCTTCTTCCGCCGGTTCATGCAATGCCGGCTCCTCCAGAGGAGATTCCGGATCCTCGCCTTCACGGCCGTCGAGATCGGCCGGGTACCGGGGGTCGCTCATGCGTGATCCTGCCAGTCGATTGCTCGGTTCAACGATCCGGAAGGTAGCCCGCCGGGTCAACCGGCGAGCCGTCCACGCGGATCTCGAAATGCAACATCGGCCGGTCCGTCCCCGATGCACCCAGGCGCGCGATCGGATCGCCGCCTTCCACCGTGTCGCCTTCTTCGACCAGCAGCTCGTCGTTGTGTCCGTAGGCCGACAGAAAACGCTCGTCGTGACGCACGATGATCAGACGACCATACCCCACCAGACCGCCACCTGCATAGACGACCTCGCCGCTGCGCGCGGCCCGCACCGGATCCCCCGGCTCGCCACCGATACCCAGCCCTCGTCGGGTGCTGGAGCTGTCGGAGAAGGCACGCACCACGTCACCATCGGCCGGCCACACCCATTCGCCGTCACCGCTCGGGGCCGGCGGCGGCTCGGGTTCCGGCTCGGGTTCCGGGGCGGACGCAGGCTCGTCACCGGTGCCGGAAGAGTGCTCCCGCTCGCTCGATGAAGCCCCGGATCCGCTCGCCGTTTCGCGCGATGGCACCGGGGGCGGCGACGAACGCGCCGGACCGGTCAGGCGCAGGCGCTGGCCGGGATGAATGACATAGGGCGCACCGATCGCGTTGCGTCGTGCCACCGCCCGCCACTCCAGCCCGTAGCGGCTGGCAATGCTGTACAGGGTTTCACCGCGCGACACGGTATGCGTATCGGGAACCCGGGAATCGCCCGGCGTGCGCAGCGCACATCCGCTCACGGCCGCCGCCAGCAGGGCCGCCAGCAACACGAAAATCAGGCCGCGCAGCACCCCCTCGTGCATGCTCACTCCAGGGCCAGATACACCGCGATGGCCACCGCGAGCACGCCGATCCCGGCCCAGCCGATGCGTTCCATGTAGGGGCGCAGATGGCGCTCGGCGCGCGGCCCCGCCCAGGCCATGAACAGGGCCACCAGAAAGAAACGCGCACCGCGCCCCAGCAGCGAGGCGAGCACGAACGGCAGCCACGCCATGGCCAGGGCCCCGGCGGTGATGGTGAAGAGCTTGTAGGGAAGCGGCGAGAACCCCGCCACCAGCACCACCCACACCCCCCAGGTGGCGAACCAGTCCTCGGCCTGCGCGAGCTCCGCGGCGTAGCCGATGTCCCGCAGCCACGGGCCCAGCGACTCGAACGCCAGCCAGCCGGCGAGGTAACCCAGCACCCCGCCGATCACCGAGGCAACCGTGGTCAGGGCGGCCAGATACCATGCCCGCGCCGGCGACGCGGCCGCCATGGGCGCAAGCATGACATCCGGCGGCGGGAACGGCAGCACGAACGACTCCACCAGGGAGAGACCGGCCAGGTAGCGAGGCGCATAGCGGTGACGGGACCATCCCATCACCCGATCGTAGACCGGCTCGAACAGTTTCATCGCGGCGCGAATCCGGACACGTCGCTACTGCTCCGCACCCGGGAGCATGGGCACGAACATCACCCCGTCGAGGACGTCCCGGACGAACGCATCCTCGGTGCGCGTATAGCGGACCAGATGCTGACGACCGTCCGCGCTCTCCACCGGGGCCACCAGACGCCCGCCGGGAGCCAGCTGGGTGAGCAGAGTCTCGGGCACCTCACGCGGAGCCGCGGTGAGAATGATCCCGTCAAACGGTGCGCGCTCGGGCCAGCCCTCCGCCCCGTCGCCGTGGCGCAGGTTCACGTTGTTGATGCCCAGCCGGCTGAGCAGCTCGCGCGCGCTGCGGGTCAGCGCCTGAATCCGCTCGATCGAGTACACCCGGTCGACGATCTGCGCCAGCACCGCCGCCTGATAACCGGAACCCGTGCCGATCTCGAGCACGGTGCTCACCGGCCCGCCCTCCAGCAGGGCCTCGGTCATGCGGGCGACGATGAACGGCTGGGAGATGGTCTGGCGGTGCCCGATGGGCAGCGCGATGTTCTCGTAGGCGCGGTGGCTCAGCGCGTCCTCCACGAACAGGTGCCGGGGCACGCTGCGGATGGCCTCCAGCACCCGCGGATCGCGGATACCCTGCTGCTCGAGGATCCGGACCAGGCGGTCGCGCGCCCGCCCCGAGGTCAGCCCGGCACCCGAGGCGTCGCTCACCATGGTGTACCTCCCTGGTGGTGATCCCCCGGCGCGGCACCCTCCAGCCAGCGCCCGACGGTGTCGATCGCGTCGTAACGAGTGAGGTCCACCTGGATCGGCGTGATCGAGACGTAGCCCTCGCGCACGGCATGAAAATCGGTCCCGGGACCGGCATCCTGCTCCGGCCCTGCGGGACCCACCCAGTAGATCTCCCGCCCGCGCGGATCCTGGTCGGCGACCATGGGTTCGGCGCGATGGCGGTTCCCCAGGCGGGTGGTCTGCACGCCCTGGATCGACTCGAACGGAATATCCGGGACGTTCACGTTGAGGATGGTCGCCGCCGGCAGCGGGACCTGCCGCAGCCGATCCAGCAGATCCAGCACCACGCGCGCCGCGGTGTCGTAATGCCGCAGGTCGGTCCCCACCAGCGACACCGCGATCGATGGCAGGCCAAGGAAGCGACCCTCCATGGCCGCGGCCACGGTCCCGGAGTACAGCACGTCGTCGCCCATGTTGGCCCCGGCATTGATGCCGGAGATCACCAGATCCGGCTCCTCCTCCAGCAACCCCGTCAGCGCCAGATGCACGCAGTCGGTGGGTGTACCATCGACCTGCACACCGGCGTCGCCCACCGATCGGGCGTGCAGCGGCCGCACCAGCGTCAGGCTGTTGCTGGCGCCGCTGCGGTCGCGGTCCGGTGCCACTACCCGGACCTCGGCCACCGTTCGCAGGTGGCCGGCCAGGCACTGGATGCCGGGGGCATGGATTCCATCGTCGTTACTGACCAGAATGCGCATTCGGGAGCCGGAGGCTTTAAAAGGGTCTTCAATATACTGGAAACGGCTTCGGGACATGCAGTTTCCTGCCTGTGCCGGAGCCTCGGAAAGCGAGTATCCTGCCATGAATTCCGGGGACGGTCCCAGCGATTTCGACGAGTTTCTGCGTGCGGTGGGCCCGGTGCGCCGGATTCACAGCGACCGCGCGGAGAAGGATACGCCGCGCCCGCCCGCCCGCGCGGCCCAGCGCGACCGTGACGAGGAACAGGCCCGGCTCGACTGGATGAGCGACCCGCTGGAATTCGGCGACCTCCAGCCCGGCGACGAGCTGCGTTTCAGCCGCGCGGGCATCAGCCAGCGGGTGTTCCGCAAGCTGCGCGGCGGCCATTACCGGATTCAGGACGAACTGGACCTGCACGGCCTGTTCGCCGACGAGGCCCGCCAGGCGGTGGCCGGTTTCATTGACGAGGCGCGCGCGGATGACCGCCTGTGCGTGCGCATCATCCACGGCAAGGGCCAGCGCTCGAGCCCGCGGGGCCCGGTCCTGAAGGGGCTGACCGACCACTGGCTGCGCCAACGCGACGACGTGCTCGCGTTCTGCTCGGCACGTCCCGCGGACGGTGGCACCGGGGCCGTGTACGTCCTGCTCAAGAAACGCCGGGATTCGTCCTGAGTGACACCGGTATCGCCCGCGAACATTAGCACTGAACGGCGTGTTGATTTAGATCAAGTCCAGAGTTACCTTGACCGTTATCAGCGGATTGCCGCAGCCGCATGCCGCCCGGGTTGCAATCCCGCACCGGCTGCGAGACCATCCTGTACAAGCCTTGTACAATGAATGCATCCAAAGGCAACGGAAACTGCGACGAAGAGGTCCTGCTCATGAATCACTGGAAACTTGCCCCCATCGCCCTCGGCATCGCGGCCCTCGCCGCAGGCTGCTCCAACAACGAGGCGACCACGACCGCCGAAGAACCGGCAGCCACCGAGGTCAGCGAAGAGGAAATCGAACAGCGCGCCATGGAGAGCCGTGAGGCCATCCAGCAATTCGCCAGCACCCTGCAGGGCGAACTGATGAGCGCGATGGAAACCGGCGGCCCCACCGAGGCCATCCAGGTCTGCAACGAGGTGGCCCCGGAGATCGCCGCGGACATCTCCGCCGACACCGGCTGGGACGTCGGGCGCACCAGCCTCAAGCTGCGCAACCCCGACAACGCCCCGGACGAGTGGGAGCGCGCGGTGCTGGAAAGCTTTGACGCCGAAGTCGCTGCCGGCACCCCGGCCGACGAAGTCGCCCCGACGCACGAAGTGATCCAGACCGAGGATGGCGCGCGGTTCCGGTTCATGGCAGCGATCCCGACCGGCGGCCAGTGCCTGGCCTGCCACGGCGAGGACATCGATTCCGACATCAAGCACGCGCTGGAACGTCTCTATCCGGAAGACGAGGCCACCGGCTACCAGGCCGGGCAGGTGCGCGGGGCATTCACCATCACCCAGGAGATGTAACGCTCTCCGGGAATGGCGATACGAGAAGGGCCGCATCAGCGATGGTGCGGCCCTTTCTTTTTGCGCTCTACTCCAACAGCCCCCCGGCAGGACGATTGAACAAACCGAATTCCGGCAGGGACAAAGGGACAGACAAGCGGCTTTATGACAATCTGTAAAGTTGACGGATGGAACCTATCGAACCGAAGACATGACGCGAACCATTGATGCCGAGCTGCTCGCCCTCGCGGTCGACGCCTCCAACGACGGGGTGGTGATTGCCGAACGCGAAGGCAACGACAATATCCTGATCTACGTGAATCGCGCGTTCGAGGAGCTCACCGGGTATCGTTCCGAGGAGATCCTCTACCGCGATTGCCGTTTTCTGCAGAACGACGACAGCGACCAGGATGCCGTGCGCGAAATCCGCGCCGCGCTGGACGAGGATCGCCCCTGCCGCGTGACCCTGCGCAACTATCGCAAGGACGGCTCGCTGTTCTGGAACGAGCTGTCGCTGACGCCCATCTTCAACGACGAAGACCGGCTGACCTACTACATCGGGATCCAGAAGGACATCACCGCGCGCGTCGAGGCCGAAGAACGCGCCGAACGTGCGGAGCGTCAGCTGGCCGGCTCCGGCTGACCCGCCAGCAACCCCGGAGTGATCCGGGGGTCAGTCCCCGGCCGACGTGCGCATCAGGGCCTCCGCCACACTCGTGGCATATTCTCCCGGGCCCAGTTCCAGCTGCAGACGCAGCACCCGCGACGTCTCCCATTCCCACTCCATGGATCGCGGCACCAGACGCAACGCCCGGCGCGCGGCCTTCAGACCCTCGGCCTCCAGGCCACGGGCCAGCACCTCGTGCTGGGCGGCAACCGCATCTTCCAGCTCGCGCACCTCGCCCCCGGTGCCCGGATCCCCGCGCCCCCACAGCGGCCCGGTGGGATGCACGTCGAGCCGCGCGGCGCGCGCCTCCAGCTCCGCATCCACCGTATCCGCGGTGAACACACTGCCGCTGCCGTCGAGGTTGACCCGCTCGCCCGGCAGGATGCGGTCCCAGTCGCCACGGCGCACGCGCTCGGCCAGTACCGCGTTGAACAGCTCCGCCCGCGCTGCGGACAGCAGCAGGCTGCGCTGATTACGCCCGCGCGGACGCCGACCGCCACCCAGCCAGGCGTACGCCCGCTCGCGGTTGGCATGCCCGAAGCGCTGTTCGCCGAAATACGCCGGCACGCCGCCGGCGCGGATCCGTTCCAGCACCTGCTCGGCGATGTCGCCATCGCCCTCCAGCTCGCGCAGGCGCAGGGTGAAGCGATTACCCGCCAGGTGCCCGGTGCGCAGCTTGCGCGCATGCCGGTCGTGGCGGCAGATGCGCAGCCAGGCGTCCGCGGCGATCGCCTCGCCGGGTTCCGGCACCGTCCATGACCCCGGATCGACTTCCGGCGCGCAGGCCACGCTGAACCACTGCCGGGTCACGGCATGACGATCCTTGCGCCCGGCGTAGCTGACCGCGCCGCGGCCCACACCCGCGGACCGCGCGATCCACACGGCCACGTCCTCGGTGTTCAGACCGCGCTTTTCGATCTCCAGCCACAGGTGTTCGCCCGTGCCGTCCGGCAGGGTGGCCGGAAGCTCCTCCACCCGGAAATCCTCCGCACTCGCCTTCAGCCGGCCCTGTAGCGGGGGCTCCCAGGGCCACACCGGGGCATTCCCGGGCGCGCTCACGGGGTCGCCGCCGGACGTGCCACGTCGTCACGCAGATAGACCGGCTGCGCATCGGCCGGATCCACCCCCTCGCCGCGTTCCCGCGCGTCCACCGCCAGCAGGGCCAGGTCAAAGGCGTCCGGCAGGGCATCGGGGTCCACGCGCTCCGCAGGCAGTCCGCATTGACCAGCGAGTTCGGGGAAGGCACGAAAGCCGGTCCCCAGCCCCAGACGTTCGCCCGCCGGCCACTGCGGCACCACCGCCTCCGGCGGCGCCACGGCCTCCGGCGCCGGCAGGACCCGCTCCCCCGCCACCGGGCACAGGCTCCAGTAGACCTCGCCCATGCGCGCGTCCAGCGCCGCCAGCACCGCCGCCGGGGCCGGCTCCGGCGCCAGCCGCAGGCCCTGCTGGGCCAGCACCTGCAACGACGACACCGGGACCACCGGGCAATCCAGGGCGAACGCCAGGCCCTGCGCCACCCCCAGCCCCAGCCGCACCCCGGTGAAGGCCCCCGGACCGCGTCCCACCGCCACCGCATCCAGCGAATGGCGGTCGATCCCGGCCTCCGCCAGCAGGGTCTCGACCTGCCCCAGGATCAGGTCACCGTGACGCTGCGGTGCCCGCTCCGACAGCGAGTACAGTTCGCCGTCCACCCACAGGGCGGCGGAACAGCGTTCGGTGGCGGTGTCGATGGCGATCAGGCGCATGCGTGGCGCTCCCGGGCCTGTTGCAGAAAGTCCAGCGCCGCCCGCGGGCGGGTCGCCTCGTGGAATGGCGGCAGGCTGTTGAGAAAGCGCTTGCCGTAGGGCTTGCCGTCGATGCGCGGATCGCACAGCGCGAGGATGCCGGTGTCCGAACCGTCGCGGATCAGACGGCCGGCGCCCTGCTTCAGCGCCAGCACCGCCTGCGGCAGGCTGAACTCCATGAACGGGTGCCGGCCCTCGGCTTCCAGCGCCGCGGCGCGGGCCTGCAGCACGGGATCGTTGGGCGCGGCGAACGGCAGGCGGTCGATCACCACCACCGACAGCCCGGTCCCGCGGATGTCGACACCTTCCCAGAAACTGTGCGCGCCCAGCAGCCAGGGCCGTTCGGCGGCGCGGAAACGCTCCAGCAGCTCGCCACGCGACTGCTCTCCCTGCACCAGCAGTTCGCGGTCCTCCGGCAGATGCTCGCGCAGCAGGATCGCGGCCTCCTGCAGCGCGCGATGGCTGGTGAACAGGAAAAATCCGCCACCCGGTCCGTCCTTCAACAGCGGCCAGGCCCAGCGCAGGCAGGCACGGGTGTAATCCGGCGCGTTGGGGTCCGGCAGCGGCGGATCCGGGCGCAGCAGGCAGGCCTGACGCGCGAAGTCGAACGGGCTGTCCAGACGCGCGGTGGCGACGTCTCCGGGCAGCCCCAGGCGGCGCGCCGCGTGGGTGAAGTCCTCGCCCACCGCCAGGGTCGCCGAGGTAAAGATCCAGGCCGCCGGGCGCGCCGCGCGCCGCTGCGCCAGCGGGCGTGCGGCATCCAGCGGGGTGCGATGCAGGGTCAGGCTCTGGCGGAAACGCTCCAGCCAGGCGACGGTGTCTTCGGTATCCTCGCGCCACGCCGACAGCCGCTCGCGCAGCAGCTCGCAGCGCGCGCGCAGCTGTTCCAGTCCGGGCGCCCGCGGCGCCGCGACCTGGAGGGCGTCGTGCAGCCAGCGCAGCGCGTCGTCCAGGGCGTCCAGCTTCGGGCCCAGCGCGCCCTCGGGGTCGGCATCCTCCAGACTGGCGCGCCCTTCGTGCCCCTCGGTCACCTCGAGCAGCCCGCCCGCCGCGGCCTCCACCTCGGCCACGCGCTGGCGCATGTCGGTCATCTCCGGGGCATGCTGCTCCTGCTCGCGGCGCGTGTCGCGCGCCAGTTCGCGCAGGGCCCGGGTGCTGAGGGCCACGCCGAAGAACGCCCCGGCGATCTCGGGCAGCTGATGCGCCTCGTCGACGATTACCGCATCGACCTCGGGCAGCAGCTCGGCGAAGCCCTCTTCCTTCAGCGCCATGTCCGCCAGCAGCAGGTGGTGGTTGACCACGATGACATCCGCCTCCTGCGCGCGGCGCCGCGCACGCACCACGAAGCAGTCATCCAGATGCGGGCATTCGTTGCCCAGGCAGTTGTCCACGGTCGAGGTCACCTGCGGCCACAGCGGCGAGTCCTCGGCCAGCAGGCCGGACTGGCTGAGATCCCCGCTGTCGTCGGTACGCGCCATGGCCTGCAGCTCCTGCAGGGTATGCAGGCGCTCGGCCCGCGCGCCGGCGCCGGTGGCCCCGGACGCCTCGGCCTCGGCGACCTCCAGCCGGTAGTGGCACAGGTAGTTCGAGCGCCCCTTGAGCAGCGCGGTCTTCGGCTGATAGCCCAGCGCGCCGCAGACCACCGGGAGGTCCCGATGGTAGAGCTGGTCCTGCAGGGTCTTGGTGCCGGTGGAGATCAGCGCCCGCTTGCGCCGCTGCAGGACCGGGACCAGATAGGCATAGGTCTTGCCGACCCCGGTGGCGGCCTCCACCAGCAGGGCCGATGGCGCGGTGGCCACGCCTTCCTCCACCGCCGCGGCCATCGCCTGCTGGGGTTCGCGCGGCCGGAACCCGGGGACCGCCTCGGCAATATCGCCGCCCGGGCTCAGGGCCCGCACGGCCGGCGAAGCGGCGGACTCAGACACGTTCGCCCCCGAGCGCGCGCAGGGCTTCGCGCGCCTCGCGCGCGCCCTGCGTATCGTCCCGGCCCTCGCGGGCCTGCAGGATCACGGTCCAGTTCTCCCGTTGCAGGTCACGGTCGTTCCCGGCCATGCCCAGCGAACGCTGCGCCAGCCGCTCGGCCTGATCGAAGTCACGCTGTTCCAGTCGCACCACAGCCAGGCGCTGCCACAGCCGGGCATCCCGCGGCGCGATGCGCAGGGCCCGCTCCAGCAACTGGCCGGCGCGCGCCAGATCGGCATCCGCGCGCGCCTGCTCGGCGCGCTGCGCCAGCCCCGATGCGGCGCTGTCCACCCCGGCCGCCAGCTCCGGGTCCTCGGCCGCCCCGGGCTCGACCTCCAGGACCTCGGGTTCGGGCACATCGGTCGCGGGTTCCTCCGGCGCGGGCCGTGGCTCCGGGGTCGCACAGCCGGCCAGGATCGCGAACACGGCACAACCGCCCAGCAGCCGCAGCGCGCGCGGGGTGCGGTGCACGGAAAGTTCGCCTTGTCGCAGTTTCATCATCATCGGATATACCCGCTCAATCCTGGTTGCGGAACATGCGGCCGAACCAGCCGCCGGCGTCGCCGTCCGCCTCGCCTTCGCACTCGGCCACCGCCTCGGGGGCCGAATTCTGCCAGAACGGCAGGCGCCTGACGCGTTCGCAGGCGTGATCCCCGTCCACGATCCGTGCCCCGGACTCCAGGTCGATCTCGTGATATTCGATGGAAGGATGCCGACCGTGCTCGATCGATCCACCCGGCAGCTCCCCCATGATGCCGGCCCAGACCGGCGCCGCCCCGGAACCACCGGTCAGGCCGGTCGCCCGATTGTCGTCCATGCCCAGCCAGACCACGCCCACGTGGCGATCGTCGTACCCGGCGAACCAGGCATCACGAAAATCGTTGGTGGTCCCGGTCTTGCCCGCCAGGCGGCGCTGCGGCAGGCGCTGACCAATCACGCGACCGGTGCCGTCCACCGTCACGTCATGCAGGGCCTCGCCGAGCAGACGCACGGCGCCGTCCGGCACCGCGCCGCGCAGTTCCAGCCCGTAGTGCGACAGGACCTCGTCGTCGGCATCCAGGACGTCGCGGATCGCGCGCGTGCCCGTGGCATAACCGCCGCTGGCCAGCCCCTGATAAAGCCCCGCCACCTGCAGCGGGGACAGCTCCAGTGCGCCCAGCGCCAGCGAGGGGTTGGGAGCCGGGGTAGCCTGCAGCCCGAAGGTCTGCAGGATCTCCACCAGCTGGGAGACTCCCATACGATCGGCCAGGCGCACCGTGGGCACGTTGTAGGACTGGACCAGCGCCTCCCAGGCCGTGACCTCGCCCCGATGTTCACGGTCGAAATTGCGCGGGGTCCAGGGTTCCCCGTGCGCCAGCTGCAGGGTCACCGGCCGGTCCTCCAGCAGGCTCGCCAGGGTGTAGCGCCGGGGGTTGGTCAGCGCCGCGAGGTAGACGAACGGCTTGACCAGCGAACCGATCTGGCGGCGCGCCTCCACCGCCCGGTTGAAACCCGGATACGCCGGGTTGCGGTCCCCGACCAGTGCCAGCACCTCGCCGGAGCGCGCATCGGTCACCACCGCGGCGGCCTGCAGATCCTCCGCATGTTCGCCGGCCCGCGGGGCCACCGCCGCCACCTCTTCGCGCACGCGCTCCTCCACCGCCAGCTGAATCACCGGGTCCAGCGAGGTAAAGATCCGCAGCCCGTCGGAGCGCAGGTCCTCGTCGGCGTATTCGGCGCGCAGCTCGCGGCGCACCAGATCGAGGAATGCGGGGAAGCGACTGCCGCCGGGCATCGCCGGCGAGACATCCAGTGGCATGCCACGGGCCGTCGCCACGGTGTCCGCGTCCGCCAGGCCCGTCTCGTGCATCGCGTTCAGCACGCGGTCGCGCCGCGCCCGGGCCCGCTCCGGATGGCGGCGCGGGTCGTAGTAGCTGGCCCCGCGCGCCAGCCCCACCAGCAGGGCCAGCTGATCCAGGCGCAGTTCGTTCAGCGGGCGCTGGTAATAGAACCGGGCCGCCTGCCCGAAACCATGGATGGCACGTTCGCCGGCCTGCCCGAGAAACACCTCGTTGACATAGGCCTCGAGGATGGCTTCCTTGGAGTAGCGATGCTCCAGGATCAGGGCCATCACCGCCTCGTTCAGCTTGCGCGACAGGGTCTGTTCGCGGGTGAGGTAGAAGTTCTTGACCAGCTGCTGGGTCAGCGTACTGCCTCCCTGCACCGTGCGGCCGGCGCGCAGATTGGCCCAGGCCGCGCGGGCGATGCCGGCCGGGTCCACCCCGCGATGTGACATGAAACGCCGGTCCTCGATCGCGATCAGGGCACCGATCAGCGCCGGCGGGACCTCGTCAAGATCCACCACCACGCGGTCTTCCCCGTGCGTCGGGTAGATGCTGCCGATCAGCAGCGGCTCCACCCGCATCAGGTCGACCGCGTCGCCCGTCTCGCGATCCGTGATCGAGCGCACATGGCCACGGTCCATCTGCACCCGCACGGAACGCGCCGGCTCGGGCCCGTCGCCAAAGGTGAACGGGCGCGTGGTCAGGGCCACCGTGCCGTCGTTGACCGCGTATTCCCCGGCCCGGGCGCCCTGGCCGCTTCGCTGGTAATTCAGCGCCTCCAGCTCCGTCACCAGGCGCTCGCGGTCCAGGTGCCGACCGGGATACAGCTCCAGCGGCCGTGCATACACCCGCGCCGGCAGGGCCCAGCGCTGACCTTCGAACTGGGCGCGGATCTCGCGATCCAGGTTCTGCACATACAGCACACCCACGCCGGCACCGGCCAGCAGCAGGCCGAGCAGGGTCCAGGTGCCGGCACGCAGCACGCGGCGCAGCCAGCCGCCGGCGGGGCGGCGCTTGCGCGAAGATCGGGAGCGGGAGGAACGCGGCATGGCTCTCGCGGTCTGCAACAGGGACGGGTGAACACGGGCATCTCGCCCGCAACTCGCGCAATGATAACCTGACCCGGGGCAACATTGATGGAGGCCGCATGACCGCGCTGGACGAGCAGCACCGCATTCTCACCCGGCTGATCGAGAGCGGGGCGTTCCCCGATGGCGGTCCGGCCGAACGGATCCGGCGCATCGAAACGCACATCTCCACGGTGATCCTGGCCGGGGACTGGGCGTGGAAATTCAAGAAACCGCTGGACCTGGGCTTCCTCGACTTTTCCACCCTGCAGGCGCGCCGCCATTTCTGCGAGACGGAGCTCGAGATCAACCGCCGGCTGGCGCCGGAGATCTACCACGAGGTCGTCAGCATCAACGGCGATCCCGAACACCCGGTGATCAACGGCCCCGGCGAAGTACTGGAATACGCGGTACGCATGCGCCGCTTCGACCGCGAACGCCAGCTCGATCGGCTGCTGGAGCGCGGCGCCCTGCCGCCCGAGGCGATGGACGAGCTGGGCCGCTATATCGCCCGCTTCCACGAGAGCGTCGAACGCACCGGCCCGGATTCCGCCCACGGCACCCCCGAGACCGAGGCCGCGCCGATGCGCGAAAACTTCCCCGGCCTGTTCGAATCCGCCCGGCAGCCCAGCGAACGCGAGCGGCTGCAGCGCCTGCAGACCTGGACCGAGAAGGAACTGGACCGCCTGCGCCCGCTGATGCAGGCGCGCCACGACGGCGGCCACGTCCGTCACTGCCACGGCGATCTGCATCTGGGCAACATGGTCTACATCAAAGCCGGGGACGATGCCGGCGGCGAGCGCCCGGTGGCTTTCGATGCGATCGAGTTCGACCCGGAGCTGCGCTGGATCGATGTCATCTCCGAAATCGCCTTCACCACCATGGACCTGCTGGCCCGCGAGCACCCGGCGCATGCCTGGCGGCTGCTGAACGCCTGGCTGGAAGAACGCGAGGATTTCGACGGCCTGGCCCTGCTGCCGCTGTACCAGGTCTATCGGGCGCTGGTGCGGGCCAAGGTCCAGGGCATCCATGCCGCCGAGCCCAGCCTGCCCTCGGACGAGAAGGCCGCCCACCAGGCCGAGATGGGGCGCTACCTCGCGCTGGCCGAACGCCTGACCGAACCGCGGCGGCCCCGCCTGATCCTGATGCACGGGGTGTCCGGGTCGGGCAAGACCGTGATCAGCACCCGCGTCCTCCAGGCCCTGGGCGCGGTGCGTCTGCGCAGCGACGTCGAACGCAAGCGCATGGCCGATACCGTTTCCTACAGCGAAGAGGCCCGCACGCGGATCTACGACCACCTGCTGGAACGCGCCGGGGAACTGCTGGAGCTGGGGCATACCGTCATCGTCGACGCGACCTTTCTCGAACGTGGGCAGCGGGAGCCGTTCCGCGATCTTGCCGCGCGCATGGAGGCCGGCTTCGCGGTCGTCGCCTGCCACGCCGACGAGGACCTGCTGCGCGAACGCCTGGAGGCCCGCGCCGCGCAGGGCCGGGATGCGTCGGATGCCGACGTGGAGGTCATGCAGCAGCAGCGCCCGCGCCAGGAATGGCCCGGCGCCGACGAGCATGCCGTGGAAGCGGGCCCCGGACAGCCCCTGGAAGTCGAGCTTCTGGCACAGCGGCTGGAACGCCCGGCGTGACGGCGGTCAGTTCATTTGACGTAGAATAGAGATACCATCGGTTGTCCGCGAGCCACACAGGAGTCACCCCATGTCCGGATTCCGCAACAAGACCCGCCAGGCCGCCCGCCGTATCACCGCCGGATTGCCCGCGCTGGCCCTGACGGCTGCGCTGGCCTTCCCCCTGCCCGCGCTGGCCTATGAGGTCGTCGAGGAGAGCGACGAGCGCGTGATCTACAGCGTCGAAGGGGACTTCGACCACTACTTCGAGATGGTCGAGTTCGCCATCGAAACGGAGGGGCTGGTGATCAACAACGTCGGCCACATCGCCGACATGCTGGACCGCACCGCGGGCCAGGAATCCGGCGAGGGCATCTACCTGAACGGCCGCTCGGTGGACTTCTGCTCGGCCACCTATTCGCGGGCGACCATGGAAGCCGACCCGCACAACATCACCTTCTGCCCCTACGTCATCGCCATCTACGAGCTGGCCGCGGAGCCGGGCACTATCTACATGAGCTATCAGCGCGTGCCGCAGATCGGCGACGAGGCCTCGCAGGAGTCCCTCGGCGACGTCAACGAACTGGTGGACCGGATCGTTACCGAAGCCCTGATGTTCTGAGACGGTCGGATCAGCCCGGCCGGACGGAGGCCAGTGCCGCCACCCGGCCGGGCGCCTGCAGCCAGGCCTCGGCCCGGTCCGCGGGCAGCCCCGGGCTGTACAGGAATCCCTGGCCGACATCACAGCCGTGGGCGTTCAGCCACGCCGCCTGGGCCGCCGTCTCGACGCCCTCGGCGATCACCTCCAGATGCAGATTGCGCGCCATCGCGATGATGGTCGCGGCAATCCAGCGCCCCCGGCCCTCGCGGTCCACCTGATCGACGAAACTCCGGTCAATCTTGAGCACGTCCAGCGGGAAATCCTGCAGGGCCGCCAGTGACGAATACCCAGTGCCGAAATCATCGATCGCCAGACGCACACCCAGCGATTTCAATGCATTGAGCCGGGACACGGCCTGATCGCCCTGGCTCATGATGGCGGTCTCGGTTACCTCCAGTTCCAGCTGTTCCGCCGGGAACCCCGTCTCGGCCAGGATCTCGCCGACCCGGCGCACGAGTCCGGCACTGCGCAGCTGCACCGGCGACAGATTGACCGCCACCACCAGGTCGCTGCGCACCTTGCGCAGCAGGCGCACACCATGCCGGCAGGCCTCGCGCAGCACCTGTTCGCCCAGCGGGACGATCAGGCCGGTTGCCTCGGCGACCGGAATGAACCGGTCCGGCGTAATGCTCTCGCCCTGCGGGGTCTCCCAGCGCGCCAGACACTCCACACCCGCGGGTACGCCATCGCTCAGGCGCACCTGCGGCTGGAAATGCACGTGCAGCTCGCCGGTTCCGCTCGCCAGGGCCTCGCGCAGGCGACCTTCCAGCTCCAGCCGTTCGCTGGCCGCCCGGGTCAGCTCCGCCTCGTAGAAACTCCAGACCTCGCGCCCGTTTTCCTTGGAATGGAACATGGCCGCGTCGGCATGCTGGATCAGTGTGGTCGCGGTATCGCCATCATCAGGAAAGCGGGCGATGCCGATCGAGGCATTGAGATGCACGCTGTGCCCGCTGTCCAGCAGGACCGGGGTATCCAGCGCGGCCTGCAGCTCGCGCGCCACCTCCCCCAGCGATTCGTGGTCGGCGGCCCGCTGACTGACCACCATGAATTCGTCGCCACCCAGCCGGCCGAGGATGTCCGGCGGGCGCACCGTGTCGCCCAGGCGCCGGGCGACCTCGACCAGGGCCTCGTCGCCGGCCGGATGCCCCAGGCTGTCGTTCACGTCCTTGAAACGGTCCAGGTCGAGGCTCAGCACGCCCAGCGGGTGACCCTCCGAGCGCGCCTCGTCCACCGCGCGCGACAGCAGCGCATACAGCCGCGTCCGGTTGGGCAGGTCGGTCAGCGGGTCATGCTCGGCCAGATAGTTGAGCTCGCTCTCCGAGCGCTTGATTTCGGTCATGTCGGTGATGGTGCCGGCGTAATGGATTGGCTGCCCGCTCTCGTCCACCACCACCGACAGGCTCAGCCATTCGGGGTACACGGTGCCGTCGCGACGGCGATTCCACAGCTCGCCGGCCCAGTAACCCGTGCTCTCCAGCTCCTGCCACATGGCGCGATAGAACTCGGCATCGTGATACCCCGACTGGAGGATGCGCGGATTCTTCCCCAGCACCTCGGATTCCGCGTATCCGGTGATCTCGGTGAACGCCGGATTGACCGCGATGATGCGCGATGACAGGTCGGTGATGACCACGCCGTCGCGGGTACTGCGGAACACCGCTTCCAGCCGGCGCAGGCCGACCACGGTCTCGCGCCGCGCCAGCGCGGCCCCCAGGCTGCTGGCAAAGATGCGCGCCACGCTCACGTCGGTCGCACTCCAGTTGCGCGCCCGCACCAGCGCATCCACCGCGACGAACCCGCGATATTCGCCCTCCAGGAACACCGGCGCCAGCAGCAGGGACTGCAGCCCCTGCTGCTCCAGCAGTGCCTGTTCCTCCGCCGGGAACTCCGCCCGGGTGCCGGCGACCGCCTCGCCGGCCCGCAGGCGTTCGGTCCAGCGCGCATGCAGGCTGTCGGGCGTCAGGTTGCGCAGGGCGGGTGGCCTGACCGGAACGGCCGAATCGCCGCGCAACCAGTAGTAACGATGCGTCTCGCGGTTCTCCCGGCCCGGTTCCTCGGCGGCCATGACCACCACCCAGGCGCGATCCCCGGCCAGGGTCTCGCCCAGCCGCCCCAGCAGTGCATTCATGACCCGGTCCGGGGTCTCCGCCTGCAGCAGTGCCAGGGTCATGCGGGCCGAGCTCTCCAGCGCCTGCTCGCGCTGGTCCAGGGCCTGCGCCGCGTGCAGCTTCTGCACCGCCAGACCGGCCAGTTGCGTGAACTCGTCGATCAGACCCTGTTCCTCGTCGCGCGGCTCGCGCGCCTCGTTCAGGTAGGTGGCCAGCGTGCCCAGCACGTGCCCGTCGTCATCAAAGAACGGGAACGACCAGCAGGCCTGCAGCCCCGCGGCCTCCATGGGCGCCTCCAGGCCCTCCCAGTACGGATGGCCCGTCACCTGCGGCACCACCACCGTTTCGCCGCGAAAAGCCGCGGTGCCGCAGGAGCCCACGCCATCACTGGCCGGCACCGGGCTGTGCAGCCACGGCAGCGAACCCGGCAGGGACGGCGCCGCCACGCATTCGAGCATCCCGGTCTCGCGGTCCCGCAGCATGATGGACGCCGACAGCTCCGGCAGCAGTGACTCCAGCTCCTGGATCACGTCCGACAGGAACCCCGGATCACGTGTCCCGGTGGCCAGCCGGTCGAGCACCCGTGCACGCACGGCCGCCAGTCGCTGGTCGCGCACGCGCCGGGTCACGTCCACCAGGTTGCCGGAAAACCCGGTTGGCTGCCCGGCGGCATCCTGCTCGCAGCGCCCCTCCAGCTCCATCCAGTACAGCCCGCCCCAGCGGGTCACGATCCCGATCGTGGCTTCGTCCGGGAGCGTCGACACGGCCGCCTCGCCGCGCAGCACGTCCGCCAGCGCCTCGCGCTCCCCCGCCTCGACGAAGTCCGTCAGCGGATGCCCCAGGGCCTCTTCGACCGAACGTCCGGTCATGCGGGTCCAGGCGGGGTTGAGGAACGTGAGCCGTCCCTGCGCATCGGTCTGAAAGATGATGTCACCGGCGCTGTCGATGACCTGGCGATAGCGACGTTCGCTCTCCGCCAGGGCGGCCTGTTCGCGCCGCAGCCGTCCGCGCGCCACCACCTGGTCGACCAGTACCGGCAGTCCCTTGAGGTAGCCCCCGCTCTTGAGCACATAGTCGTCGACCCCGAGGCGCAGGGCCTGCGCGGCCAGTTCCTCGGTCCCCTGCCCGGTCACCAGGATCACGGGGATGTCCAGCCCCCGCTCGCTGCGGATGCGGCGCGCCAGCTCCAGGCCATCCATCCCCGGCAGGCGATAATCCAGCAACAGGATGTCGGGGTACCCCGCGTCCGCCGCGGCCCCGCCGTCCAGACGCGCCAGGACCTCGTCGGCCGAATCGACCACTTCCAGTTGCAGATGCGGCGCCGCGCGGGCGAATTCCCGCCGCGTCAGGCTGACGTCGAAACTGTTGTGCTCGGCGTAGAGCACGCGCACCGTTTCCAGCTCCTCCGGCCGCCGGTGACGACGCCCGAGGGCGTCCCGCACACGCGCCGGCAGGTGATCCAGGTAGGTCTCGTTCTTCGGCAGATAGTCGTCGGCCCCGACGCGGAAGGCGGTCACCACGGTTTCCTGTTCGCCGTGGCCGGTCATCACGATGATCGCCTCCTCGCGCCCGGCCTCGCGCAGACGCGGGATCAGGTCCATGCCGTTGCCGTCCGGCAGCCGCAGGTCGAGCAGCACGCAATCGAAGCGGGTCTCCTCCAGCGCCGCCCAGGCTTCGGCCATCGACCCCGCCGTGCGGATCTCGACCTCCGCCCCGTCACGGCTCAGCGCCCGACGCTGCAGATCGGCATCCACCGGATTGTCTTCAACGAGCAGAATCTTCATCTGGCGGGGACCTCCCTGAGGTAAACACCGAGGCCGGAGGCTGGTTCAACACGCACCAGTAGAGTTCGATCTGTTCGGCCACGTCCATGAACCGGTCGAAGTCCACCGGCTTCACGATATAGGAATTCGCGCCGCATTCATAAGCAGTACGGATGTCGGCGTCATCCGCGGACGAGGTCAGCATCACCACCGGGATGTGCCCGCACTCCGGATGCGCGCGCAGTGCCCGCAGCACCTCCAGACCGCTGATCCGTGGCAGCCGGATGTCCAGCAGGACCACCGCAGGCACCGGTTCCTCGCCCCGCGCCCAGCGCTCCAGCCCCGCCAGGGCCTCCTCCCCGTCGCGCGCCACCGTCAGCGGATTGGCCAGGCGGCGGCGACGGAAGGCATGGCGCAGCAGATCCAGATCCACCGGGCTGTCCTCGACCACGCAGATCGGCGGTGGCGAGCCCGGGTCACTCATTGGGGCGCTCATTGCGGCAGCTCCACACGAAAGGTCGCGCCCTCGCCGGGGCGGCCCTCGGCCTCGATCCGGGCGTCCAGTCGGCGGGCCGCGCGACGCACCAGGGCCAGGCCCACGCCGGTGCCGGGATAGTCCTCGGCGCGGTTGAGACGCTGGAAGATCTCGAACATGCGTTCCCGGAACGCCTCGTCGAAGCCGATCCCGTTGTCTTCCACCTCCAGACGCACCACCGACGTCCGCCGCTGAGCGGCGACCCGGACCCGGGGTTCGTCGCGACCGGCACTGAACTTGAAGGCGTTCTCCAGCAGGTTGCGCAGGATCAATCCCAGACCGTCGGGATCGGTCTCGACCTCCAGTTCTTCCGGCACGTCGATCGCGGCCGTCGCCGCCGCCGGGTATTCCGGCTCCAGCGCGCGCAGGGTCTCCGCCACCAGGTCACGCAGCCGGATCCGGCGCTGTTCCAGCGGTCGCCGCTCCATGCGCGAGTACGTCAGCAGGTCGCCGATCAGTTCGTTCATCTGCGCCACGCCCTGGCGGATATTGCGCAGGAATTCGCGCCCCTCGTCATCCAGGCGCCCGGCATGCTCCGCCTCCAGCAGCTGGCTGTAGCCCTCGATCCCGCGCAGCGGCGCCTTGAGGTCATGGGAAACCGCGTAGGAGAAGGATTCGAGCTCCTGGTTGGCGATCTGCAGTTCCGCCGTGCGTCGCTCGACCCGACGCTCCAGATCGGCATTGAGCGCACGCAGCTCCAGCTCGGCCTGGTGCAGTTCGGTGATGTCCAGTGCCGTACCCTGCACCCGCCACGCGCCACCGGGGCCGTCACCCGTAAACGACGACGCGCGCTGAATGCCGAAGCGCAGCCAGGTCTCCGGCCCGCGCCCCGGGTGTCGGCGTACGTGCAGGTACTGGCTTTGCGGCGGGGTACCGGCAGCCATGCCCCGCAAGGTGGCAGCCAGGCGTGGCCCGTCGGCGGACTCGGTGTCGAGGTCGCGCTCCAGCAGCGTGGCCACGTCCGGTTCGGGACCGTCGGGCGGGCGCCCCAGCAACCGGAACAGCTGGTCCGACCACCAGAACCCGTTCACCGGATCGTATTCCCAGCTGCCCAGGCCCGCATCGCGTTCGGCCCGTTCCAGCCGCTCCATCTGCCGCTGACGCTCCAGCTCCAGCCGCCGGCGTTCGGTGACGTCCAGCAGCACCCCATGAATGCGCGTCACACGGCCGTCCGTGTCCCGACTGAGCCAGGTCCGGTCCTCCACCCAGACCGTACCCAGCACGGGCAGCACCAGGCGGTAGAGCTGGGTATAGCGATCGGGGCCGTGTTCGAGGTGCATTTGCACCTCCTCGACGATGGACGGCAGATCGTCAGGGTGAATCAGGCTGGCGTAATCCGGATCGCCCGCCAGCAGGGCCTCGCGATCCAGCCCCCAGTCCGCGGCATTGGGCGAGACATAGGTGACCGGCCAGCCGTCACGCGCCTCCCATTCGATCGCCAGCACCGGCGAGTGATCGATGATGCGCGCGGCCCGCCCCGCCTCCGCGGCCGCCCGGTCGCGGGCGGCCAGCGCGCGATGGATGAGCACGAACAGCAGCCCGGCGGTCACCACCACGTAGGCCCAGCCCTTACCGGTCTGCAGCCGGGACAGCAGTTCCACGTCGTCCACCAGCGCCAGCAGCGCCCGGTCGGAAAACCCGATCCACATCAGGCCGAGCACCAGATAGATCAGGGTGATACCCAGAGCCGTGATTGCGGCACCGCGGCGGATCCCGGGACTCGCGTCGCGTGTCATGCCCCCCTCCTCTTTGCGCGGTGCTTCCTTCCCCCAAGAATCCGCCGGACGGGCACACGACGCAAGACCCGGCCGCCCCGTGGCGCGGAATGTTATTCTTTGACGTTTGCGACCAAGTTGAACGACCCGCCATGTTCAAGAATCTGGAAAAAGCCCCGGCCGGCCACCACGAGCCGCTCGCCGATGTCCTCGACCGCGTCCGCTTCAACGCCGACGGGCTGGTGCCCGCCATCGCCCAGCAGGGCGACAGCGGGGAGGTCCTGATGATGGCCTGGATGAACCGCGAGGCCCTGGAGGAGACCCTGCGTACCGGGCGGGTCTGCTACTGGTCGCGTTCGCGCGGGGCGCTGTGGCGCAAGGGCGAGTCATCCGGCCAGGTCCAGCAGCTGCATTCCCTGCATCTGGACTGCGACGGCGACACCGTGCTGGCGAAGGTCGATCAGACCGGCCCCGCCTGCCACACCGGGCGGCGCAGCTGTTTCTATCTGCAGGTCGACGGCGATCAGGTTGCCGTGACCAGCGACCCGCAGATCGACCCCGAAACCCTCTACGGCGCCTCCTGAAACCGCGACAAGGAACACCGACCATGGCCGACGCCAGCGCACCGCAGCTCGTCATCCACAACACCCTCGGGGGGCAGCGCGAGCCCTTCGTTCCCGCCGACCCGCAGCGGGTGACGATGTATGTCTGCGGGCCGACCGTGTACAACCGCGTGCACGTGGGCAACGGCCGCCCGGTGGTGGTGTTCGACGTGCTGTTCCGCGTGCTGCGCGCGCTTTACGGCCCGGAGAACGTGGTCTACGCCCGCAACATCACCGACGTGGACGACAAGATCAACCAGGCCGCGCGCGAGAACGACGAACCCATCGCCGCGCTGACCGAACGCTTCACCCGGGCCTTCCACGAGGACATCGCCCGGCTCGGCACCCTGGAGCCGACCCTCGAGCCCCGGGCCACCGATCACGTCAACGAGATGATCGCCCTGATCGAGGATCTGCTCGCGCGCGGCCACGCCTACGCGGCGGACGGCCATGTACTGTTCGACGTGACCTCTTACCCTGCCTACGGCGCCCTGTCCGGGCGTACCCTCGAGGCGATGCAGGCCGGGGCCCGGGTGGAAGTCGCCGACTACAAGCGCCATCCCGGCGACTTCGTGCTGTGGAAGCCGGCCGGCGAGGACGAACCCGGCTGGGACAGCCCCTGGGGCAACGGGCGCCCGGGCTGGCACCTGGAGTGCACCGCGATGATCCGCACCCATCTGGGCCGCAGCATCGACCTCCACGGCGGCGGCCACGATCTGGTGTTCCCGCACCACGAGAACGAGATCGCCCAGGGCTGCGCGGCCGAAGGCTGCGACGAACACGGTGGCCATTACGCGCGCTACTGGATGCACAACGGACACGTGACCATCGAAGGCGAGAAGATGTCCAAGTCGCTGGGCAACTTCCGCCTGCTGCACGACCTGCTGCAGGTCTGGCCCGGCGAGGTCCTGCGCCTGGCGCTGCTGTCGCGCCATTATCGCGCGCCGCTGAACTTTTCCGAGGACACCCTGGAACAGAGCCGCAACGCGCTGGACGGCTTCTACCGTCTGCTGCGCGAGCACGCCGGGGTCGTGGCCACCCCCGCCGATGCGGCGGACACCCCGGTCTTCACCGCACTGCTGGACGATCTCGACACCGCCGGGGCGCTCGCCGCCCTGCACCGCATGGCGGATGCCCTGCAGTCCGCCGACAGCGAGGACGAACGCGCCCGCCGCAAGGGCGAGCTGCTGGCCGCCGGCGAACTCCTGGGCCTGCTGCAGCAGGACCCGGAGGCCTGGTTCCGCGGCGACGTCGCCGATGATGCCGATCTCGCCGCATGGGTGGAGGAACGCATCGCCGCGCGTGCCGAGGCGCGGCGCGCGCGGGATTTTGCCACTGCCGATGCGATCCGCGACGAGCTGACCGCCAGCGGCATCGAACTGGAGGACACGCCGGATGGCACCCGCTGGCAACGCGCCTGAGCGGGCTGTCCGCAGCGCCACCCGGGCACGCGCCCGGCTGGCGCTGGCGCTCCTGATCGCGGTGGCCGCCGGTCTGCCCGCGATGGCCACCGCCCACCCGCATGCCTGGATCGATCTGCGTGTCACCCTCGACTTCGACGCCGACGGCCGACTGGCCTCGATGCACCAGTTGTGGGTCATCGACCCGACCTACAGCCACATGCTGCTGGAGGAGATGACCCGCGACATGGACGGCGATGCCGGCATCGACTCGGTGCTGGATAAGGTCGGCCCGCGCATGCTCGACAACCTTGCGGAATACGACCACTTCACCGAACTCGAGGCGGACGGCGAAACGCTGGACACCCCGCCCGCCGAATCCCCCGAGCTGCGCCTGGAGGACCGGCGCCTGCACCTGGGCTTCGAGATCCCGCTGGACCGGCACGACATCGGCGCCGCAGAGGATTTCACCTACCGCGTCTATGACCCCACCTACTGGATCGAGATCCGCCATGACCCCGGTGACGTGATCCAGGTGAACCGCGGCGACGGCTGCCGGGTCGAACTCGAGGAACCACGCCCGGATCCACAACTGGTGCGTTATGCCGCCACCCTGGAACGCGAATCCCGCAGCCCGATCGAAGATCTCGGACGCCATTTTGCCGAGATTGCGCGCCTGGAATGTGAATGACGTCGGGTTCCTCGCGCCATTGGAACGTTATACAATAACGCAATGATCCGACACGCCCTCTCTCGCAACCGCCGCCCGGGACGGGCTGCTGCGATGCTGCTGCTCCTGGTCGGCATCCTGCTGCCCGCGCTCGCGCTGGCCGGCCACCCCCTTGGCGGCGGCCCGGAGTCCGACGCGGATGCCGATGCCACGGAACAGCCACCGCCCGCCGAAACGAGGGGATCCGCCGATGCCCCGGACGCTCGCGCCGACGCCGGGCTCCCGGGAGGGGATGACGCCGGACCGCTGGAACGGCTGGTCGGCTGGGTCCTGCATACCCAGCGCCAGCTGCACCGCGAACTGACCCGGGGACTGCACGGGCTGCGCGACGCGCCCTCGGCACAGGCGGGCGCCCTGCTGATCCTCGTGAGCTTTCTCTACGGGGTCTTCCACGCCGCAGGACCGGGGCACGGCAAGGCGGTGATCACCACCTATCTGCTGACCCAGCCGCAGAACCTGCGCCGCGGCATCGCGCTGTCGGCGGCGTCATCGCTCGCCCAGGGCGTCACGGCCATCCTGCTGGTCGGTCTGCTGGTCGGCCTGCTCGGCTGGCTGACACGCGAGACCCTGGGACAGGTCCGCCACCTGGAGATCGCCAGCTTCGCCCTGGTGGGACTGCTGGGCGTCTGGCTGATGGGGCGCGCCCTGCGGCAGGCCTGGCGGCGCCGGGCAGCCACCGCGCACGGGCACGACCACGAGCACGAGCACGACCACGGGCATGATTGCGGCTGCGGCACACCCCACCACGTCGACCCCGATCACAAGGGCACCTGGTGGGGCACCGTGCTGGCCGTGGGCATCCGCCCCTGCTCCGGCGCCGTGCTGATCATGGCGGTATCCGCGGCCGTCGGTCTGGTCTGGGCCGGCGTGGCGGCCGTGCTCGCGATGTCCGCGGGCACCGCCATCACGGTCTCCGTGCTGGCCATGCTCGCGGTCTACGCTCGCGACTGGACCCGGCGGCGTTTCACCGGCACCCGCGCCGCGCGTCTGACCTGGATCGGGCCGGCCTTCGGCCTGACCGGCGGCGCGATCATCGCGGTACTCGGCTTCAGCCTGGTGCTGGGGGCCGTGGCCGCGGGCCCGGCGATGCATCCGCTCGGCATGTAGGGCGGCCGTCCCGCGCTTGCCCCCGCCCCGCGCCGTCCTCTACTTTGCAGGGCAAGACCAGTCCAGCGAGACCGCGCATGTCCAACGCCCGGGTCCACCCCGCGACCATCCGTCCGGAAGACGCCCCCACCCTGCCGGCGCTGTTCCGCGCCCGCGTGGCCGCGACCCCCGATGCCCCGGCCTACCGCCAGTTCGACCCCGAGCGCGAGGAATGGACCTCCAGCAGCTGGGGCGAGATGGGCCGCACGGTCGACCGCTGGCAGGCTGCGCTGGCCACCGAGGGCCTGCGGCCGGGCGACCGCGTCGCCATCATGGTCGGCAACTCGCGCGAGTGGATCGCCGCCGACCTCTCCGCCATGGAAATGGGCCTGGTCACGGTACCGCTGTACACCGATGACCGTCCCGAAAATGTCGGTTACATCATCGGGCAGACCCAGGCGCGCGCCCTGCTGATCGGCGACACCGTGCATGGCCGCCGCCTGCTGGAGCATCTGGAGAAGATGCCGTCGCTCAAGCGCGTGGTACGCCTGAGCGACAGCGCGGGCACCTCGGGCGATCCGCGGGTCCTGCCACTGGAAGACTGGCTGCGGGGCGGCGACCCGTCCGCGATCCGCTATCCGGAACTCGACCCCGACGCCCTCGCGACCATCGTCTATACCTCCGGCACCACCGGCCGGCCCAAGGGCGTGATGCTTTCGCACCGCAACATCGTGGAAAACGCCTGGGCCTCGTCCCTCACGGGCCCGCTCGGACCGTCCGACCGTTTCCTGTCGTTCCTGCCGCTGTCGCACATGCTGGAACGCACCGCCGGCTGCTACATGCCCATGATGGTCGGGGCCGAGGTCGCCTTCGCCCGCTCGATCCAGCGCCTGGGCGAAGACCTGCAGACCATCCGGCCGACGGTGCTGATCTCGGTGCCACGGATCTACGAACGCGTGCACGGGCGAATCCGCGCCGGTCTCCGGCAGAAGTCGGCGCTCGGCCGCTGGCTGTTCGAGAAGACCGCCGCCGTCGGCTGGCGCCGGTTCGAACACCAGCAGGGCCGGGGTCGCTGGTCCCCCGCCTTCCTGCTGTGGCCACTGCTCGACCGCCTGGTCGCGCGCAAGGTACTCGACCGCCTGGGCGGCCAGGTGCGGTTCGCGGTCTGCGGCGGGGCCCCGCTGCCTCCGCCGGTGGCGCAGCTGTTCATCGGGCTGGGGCTGCCGGTACTGCACGGCTACGGCATGACCGAGGCCGGCCCGGTGGTCACCGTGAACACCCCGGACGACAACCTGCCCGCCTCCATCGGCAAACCGTTGAAGGACGTCGAAGTACGCATCGGTGAAAACCACGAGCTGCAGACGCGCTCGAACTGCGTGATGCTGGGCTACTGGAAAAATGAAGAGGCCACGCGCGAGACCATCGACGCCGACGGCTGGCTGCGCAGCGGCGACCAGGCGCGCATCGACGACACGGGCCACGTGTTCATCACCGGCCGGATCAAGGACATCCTGGTGCTGACCAACGGCGAGAAGGTACCGCCGGCGGACATGGAGATGGCCATCGGCCTCGACGGCCTGTTCGACCAGATCATGGTGGTGGGCGACGGGCAGCCGTTCCTCACCGCCCTGATGGTTCCCGAACCGGACGCCTGGCAGACCTTCGCCTCCGACCAGGGGATCGACCCGGCGACCGCGGGAGAACCACCGCGCAAGGTGGAACGCGCGATCCTCGACCGCATTCACCACCAGCTGGAGGACTTCCCCGGCTACGCGCGCATCCGCCACGTGTACGTGATCCACGAACCGTGGAGCGTGGAGAACGGCATGATGACCCCGACCATGAAACTCAAGCGGCCGGTGATCCGGGAGCACTACCGGGAGGCGATCGCGACCATGTACAACGGCCGCGACCGCTGAAGGAAACGCTGATCAGGACGGTGCCCGGGATTCGCCGGCTGCCGCTGCGTCGCCCTCCCCGTCGCCGTCATCGTCGGCCTCACTGGCCTCGTCGGTCGCCAGTGACAGCCCGGCGTCCGTGGCCACGTCGGCCAGATCGCGGATCTCGTCCAGCGGCGGCAGCTGGTCCAGGGCCTGCAGTCCGAGATCGTCGAGGAAGGTGCGGGTGGTGCCGTACAGCGCCGGTCGCCCCGGCAGCTCCTTGTGCCCCACCACGTAGATCCATTCCCGTTCCTGCAGCCCGCGCATGATCCCCGAACTGACCGCCACCCCGCGCACCGATTCGATCTCGGCGCGGGTGACCGGCTGGCGATAGGCGATGATCGCAAGCGTCTCCAGCAACGCGCGCGACAGCCGCTGCGGGCGTTCCGGCCGCGCCGCGCGCACGCTGCCCGAGTACTGCGGCCGGACGCGGAAACGGTACCCGCCGGCCGAACGCACCAGTTCGATCGCGCGGTCGGCATAGCGCGTCTCCAGACGCGCCAGCGCCGCTTCCACCGACGCGCGCTCGACCTCGCCCGATTCCGCGCAGGCGGCGCGCAGATCGCGCAGGGGTACGGGTTCGGTGGCGGCAAAAAGAACCGCCTCCAGGGTCAGCTCCAGCTCGTCGGGCGCATCGTGTCGGGACATCGGCCCTCCCGGGCATGCCTGGACCAGGCCACGATTATACCGGACCGCGCCGGCCCCGCATCCGCCGGCAGCGCTGCGAGCAGTATTTCACCTCGTCCCAGCAACGCGCCCATTTCCGCCGCCAGGTGAACGGACGGCCGCAGACCACACAGGTCTTCTGCGGCCTTTGCGGCCCGCGCGCCGCGCGGCTCACCGGGGCCTCACTGCGGCGGGCAGACCCCGTCGCGACAGCGGGAACGCCAGCGCGAACGGGCGAACACGTTGTACACCCGGTCCATCAGCCAGACCACCGGCGGCAGCCGATGCAGCACCACCCCCGCCACGCGGTAGTACGGCAGGTGCCGCCAGGTGGCGACGAAGGCGTAAGCCCCGCTCACCACCCGGCCGTGTTCGTCCACCGCATGCATGCGCCGCATGGCGTCCTCCCACGCGATGCCGCGGCCTTCCAGCGCCGCGGCGTCCGCATGGATGTCCCGCCAGTCGATCCGCCCGGCCGTGTCCAGGCGCCGGTAGTGGCCGATCTCGCGGCGGCACAGCGGGCAGCCGCCGTCAAAGAACACCACGGGCCGTTCGCGCGGTTCAGGCATGGCCGACGGGCCCGCTCATTTCGTGGCGCGCCTCGGGCAGCGCCCGGAGCGCACGCTCCACCACATCGCGCGCGAGACCGCGGGTCATCTCGCCGTCGGCGGGGATCATTTCCGTGCGCACCGCCAGCGCCATCGCCAGCGCCTGCAGCAGATCACCGTTGCAGGTGTCACCCAGCACCGCCACTTCGTGATCCACCGTGGTCAGCACGCGATCCAGCAACTGCTGCACGCGCACGGCCGAATCGGTCTCGGGATGCAGCGCGAACTCGAAGGTCAGCTGCTCCCCGCTTCCGCTGGTGTAGCGATACGGCAGGTATTCCATGGCTCGCCTCCTTGTTGTTGTCTCTGATGGGCCGGAACGCGTCCGGCCGACCTGTCGCGTGATCCGCGGCGAATGGCGATCTCCGTGATCCTTGGGCCGTGCGAAGGTCCCGGAGTTCGCCACAGCCGGACCTTTCCTGCGCTATTCTTGCTTCCGATGAAACGGTACTCCGGGTACAACCACCACGAAACCCCGACGGCGGAGCGGCGCCCGCGATGATGCTCCTGGGTCGACGTCGCCGCGCCCGGCCACCGGGGCCGCTGCGTTACCTCTTGTGGCTGCTCGTCGCCCTGCTGGGGCTGGTGCTGGCCGCGGTGGTCGCGGTGCTGCTGTATTTCGCCCGGGTCGATCCACCTTACGGCATGGCGATGGTCACGGCCACCGACCGCGCGGCCGCCTCCCGGCACCGGCCCGAGTGGCGCTCGCTGGACGAACTGCCGGACGCGGTGCTGCTGGCGGTGATCGCGTCCGAGGACCAGCGCTTCCCGCGGCACCGCGGATTCGACTGGTCGTCGGTGCGCCAGGCCCTGACCGACCACGCGCGCGGCGGACGCCTGCGCGGGGCCTCGACCATCACCCAGCAGACCGCCAAGAACCTGTTTCTCTGGCATGAGCGTTCCTGGCTGCGCAAGGCCCTGGAGGCGGGTCTGACCGTGGGCATGGAACTGCTGTGGTCCAAGGAACGCATCCTCGAGGTCTATCTCAACCTGGCCCAGTGGGGCCCCGGGATCTATGGGATCGAAAATGCGGCACAGCATTATTTCGATGTCCCCGCGAGCGAACTGACCCCGCAGCAGGCCGCGCGTCTGGCGGCCATCCTGCCCTCCCCCGGACGCCTCGATCCGGTGACCCCGGGCGAAACCCTCGAGCGCCGCATTGCGTGGATCGAGGAGCAGATGGGGGTGCTGGGACCCGGCTGGCTGCGGCCGGTGCGGGAATGCCCGGGGAAACACTGAACGGGACTTTGGTCCGGGCTTCCGGACCTTTACACTGCGAAGTTCCATCCCGCCCGTCCGAGGTTCCGCGTGGCCGCACCACTTCGCTCGCCGCAGCACCCGCTTTTCGTCCTCCTGGCCCTGCTCCTGACCACGCTGGCCCTGACCACCGGCCCGGCCATGGCGGACGATGCCCCCTCCTCCGCCGAGACCCACGCGGCGCTGATCGAGCTGCTGGAAGATCCGGAGGCGCGGGAACGGCTGCTGGAGACCCTGCGCGCGGAGGGAGGCGCCGCGGATCCGGCGGAGACCACGGCGGAAGACGAGACCGCCGAACAGGCGGTGACCCTGCCCCGCCGCATCGCCCGGCTGACCCAGGGACTGGCCGAGGGCACGGTGGCCGAGGTCCGCGCGCTGGGCACGGTGGCCGAAGACACCATTGCGCAGCTGCGCGCCATCGACCCGATCCCCTTCGGCATGGCGGTCGGAGACCTGGCGATCATCATCCTGATCACCCTGGTGATCTACTGGGTCCTGCGCCGCGTGGCGTCGCCGATGTTCGGCGGCATCGATCGCTGGGTCCTCAACGCGGCCGAACAGTACCGCCTGCTGCGGACCCTGCCCGGGGTCGGCCTGGCCGCGATCATCGACTTCGTGGCGGTGGTCCTGGCCTGGGTTGCCGGCTACGGCCTGGCGCTGTTCGTACTGGGCGAACCCGGCGCCATGGAGACCCGGCATTCGCTGTTCCTCAATGCCTTCCTGCTGATCGAGCTGGCGCGCGCCGCGCTGCGGCTGATCTTCGCCACCCGCTACCAGGGCCTGCGCCTGCTGCCCATGGCCGGGGAAGAAGCCGCCTACTGGAACGCCTGGCTCGCGCGCATCGTGTCCTACATCGGTTACGGCCTGCTGCTGCTGGTGCCACTGACCGGCATGCATGTCTCCGCGGAGGCCGGCCGGTCCCTCGGCCTGCTGGTGATGCTGACGGCCTTCCTGTACGCCGCCACCATCATCCTGCAGAACCGCCAGCGGGTGCATGACCGGCTGATGGCGCTGGCGAACCGCTCGTATTTCTCGTTCACCCGCATCGTCACCAGCCTGCTGGCACGGTTCTGGCACCTGCTGGCGCTGCTTTATTTCCTCGCCCTGACCGTCGTCAGCATCGTCCGTCCGGACGACGCGCTGCCGTTCATGGCCACGGCCACGCTGCAGACCCTGATCGCGGCCTTCGTCGGCTTTTTCATCGCGACCCTGCTGACCCAGATCATCGGGCGCGAGATCGCCATCCCCGACGAGACCCGCGAGAAGTTCCCGCTGCTGCAGGCCCGTCTCAATGCCTACGTACCGCGGGCCCTCAAAACCATGCGTCTGGTGATCCTGCTGATCGTGCTCGCGGTCATCGCCGATGGCTGGGGCGCGTTCAACCTGATCGACTGGGTGCGTTCGGATGCCGGTGCGCTGATCCTCGGCACGGCGATCTCCGTCGCCCTGATCCTGCTGGCGGCGGCGCTGGTGTGGCTGGTGTTCGCCAGCTGGATCGAGCACCGGCTCAACCCCGCGACCGGCGACGGCGAGCCCACCGCGCGCGAGCAGACCCTGCTCACCATCTTCCGCAATGCGGTGGCGATCGCCCTGCTGGTATTCACCGTGATGATCGTGCTCGCCGAGCTCGGCATCAACATCGGCCCCCTGCTGGCCGGCGCCGGCGTACTGGGCCTGGCCATCGGCTTCGGCGCGCAGAAGCTGGTGCAGGACATCATCACCGGGGTGTTCATCCAGCTGGAAAACGCCATCAACGTCGGCGACGTCATCACCGTTACCGGCACCACCGGCACGGTGGAGAAACTCACCATCCGCTCGCTCGGGCTGCGCGACCTCGCCGGCACCTACCACCTGATCCCGTTCTCCGCGGTGGATGCGGTCTCCAACTACATGCGCGAGTACGCCTACCACGTGGGCGAATACGGGGTGGCCTATCGCGAGGACATCGACGAGGTCATCGTCCGCCTGCGCGAGGCCTTCGAGGAGCTCAAGCAGGACCCGGAACAGGGCCCCAACGTGCTCGACGAGATGGAGGTGCACGGGGTCACCGCGCTGGACGACTCCTCGGTCAACATCCGCATCCGCATCATGACCGCGCCCGGCACCCAGTTCGGCCTGGGCCGCGCGTTCAACCGCCTGGTCAAGCGCCACTTCGACGCTGCCGGCATCGAGATCCCGTTCCCGCACACCACGCTGTACTTCGGCGAGGACAAGGACGGGTCGGCGCCGGCGGCCAACCTCCGGGTGCTGGAATCGCGGCGCATGCCCGAAGCGGAAACCGACGATACCGATTACTCGCGGGACCGCCGGGCACGCCCCAATCCGAAACACAAGGGCGACTACGACGACGTCGACGAATGACGGACCAGTGACCGGCCGGCCGGTATCCGCCCCGCGGGCTGCCGGGGGTTCTTGGACCGGCGGGCCGCTCCGGTGAAGATCATGGCATGCGTCTGCTGATCCTGGTCATACCGCTGCTCCTGCTGATCGCCTGGCTGCCGGGCTGGTGGGTTCGGCGCACCATGGAGAAATATCACCGCCCCGAAGACCGCTACCGCTACAGCGGCGCGGCCATGGCGCGCGAGCTGCTGCACCGCCATGGTCTGACCCATGTGGACGTGGAGACCACCAAAGACGGCGACCACTACGACCCCGCCGACCGCACGGTGCGGCTGTCGCAGCAGAATTATCACGGCCATTCGCTGACCGCGGTCACCGTGGCGGCCCACGAGGTCGGCCACGCGGTGCAGCACGCACGGGGCTACCGCCCGCTGCAACTGCGCGGCACCCTGGTGACCGCCACCCGTCACGCCCAGCGGCTGGGCGCGATCCTGATGATCGGCATCCCGATCATCACCCTGATCACCCGCCACCCGGCGCCGGGCATCCTGTTCTTCCTGGCCGGCGTGCTGTCGATGGGCATGGCGGCGCTGGTCCATTTCGTGACCCTGCCCACGGAACTGGACGCGAGTTTCCGCCGCGCGATGCCCATGCTGCGCGAGGGCGGCTACCTCCACGAGCCGGATTACCGCCACGCAGAGCGCATCCTGCGTGCCGCCGCCTATACCTATCTCGCCCAGTCACTGGCCAGCCTGCTCAACATCGCCTCGTGGTTCCGCTATCTGCGGCGCTGATCGGGCGAATCTCCTGTCAACGGAACGTACGGGCCATCTGCGCGGTCTCTCCATCACCGCCACAGCCGGCATCACGGCCCGTTGGCGGGCCGACACCCGGCCCTCGAGGCTGTTAAGCTGTGGTTCATCACTCGCCTTCAGAGTGGCAAGAGACATCCTTTCAGGAGAGCAGTACGATGCAGAAACACTCCCGGTCGATCATCGGCCTCACCGCCGCCGCAGTCCTTGCACTGGCCAGCGGCATGGCCCACGCCCAGGGCATGGGCCAGGGCATGGGCGGCCAGCAGCAGCCGCAGCAGGGCGGCCCGCAGATGGAGATGCAGGAACTCCAGCAGACCCTCGCGCAGACCCAGCAGCAGGCCATCGAAAACAACCCCGAGCTGGAGCGCAAGGGCGAGGAACTGGAAGAACTGGTCCTCGACAAGATGGAAGCCGCCGGTTTTGAACCGCGTTCCGATCTGGACACCCTGGAATCCGCCGAGGAAGGCCTGCGTGATCCCGACCTGAGCGCGGAAGAACGCCAGCAGCTGATCCAGTCCGAAGACGTTCAGCAGGCGCAGCGCAACCTGCAGGAAGCCCAGCAGGCCGTGGCCGAGGATCCGGAAATCCTGGACGCCCAGGAATCCCTGCGGGAGGACCTGATGAGCGCCATGCGTGCGGAAAACGCCGACATTGACGATGTCATCGAGCGTATGGAAGCCCTGCAGCAGGAAATGATGCAGCAGCAGCAACCCGGGGGTGGCGGTGGCGCGCCCGGCATGGCGCCCCAGCAGTAAGAGCCGGCTCGCAGGCGAAATCGCAGGCAGCCAGCAAGGCCCGGTCCTCTCAGGACCGGGCCTTTTTCATTGTGGCCCGCGGGATTCCCCGCGGGGACCGCGAGCTCAGGAGTCGGGCGGAAGGCGCGCGTGCGCCTCGGCCAGTGCCCGCATCTCGCCGGCTCGCTCTCCGGGCACCCACTCCCAGTCAAAACGCCAGTCCCAGTTACCCTCCACCGTCCCGGGACGGTTCATCCGGTGTTTGCTGTCCAGCTCGAGCACGTCCTGCATCGGCAGGATCGCGATACGCGCCGGCGAGGCGTACGCCGTGCGGATCAGCGGCCAGGGCATGGTGTCGGCCGCATCTTCCGGTTCGGCCAGGACATTCAGCACGTGCTGCTGCATGGATTCATCCAGTGACGCGAACCAGCCCACGGTGGTGTCGTTGTCATGGGTGCCGGTATACACGGCGCTCATCTCGTCATGATTCGCCGGCAGGTACGGGTTGGCCTCGCCGCCCTCGAACGCGAACTGCAGGATCCGCATGCCGGGAAAATCGAAGCGCTCGCGCAGCGCGGTGACCTCCGGCGTAATCACCCCCAGATCTTCGGCCAGCACCGGCAGGTACCCGAGTTCGTCGGCCAGCGCCTCGAAGAATTCGGCACCGGGCCCCTCGAACCAGTAACCCCGGGTCGCGTCCGGCTCCTCGGCCGGGATTGCCCAGCTCGACTCGAACCCCCGGAAGTGGTCGATCCGCAGGGCATCCACCGTCTCCAGCGCCCGCCGCACGCGAAGGATCCACCAGGCGTAGCCGGTCTCGGCGAGGCGGTCCCAGCGGTACTGCGGGTTGCCCCAGCGCTGTCCGGTCTCGGAGAAATAATCCGGCGGCACCCCGGCCACGGTGCGCGGCTGTCCCTGCGCATCCAGGTCGAACAGCTCGCGATTCGCCCACACGTCCGCCGAATCATGGGCAACGAAGATCGGCATGTCCCCCAGCAGCATCAGGCCACAGTCGTTGGCATGGCGGCGCAGCGTACGCCACTGATCGGCGAACGCGAACTGCACGAAGCGGACCTGCTCCAGCGCCTGCGCTTCTTCGCGGGCCACCCGCTCCAGGGCCTCCGGCTGGCGGTCGCGGAACTCCGGGTCCCATTCCCACCACGGGCGATCGTCGTGGCGCGCCCGGATCACGCAGAACAGCGCGAAGTCATCCAGCCAGATCGGCCCCTGTTCCTCGAGGAACGCACGGCAGGCCGAATGCAGCGCATGTTCTTCCCGTGCCACCGCCTCACCGGCCCGTTGCAGCAGTTCTTCCACCGGGCGGCCGTCATCGACGATCCCGGTCGCCTCCGCCAGCCGCGCCGGATCGATCATTCGCGGATCCCCGGCAAAGGCCGAGATGCTGGCGTAAGGCGACCCGTCGCTCTGCACCGGGTGCAGCGGCAGGATCTGCCACAGGGTGAATCCCGCCGAAGCGGCCCAGTTGACGAAGCGAAACGCGTCGTCGCCCAGGGTGCCCACCGGATGCGGCCCCGGCAGCGAGGTCGGGTGCAGCAGCACGCCGGCACGCCGACGCTGCAGCAGCGGATTGGAATGCTGCGTTTCTTCCATCAATCAGTCCTGCCCTTTCCGCATGGTCCCTCCGGCAGCCGGATCGCCGCCGCCCACCGACAGCACCTCGTCCAGGGCCTCGGGCACCGTCAGTCCGGCCAGCTGGTAGAGCCGCGCCAGGTGGCGCCGATAGAGCTGTTCGAAGTCGCTGACCGAACCCGCCGGGTTGTAGGCCCCGAACCACCAGCACCAGTCGGAACCCTCGCAGATGGCGAGCTGTTCGCGCAGTTCCGGTGTATCCAGCGAGGGGTCCTCCGCAATCGCGGCATCCACGGCCTCGCGGGCCTCGATCAGCCGATCCCAGCCACGGTTCTTGTCGGGGTCGCCGATCCAGGTGGAAAAGGTCCCGTAGACCCAGGAGCCGGCCACCACGCCGGGGAGCTCCACCGGCTCCGCACCCCCGGCAGTCGTCGCATGGGCGCACACGTCGTCGAAGGTGCACAGGTTGAGCCGCTCGTGCTGCGCCAGGGCCTCGTACAGCCCGTTGAGGAAATGGAAGCCGTTCTCGGGGTAGTACTCCCAGGCGTTCTCGCCGTCGAGTATCACCGACACCACGCTGCCGGCCGGGGCCACCTCGGCGATGTTTCCGATGTGGTGCACGAAGTCGGCCACCGCGTCATCGGCGTGCCAGTCGGCGTAGCGGAAGCCGATCGCGTCGGACAGTCCGTCATCGCGGAAATACAGCGCAATCTCGGTGTCCCGCAGTCGATAGCCACGGTGCAGCCAGCCCTGCAGGTCGCGGGGCCCGTCTTCCTCGCCCTCGCCGTTGCCGTTGCCATTGTCCTCCGCATCCGGCATGCCGCCGGCGGCTTCCAGGCTGTTGCCCAGCACGCCCTGGCCGCTGGCCGTCCATCGCAGGCCGTATTCGTCCAGCAGGCGAATGGTGGCCTCGCTCAGGCTGCCCTCGGACGGCCAGCAACCGGTCGGACGCATGCCGAAGTGCTTCTCGAACACCTCCAGCCCGCGTTCGATGTGCCAGCGCACCCGGGCTTCACCATCGGGATACGCCGGGGCCTCCGGCAGTTCGGCCTCGGGCATGGCCTCGCGGGCCGAAGCCAGGTCCTGCAGCAGCGGCATGATCGGGTGGGCATACGGGGTGAACGAGAGCTCCACCCGCCCCTGTTCCGCCAGTTTGCGGTAGCGCGGGATCACGTTGTGCAGCTCGTCGCGCAGGATCTCCAGCAGGCGTCGGCGCACCCCGGACTCGAAGCCGGCTTCGGCCTTCAGCCAGCCCTGCAGTTCGGGCCGCGCGCGGCGCACGGTCTCGCCGGTCCAGGCCAGGTGATAGCAGGTGGCCAGTTCCTGGAAGAAGCGCCCGTCCAGATGCGCCAGCAGAATGTCGTCCTCCAGCGCCTGGCGTCCGATGGCCGCAAGCCGGGCAAACAGCGGAAACGGGTCGATCATGCGCGGCGCGTGGGCGCGCAGACAGGCGCGGATGATCTCGCGGCGCTGGTCCGGCTCCACCGGCACGATGTCCATGTGGAGCATGTCCAGCACCGGATCCCCGACCGGCACACAGTTCTTCAGGGCCCGGTCCACGCGCCGTGCATAGTCGGCGATCTGTTCCAGCAGGATGGGGGCGAAGTTCACCACCGCCCGCGCCCGCGGGCAGGCCTCCAGATGGGCCGCCATGTCGGTGTAGTCCTTCAGCGAATGGAGGTAGGTCCACGGCAGGGCATACTCCCGGCGGCCGCCGTCGAAGTACTGCGGCTGGTGCATGTGCCAGCACAGCACCACGTCCAGCTTGTCCGGAACACGGGCGAGGGCCTTCGAGGAGCGCTCAGCGGACATGGTGACGCGCCTGGCCGAGCATCTCCGGGGTGACCACGCGCACGCCCCCGGGGGAGACGTAGTAATCGCGGGCATCGGCCTCGTCGTCCAGCCCGATCTCGGTCCCCGGCGGGATGCGGCAGGCCTTGTCGATCACCGCGTTGCGGATCACGGCGTTTTCGCCCACCTGCACGTCGGGCAGGATCACCGAGTTCTCCACCTCGCCGCAGGCGCTGACCTCCACGCTGGAAAACAGCAGCGAATGCCGCACCCGACTACCGGAGATGATGCAGCCCCCGGAGACCATCGAGTCGATCGCCATGCCACGGCGGTCGTCGTCATCGAACACGAACTTGGCCGGCGGGAGCTGCTCCTGGTAGGTCCAGATCGGCCATTCGCTGTCGTACAGGTTGAGTTCGGGGGTCACGCCGATGAGCTCCAGGTTGGCCTTCCAGTAGGAATCGATGGTGCCGACATCGCGCCAGTAACCCTGACGCTGGCCGGCCTCGTCGCGGAACGGGTACGCCATCACGCGGTATTTCTCGATGATGCGGGGGATGATGTCCTTGCCGAAATCGTGGCTGGAGAAGGTGTCGTCGGCATCCTGAATGAGCTGTTCGAAGAGGAAATCGCGGTTGAAGACGTAGATCCCCATGGAGGCCAGCGAATGGGTCTCGCTGCCCGGGATGGTCGCCGGATCGTCGGGTTTCTCCTCGAACGAGGTCACGCGCCCCTCGGCATCCACGCCCATCACGCCGAACCCGGTGGCCTCCTCCTTCGGTACCTCCAGGCAGCCCACGGTCATGTCCGCCCCGCTTTCAACGTGCTGCGCGATCATCTGCCCGTAGTCCATCTTGTAGATGTGATCGCCGGCGAGGATCAGCACATAACTGGGGGCGTGCTGCCGGATAATGTCGACGTTCTGGTAGACCGCGTCGGCAGTCCCCGAATACCAGGAGGTCTCGATGCGTTGCTGCGCCGGCAGCAGTTCGATGAATTCGCCGAATTCCCCGCGCAGGAAGCTCCAGCCGCGCTGGATGTGCTGGATCAGCGAATGCGCCTTGTACTGGGTCAGGATCGCCACCCGGCGGATCCCGGAATTGATGCAGTTGGACAGCGGGAAATCGATGATGCGGAACTTGCCGCCGAAGGGTACGGCGGGCTTGGCCCGCCACAGCGTCAGTTGTTTGAGTCGCGACCCGCGACCTCCGGCAAGCACCAGTGCCAGGGTTTCCCGGGTCAGTCGGCTGACGAACCGTTGCGGCTGAGGGTTCATAGGCCCATCCTTGCAGAAAGCTGCTGGTTGCGGGTTCCCCCGCGGATTCCGTTGACCGGCCCCACTCTACGTGAAGCGGATGCCTCGAGTATGACAACTGACCGGAACAATTGCATTACGGAAGTCGCGGATGAAATCCGGCGTCTGGCACAGGCCCGTCTGCACGACGCGCATGCGGTCCTGGGGGCCCACGCCCTCAATCGCCAGACCACCTGCTATCGCGCCTGGTTCCCGCAGGCCGACGAGGTCTGGCTGGTTCCGGAACCCGACGCCCCGCCGGAGCCGATGGACACCACCGACACCCCGGGGCTGTTCGTATGGAAGGGGCCATCGCGCAAGCTGGCGGAGCATCCGGAGCTGCGCTGGCGCCCGTCCGGCCACAAGGAGATCGTCAGCGTCATCGACCCGTGGAGCTTTGCCCCGAACATCCCGGATTTCGACCGCCACCTGTTCGGCGAAGGCCGCCACTGGCATGCCCACCGCATGCTCGGCGCGCACTGCGAAAACCGTGACGGGATCGACGGCGTGCGTTTTGCCGTCTGGGCGCCGGCGGCCGAACGGGTCAGCGTGGTCGGCGACTTCAACCACTGGGACGGACGCTGCCATCCGATGACCGTGCACGGCTCCAGCGGCATCTGGGAGCTGTTCATCCCCGGGCTGGGTCCGGAAACCCTGTACAAGTACGAGATCCGCAACCGTGACACCGGCGAGCTGCGTCTGAAGTCCGACCCCTACGCGGCCGCCTACCAGGTACGCCCGGAGACCGCCTCGCGGGTGATCCCGGAGAGCGGTTACGCGTGGAACGACCGCGAATGGATGGACAACCGCGACCCCGAAGCCTGGAAGCACCGGCCGATGAGCATCTACGAGGTGCACCTGGGCTCCTGGCAGCGCAGCCCCGACGGCGACTGGCCGAACTACGCCGAACTGGCCGAACGCCTGGTGCCCTATGCCCGCGACATGGGCTTCACCCATCTCGAGCTGCTGCCGGTCACCGAGCACCCGTTCGACGGCTCCTGGGGCTATCAGTCCACCGGCTTCTTCGCGCCCACCTCGCGCTTCGGCGACCCGGACGACTTCCGCCGCTTCGTCGACACCGCCCACCAGGCCGGTCTGGGGGTGATCCTCGACTGGGTGCCGGGGCATTTCCCGCGCGACGACTTCGCCCTCGCCCGCTTTGACGGCACCGCGCTGTACGAGCACGAGGACCCGCGTCTGGGCGAGCACCGCGAATGGGGCACGCTGATCTTCAACTACGGCCGCCCCGAGGTGCGCAACTTCCTGCTGTCATCGGCGCTGTGCTGGATCGAAGACTTCCACCTCGACGGCCTGCGGGTGGACGCGGTCGCTTCCATGCTCTATCTCGACTACAACCGCGAGGATCACGAGTGGATCCCCAACATCCACGGCGGCAACGAGAACCTGGAGGCGATCGAGTTCCTGCGCGACGTCAACGAGACCGTGCAGACCGGCCACCCCGGCGTGGTGATGATCGCCGAGGAATCCACCGCCTGGCCCGGCGTGAGCCGGCCGCCGTCGATGGGCGGGCTGGGCTTCACCATGAAGTGGAACATGGGCTGGATGCACGACACCCTGACGTATTTCGGCATGGATCCGGTCTACCGGCGTTACCACCACAGTCAGCTCACGTTCGCGCAGATCTACGCCTATTCGGAGAATTTCGTGCTGCCCTTCTCGCACGACGAGGTCGTGCACGGCAAGCGCAGCCTGCGCGGGCGCATGCCCGGCAACGAGTGGGAACAGCACGCCAACATGCGCCTGCTGTACGCCTGGCAGTGGCTGTATCCGGGCAAGAAGCTGCTGTTCATGGGTCAGGAGTTCGGCCAGGGAACCGAGTGGTCGGAGGCCGGGGAGCTGGACTGGTACGTGCTGCAGTATCCGCTGCATCAGGGTCTGCAGCAGCTGGTGAAGGACCTCAACCGGGTGTATCGCGAACAGCCCGCGCTGCACGGTCGCGAGTTCGAGCCCGATGGCTTCGCCTGGCTGAATGCCGACGACGCCGACAATTCGGTGCTCAGCTTCGTGCGCCGTGACGTGGACGGCCACGAACGCATCGTGATCCTCAACCTGACGCCGGTGGAACGCAGCGGCTACCCGATCCCGAGCCCGCGGGCCGGGACCTGGCGGGTCATGCTGAACACCGACTCGGAGTTCTACGGCGGCGCCTCGCGCGGCCCGCTGCAGTGCGAGGCCACGACCGAGGCCTATCACGGCCAGCCGGCCACGCTGCATGTGGACCTGCCGCCACTGACCGCCCTGCTGCTGGAGCCGACCGGAGGCTGAAGCCCCGGGCGCCGCCGGAGCCCGGCCGGGAGGCGTCCGTCAGGACGCCATCCGCGCGCGAACCTCCGGCTGCGTCACCGGCTCGCCCAGCCGGGCCTCCATCGGCCCGGCCTCGCGGGTCAGGGCCCCGGACAGGGCGAAGCCCGCCAGGCGGCCGTCGGCATGGAACTCCATCCGGCGGCCGTCGGCATCGCCCTCCACGGACACCCACTCACCGGTGGCCGCATCCACGGCCGACGGCGGGCAGACCTGCATCGGCAGGCTGGTGGTCTTGACCTGCACGGTGCCGGCGTCCGGTGCATAGCGCGCCGTTCCCCCGGCCAGGCGATCGGCGATCACTTCCGCCTGGGCCCGCAGCGTACCCACGTAGGGGCGCAGGACGCCGTCGTATTCGGCACAGTCCCCGAGGGCGCGGATCGCCGGATCGGAGGTCGCCAGCGTGGCGTCCACCCGGATGCCGCGCCCGCAGTCCAGGCCGGCCCCGACAGCCACGTCGATGTTCGGCCGCAAACCGAGGGCGGTAATCACGACGTCCGCCTCCAGGGTCTCGCCACCGGCCAGTGTCAGCCGGGACGCCACGGGACCTTCGCCCGCCGCCGGCAAGGCCTCCAGACAAGCCACCGAGGTCCCGGTGTACAGGGCGACCCCGCGCTGCGCCAGTGCAGCCGCCAGGTCATCTCCCAGCTCGGGCGGCGCGAGCCGCGCCAGCGGGCGCTCGGCCATCTCGATCAGATCCACCGAATAGCCGCCGGCCGCCAGATCATCGGCCAGCTCGCTGCCGACCAGCCCCGCGCCCACGATCGCCACGCGGGCCCCGGGTTGCAGCTCCGCACGCAGCGCGCGGTAGTCATCCAGGGTGTTCACCACCCGCGGCGGGGGTCCGTCACCCGGGATGTCGAGCCGTATCGGGCTCGCGCCGGTCGCCAGCACCAGATCGCCGTAGGGAATGCCGCCGCGCGGGGTGATCAGACGCCGGCGTTGACGGTCGATGTCCAGCAGGCGCACGTGCGGCAGCAGCTCGACGCCCAGGCGCGCGGCCCGCGCCACGCCGGATTCCTCCATCAGGTCGTCCGGGTCCACGCCGCGCGCACAGGCCGTGGAGATCCGCGGTTTGGTGTAATAATCGCCGCGATCCCCGGTCACCAGACGAATGCTGCGCTCCGGGTCGCGGGCGCGCAGTTCCCCGGCCATTGCCCAGCCGGCCATGCCGCCGCCGACGACCACCACCGCATCCGGGTCGTCCGCCAGCGGGGTGCGCCAGGCCTGCGCCGCTTGTGCCTCGACCGGGTCCTCGGCACGCGGCTGCAGGCGGTCGAAGTCGGCCTTGGTGACGTTGCAGTCCGGGCAGTACCAGTCGTCCGGGATGTCCTCGAACCGGGTCCCCGGTGGCAGGCCCGAGTCCGGGTCGCCCTTCGCCTCGTCGTAGATGTAGCCGCACACGCGGCAGATGTAGCGTCGATATTCGGTTTCGGTTTCGGCTTCAGCAGACATCACGCAACCTCCGGCAGACGGGCGACAATCGCCTCGAACAGCGGGTCCAGCTCCGCGCCCAGCGCATCCAGCTCGGCGCTGCCCCAGGGGGCGAACACCTCCGACGGACGCCGCGCCGTTACATGCAGCTGCTCGCCGTCGCTCCAGACATGGATGCGCAGGGGGATGTCGATACCCGCGGGCTTGCAGGCCTCCCACACGCGCAGGGCATAGCGTGGATGAAAGACCTCGAGGATACGGTCGACCGGGACCTCGGCCCCGATCATCGCGGCATTGGCCTGGCCGTTGATTTCTCCGGCCACGCGCAGTCCCTGCGCCTCCACGGACTCCTTCAGGGCGGCCACGGCCGCTTCGGCATCGAGTTTGGTGGTGGTTTCCAGCATGATGTCTCCTCCGGGCGCCGGTCAGTGGGCGTGGATACGCGCCAGCTCCTTGCGCAGGTGCTTGATGGCGGGCGTAACGATGGCCACGAAATAGGATTCGCGCAGCTTGCGCTGGGCAGCCGCGCTGGACAGGTAACCGCGTGCCCCGCTGTGCAGCAGCGCCGACTGCGAGGCCCGCAGCGCCAGTTCCGAACCGGTCAGACGCATCTGCAGCACGTCGGCAAAGAACGCGTCGCTGGTGTCGAAGGGATCGCGGGCCAGGGCATAGGTCGCCTGGCGTGCGTCTTCCAGGACCTCCTCCAGCTCGCCCGCCTGGTCATCGAGGTAACCGTTCACGTGCGACAGGGTCTCGTTGGCCTCGTGCATGGTGTTGATGCAGCCCTCGATCAGGCCCAGGCCCATGCCCATCTGCAGCAGCACGAAACCGGGACGGATGCGCTGGATGTACTCCGGCAGGGGATCGGCCAGCACGTGCTCGTCGGGCACGAACACCCGGTCGAAATGGCAGCCGAAGGTGCGCGAACCCTCCAGAGCGATGAACTCGGGGCACGGGGTCAGGCTGAAGCCGGGGTCGGCGCAGTTGATGACCGCCATCAGCGGACGCGGGTTGTCATCCGTGGTACGGAAGATCGCACCGAAGTAGTGATCGTCGCCCAGATTGGACACCCACGGCAGCGCCCCGGACACCACGTAGCCGCCCTCCACGCGCTCGGCCGAGAGCTTGAGCTCCTCGATGCTGGCGAACCATTTCATCGGATTGGACAGGGCGGTGGCGCCGAACGCCTCGCCATTGGCCAGCTTCGGCAGGACCTCGCGCTTGAGCGTGGAGGAATCACTGTTCTCCACGTACCAGGCACAGGCGTTCTGGCACCAGGCAACGAAGCCGGTGGTCATGCATTCGGCGGAGATCACCTCCTCGGCGCGGATCGCGGACACCAGGTCCGTGGCCCCAGCGGGGTTCTGACTGGCCAGATGGGCATTGAACGCACCCAGCTGACCCGCCTGATGCAGGAATTCCTCGGGGTAATGGCCGTCACGGTCGATGCGGACGGTGAGCGGGGCAAGCTGCCCCGCCACCAGGTCCCGCAGCCCGTCCTCGGCGTACACCGGTGCGGAGACCGGCGCCACCCCCGTTGCTTGTTCACGGGTCTCGAGCATTACGGGTCTCCTCGGCCTCAGGCCTTTTCCACGGCCACGTTGACCGGGTTGCGCATGGTGTTGGCGACCGGCGACCAGAAGTCGGCGTGCGCCACCAGTTCCTTCAGCTCTTCCTCGCTGGCGTCGCCCTCGAGGTCGACCTTCACGCGGATGTCGGTGAAGCCCAGGCGCTTGGACTTGTCGGTATCGCCCACGCCCCAGACCGCGGTCACGTTGATGTCGCCCTCCAGCGAGAGCTCCAGCTTGGTGAGGGTGATGCCGCGATCGATGGCGTTGGCATGCATCCCCACCGACAGGCAGGCCCCCAGGCTGGCCAGCGCGGCCTCCGAGGGGTTGGGCGCAGTGTCGTCGCCCAGCAGATGCGGGGGCTCGTCGATCACGTGGGCATCGAGGTCACGCACGTAGGTAAGGTTGCGGAACTTGCCCTCGCACACGGTGCGCGCCTTGAGGGTCACGACACTGTCGGGGTTGGCCTTGCCCTTGTCGGCGAGCTTGTTCAGGCCGTCCTGGTCGATGGGATCCAGGGCATTCATGGAAATGGCGGTGGTGGCTTCTGCGGTCGACATGATCAGGTCTCCTGACGGTTGTTTGGTCAATGCCCGAACCTTTGTGGCCGGGTCGCCAGTCCCGTTGCAGAAGCCGTGCCATGTTGCCCCCGATGGCGCCATGCCGCGATTCCCGGCCGATCGGCAGGCCATCCGGGGAGATCGCCCTGCCCCGCGGGCGGACAAAGCGGACACTTTGTCTGCCCCTTGCACCAACATTGTCGACACAATGCCCCGTTGCACCACGACGAAACGTCGGCCACCGCCACCCGGCGTCACCGCCCGCGCCGGCCCGTGCCCCCCGCCCGGTCCCCGCTGATCCGCGTCCTGCAGCCGTTTCACCCCCTCCGGAGCCACCCCGTTTCGCGCCCGGTCCGCCGCCGTTCTGCATCTGGCACGCCTCTTGTAAGGGTTCCTGTGAGCGCGCCGTGAGAACCACGGCCCATCAACGTTCCCGGAAGAGGAGCATCGCCATGGGCGCAGCCATCTCCATCGACTACATCACGCATCACTATCCGAAACAGACGGACCCGACGCTCCAGGACATCGAGCTGACCGTCAGCCCCGGCGAGACCATCGCCCTGATCGGGCAGAGCGGCTGCGGGAAATCCACCCTGCTGCACATGCTCGCGGGCCTGCTGATCCCCAGCGAGGGCGCGGTACGCATCAACGGCCACCAGGTCATCAAGCCCAGCCCGCGCTGGAACATGATGTTCCAGAAGCCCTCGCTCTACCCGTGGATGACCGTGCGCCGCAACGCCTCCCTCGGCCTGATCTTTCAGGGCCGTCAGGAAGGCATGAACAAGCGCGTCGACGCCCTGCTGGAGACGGTGGGCCTGGCCGAAAAGGCCGAGGTCAACGTGCAGTCGCTGTCCGGTGGCCAGCAGCAGCGCGTGGCCCTGGCGCGCAGCCTGGCCACCGACCCGGAACTCCTGCTGCTGGACGAGCCGTTTTCCGCCCTGGATGCGTTCACCAAGACCGAGCTCCAGGACGAGGTCGTGCGGCTGTCGCGGGATCGCGGCATCACCGTGGTGTTCGTGACCCATGACATCGAAGAGGCCGTCGCCATGGCCGATCGCGTGGTAGTGATGGGTTCCAACCCGGGCACGCTGCAGCACCAGCTCAAGGTGGCCCTGCCGCATCCGCGCGACCGCACCAGCCCCGGATTCACCGAACTGAAGGCCGAGCTGATGGAGTTCTTTGGCGCGACACGCCACCCCGCCTCGCGCCTCGACCCGACCGATGACACGTCGTCATCCGCCGAAGCCCCCGAAGCCCCCGAAGCCCCCGAAGCCGACGATTCCGCCGGGTCCGGATCCGCCCCCGCCCGTCGCGCGATTCGCGCGGCCTGAACCGTCCCTAGCCCGTTACCCGAGAGGAACCTCACCATGTGCAACTGTGACAACCACCACCACATCGACGCGGAACTCGACCGCATCCTTGGCGGCAGCCTGTCCCGCCGCACCTTCCTGCGCTCGGCGGCGGCCGGCTCGCTGGTCGCCGGCGCCGGCCTGACCGCCCCGGGTTCGCTGCTCGCCCAGCAGCCCGACCTGGGTGGCGTCGACCCCGAAGTGGACGACTTCGACGGCGTCGTGCGCATCGGTTACATCCCCATCACCGACGCCGCGGCCCTGCTGGTCGCGCATTCCGAGGGCTATTTCGAGGACGAAGGCCTGGAGGTGGCCGAACCGCAGCTGATCCGCGGCTGGTCGCCGCTGATCGAATCTTTCGCGGCCAACCGCTTCAACCTGGTCCACCTGCTCAAGCCGATCCCGCTGTGGATGCGCTACCAGAACGACTTCCCGGCCAAGATCATGTCCTGGGCCCACACCAACGGCTCGGCGGTGGTCACCGGCCGTCACGTGGAGGTCAACGACTTCGCCGACATGGGCGGCATGAGCGTGGCCGTGCCTTACTGGTACTCCATGCACAACGTGGTCATGCAGATGGCCCTGCGCGACGCCGGCCTGAAGCCGGTGATCAAGGATCAGGGCGACGATCTGGCCCCGGACGAGGTCAACCTGATGCTGATGCCGCCGCCGGACATGCCGCCGGCCCTGGCCGCGCGCTCGATCGACGCCTTCATCGTCGCCGAGCCCTTCAACGCCGCCGGCGAGATGCTGGCCCACGGCAACCTGCTGCGCTTCACCGGCGACATCTGGAAGAACCACCCCTGCTGCGTGGTGTGCATGAACGAGACGCTCACCGACCGCCAGCCGGAATGGACGCAGAAGACCATGAACGCGGTGGTTCGCGCCCAGGGTCACATCCAGGACAACAAGAAGGAGATCGCCCACCTGCTGTCGCGCGACGGCAAGGGGTATCTGCCGATGCCGTCCGGGGTGGTCGAACGTGCGATGACCAACTACGCCGACGACAGTACCTACATCGACTCCGGCGCGATCCGCCATGCCGACTGGGCTAACGGCCGCATCGACTTCTCCCCGTGGCCGTACCCCTCGGCGACGAAGATGCTGGTCGGGGCGATGAACGAGACCCTGGTCGGCGGCGACACCACCTTCCTCTCGGGCCTGGACCCCGAAGAGGTGGCCGATGACCTGGTCAACTACGAGTTCGTCGAGAAGGCCATGGAGAAATACACCGCCTGGCACAACGCACCCGGCGTGGACATGGATTCGCCGTTTGCCCGCGAGGAGATCGTACAGCTATGAACCGCGACGTCACATTCGACATGCCGGCCACCCCCGGGGAGTGGGGGTGGGCCTCCCTGCGTTCCCTGAACCACCTGCGCCGGCGGCTGCAGTACCCGCTGCTCGGCATCGCCGGACTGCTCGCCCTGTGGTGGTGGGGTGGCTGGCTGATCGCCAACAACCCCGACACCATGGCGTTCGCCAGCTTCGCCCCCGGGCCCACGCTGACCGCGTTCTGGGACATCGTGAGTTCGGGCCAGGTGTGGTCGCCGATCGAGTCCAGCCTGCACCGGGTCGGTTTCGGTCTGCTCTACGCGATCCTGATCGGGGTCCCGCTGGGCGTGATGATCGGCTACTTCAACGTGCTGCGCGAAACCACCCATGTGCCGTTCCAGTTCCTGCGCATGATCTCGCCGCTGGCATGGATGCCGATCGCGGTGCTGGCCTTCGCCACCTGGGATGCGGCGATCATCTTCCTGATCGCCATCGCCGCGGTCTGGCCCATCACCTACGCCACCGCGCACGGCGTGCAGCGCATCGATCCGATGTGGCTGAAGGTGGGCAACAACCTGGGCGCCAACCCCTACCACACCCTGCGCTACATCGTGATGCCCGCGATCGCTCAGGACGTGTTCGCCGGCATCCGCCTGGCGGTGGGCGTGGCCTGGATCGTACTGGTGCCGGCGGAATACCTGGGCGTGACCTCGGGACTCGGCTACGCCATCAACGATGCCCGCGACACGCTCGAGTACGACAAGCTGGCCGCCTTCGTGCTGGTGATCGGGCTGATCGGCTACATGCTGGACGCGATCTGCGTGCGCCTGATCCGGCGCAGCAGCTACCACGCCGAAAGCTGAGCTGCCCCCTCACTCCCTCCGTCTGCCCGGCCGTGCGCGGCCGGGCCTTTTTTGTCCACGGCCCGCGGCATGCACTGCACCCTTCGGGCGCGTACCGGAACCGAGCGCACCATCGCGGTGCAAAATCCGTCGCCAGGTTCCTCCCGAATCCGCTCCGTGCCCCGCCACGGCCCGGTCCGCGGCGCTGGCAGGGTTTCTGCATGCCCACCGGGCATGAACGACACCGCCACCGAAGACCGCACCGACCAGGCGACCCGCGAGCAGGAGATCACCCTGCTGCTGGAGGTCGCCCGGCTGATGGGCCGCTCGCGCGACCCCGACGCCGCCATCTACCGCATCCTCGGCATGATGTCCCAGCTGCTGGGCCTCAATCGCGGCCGGGTCCTGCTGCCCGACCCGGACAGCGGACAGCTGAAGATCCGGCATGCCTACGGCCTGACCGACGCCGAACGCGAGCGCGGCAGCTACTCGCTGGGCGAGGGCGTGACCGGCCGGGTGATGAAGACCGGGCAGATCGCGCTGATCCAGGACATCGACAACGAGCCGGAATACCTCGCCCGGGCGGTCGACCGCTCCACCCTGCCGCAGGAGACCGTGGCATATATCGGGGTCCCCATCGTGCAGGACGAACAGCCGATCGGCGTACTCGGGGTCCACCGGCTGCGCCGCCGCTCGCGCCAGTTCCAGGACGATCTCAACGTGCTGCGCGTTGTCGCCTCCATGATCGGCCAGGTCCTGCGCATCAACCAGCTGATCGCCGAACGCACGGCCGAACTGGTCTCGGAAAACCGCTACCTCAAGAGCGCCCTCGACACCCAGGGGGCGAAATACGGGATCCTCGGCGAGAGCCCGGCCCTGCGCAGCGTCCTCAAGCAGGTCCACCGCATCGCCGATACCCAGGCCACGGTGCTGATCACCGGCGACTCCGGCACCGGCAAGGAGAAGATCGCACGCATGATCCACCGGATCAGCCAGCGCAACGCGCGACCGTTCATCTCCCTGAACTGTGCCGCGATCCCGGCCGACCTGCTGGAATCGGAACTGTTCGGCCACGAGAAAGGGGCCTTCACGGGGGCCTCCAGCGCCAAGACCGGCAAGATCGCCCTGGCCGACGGCGGCACCCTGTTCCTCGACGAGATCGGCGACATGCCGGAGGCGCTGCAGTCCAAGATCCTGCGCGTGTTGCAGGAACGGGTCGTGCAGCCGATCGGGGGATCGCGCGACATCCCGGTGGACGTGCGCGTGGTCGCCGCCACCCACAAGGACCTGCAGAAAGCGGTCAATGCCGGGGAATTCCGGCTCGATCTGTTCTACCGCCTCAACGTGATCCCGCTGCACATGCCCGCGCTGCGCGATCGCGCCAGCGACATTCGCCTGCTCTCACGGCACTTTCTCGACCGTTACACCCACGTCCATGGCTGGAACGTGGTCCTGGACGACGGGGTGATGGAGCGTCTGGAGACCTTCGACTGGCCGGGCAACATCCGCCAGCTGGAGAACGTGCTGGAGCGGGCGGTCCTGCTCTCCAGCGAGGGCCGCATCGGCACCGCCCTGATCGACGAGATCCTGCACGAGGAATCGCGCATCAGCCCGGGGCTGCACGCCACCGGTCCCGCCGCTTCCCCGCAACCGGACGCCGCACCATCGCCGGACACCCCGGCCTTTCCCGGCACGCACGGCAACGAGGCGCACTCCGACGGGGCGGCCGGCCCCGGCATCGTCCGCCCCTACCGCCGCGTGCACGCCTCCGAGGCCGACCAGCTGCGGGACGCCATCGAACGCAGCGGCGGCAACAAGACCCGCGCCGCCATGGACCTGGGCCTCACCCCGCGCCAGCTGCGCTACCGCCTGAAGAAACTGGGACTGGCCTGAGACCCCGGTGCGGACATTGTCGACACTTTGTCCGCACCGGGAGCGGACAAAGTGTCCGCCTCACCCGACCCGTGCTGCCGTACGGCCGTCCCGGAGCGGATCCGGTGAACGGCGTCCAGCTGGCACGGGATCTGCAGAGCATTGGGTGGCAACACTGATCCGACACCAACCGGGAGGCCATCCATGACCCTCAGCAAGACCGAAATGACCGCCACCATCCTCGAAGCCAAGGAGGGCCGGTCCGCGACCTGGGCCGGCATCGCCGAGGCCACCGGCCTGCACGAGGTCTACGTGACCTCGGCCTGCTACGGCATGAATCATCTCGACGCCGAGGCGGCCGACCGGCTCACCGCGTTTCTCGATCTCGGGCCCGACGTGTCGAAGGCCCTGCAGGCGTTCCCGCACAAGCACTGGGACAAGACCATCCCCACCGACCCGGTGATCTACCGCTTCTACGAGGCGATCAACGTGTACGGTGACACCATGAAGGCGCTGATCCACGAGAAGTTCGGCGACGGCATCATGAGCGCCATCGACTTCACCATGGACATCGACAAGGTCGAGGACCCGAAGGGTGACCGGGTGAAGATCACCTGGAACGGCAAGTTCCTGCCCTACAAGAGCTGGTGAACGCCGGCCACTCGCCCTCTCGCCCGCCCGTGGCCGTGGCCCGGGCGCGGCCCTGGCGGCCTTTCCTGCCTGCCCTCTCTGCCCTCCCTGCATTTCCCTGCCCCTCGCGGGAACGAAAGGTTCCCGAATCAAACCGTTGTCTGCACGGACAAGCATCCACCGCCCGGTTCGTAGTAGGCTGACCGGCATGAATTGGCTGCCCCGCACCCTTGTCCTGGCCGTGATGCTGCTCCCGTCCCTCCCGGGCGCGGTCGCCGGCGCTCCGGATGGGGCCACGACAGTGGACATCGGTGTGCTCGCAGTGCGCGAGGCAAGCGCAGCCGAGGCCCGCTGGCAACCGACCGCGGACTACCTGACCGAACGCCTTGGCGAGGATTTCGACGCCCGCTTCCGCATGCGGGCGATGAACTACCCCGAGCTGGAAGACGCGGTTGCGGGGGAAGAGATCGATTTCGTTCTCACCAATACCGGGCACTACGTCCAGCTGGAATACGCCCACGGCATCAGCCGCCTGACCACACTGATCGCGTCACACGAAGGCGAACCGGTCCGGCTGTTCGGCGGCGTCATCTTCACGCGCGCCGACCGCGACGACATCACCGCGCTGGAGGACATCGCCGGCCAGCACCTGTTTGCGGTACAGGAGGGCTCGCTGGGTGGCTGGCATGCCGGGCACGAGGCCCTGCTGGATGCCGGCGTGGATCCGCGCGAGGATCTCGCCGAACTGACTTTCACCGACATGCCGCATGACCGCGTGGTCGAGGCCGTGCTCGACGGCCGCGCGGACGCCGGCACGGTCCGCACCGGCGTGCTCGACCGCATGGCCGGGGCCGGGGCGTTCGAACCCGGCGAGCTGCGGGTGCTGGAACCGCGCGACACCCCCGGCTTTCCGTTCGAGCACACCACCCGCCTGTTCCCGGAATGGCCGTTCTCGCGCATGGAACATGCCGACGAAGCCCTGGCCAACGCGGTGACCGTGGCCCTGCTGGAGATGCCGGAGGGTCACCCGGCAAGCCGGACCGGCGAATATTTCGGCTGGGCCGCACCGCTGTCCTACGCCCCGGCACATGAGCTGCTGGAACGCCTGGGCGCCCCGCCCTACGAACGCAACCCGGCCCTGGACCCGCTGCTCTACTGGCGCGAGAACCCGGCGGTCACCATCGCCTTGCTGCTGGGGCTGCTGGCGCTGATGGCCGCAGCGACCCTGCGCTACCACCGGATCAACCGCGACCTCGGGCGCGAGGTGCAGCAGCGCCGCGAGGCCGAGACCCGCCTGCGCCGGCACGAGGCGGAGCTGGCGCATCGCGCCAGCCACGACCCGCTGACCGACCTGCCCAACCGGGTGCTGCTGACCCAGCGCATGCGTTCGGCGATCAACACCAGTGCCGAAGATGGCGGGCGGGTCGCGATCCTGTTCCTGGACCTCGACCGTTTCAAGACCATCAACGACAGCCTCGGCCACCAGGTCGGCGACGAACTCCTGAAGATCCTCGCCGACCGGCTCAAGGATCGGGTACGAGCCAACACCATCGCCCGCCTGGGCGGCGACGAGTTCATCGTCCTGCTGGACGATGTCGAATCGCTGGAGGCCCTCGAGGAGCGGGCCCGGGAGATCCTGGCGGTGATCGCCGAACCCTTCGCGGTGGGCGGGTGGCGCTCGCTGCAGGTCGGAGGCTCGCTGGGGATCACCCTGTTCCCCGATAACGGCGGGTCGCCCGAGGCCCTGATCACCCAGGCGGACGCGGCCATGTACCGCGCCAAGGCCCAGGGCCGCAACACCTACAGCTTCTACAGCGAGGACCTCACCGCCGCCGCCAGCGAGCGCCTGGAGACCGAAAATCATCTGCGCGAGGCCCTGAAGAACGGCCATCTCGAGGTCTTCTACCAGCCGCAGATCGACCTGCGCGAACGCCGCGTGTCCGGGGTCGAGGCGCTGGTACGCTGGCGCGACCCGGACAAGGGGCTGATCTCGCCCGGACGCTTCATCCCGGTGGCCGAAGAAACCGGCCTGATCAGCCCGCTGGGCGAGTTCGTCCTGCGCGAGGCCTGCCGCCAGGTGGTGGAATGGGACCGGCAGGGCCTGCCGGAGCTGTCGCTGGCGGTGAACCTCTCGGCCCACCAGATGAACGACCCCGCACTGGTCGCGCGCGTGCGCGAGGTGCTGGATTCCACCGGGATGGACCCCGGGCGTCTGGTGCTGGAGATGACCGAGACCACCCTGATCCAGGCCGAGGGCTCGCGCGAGGTCCTGCTGCAGCTCAAGGGCCTGGGCGTGGCGCTGGCCATCGACGACTTCGGCACCGGGTATTCCTCGCTGGCCTACCTCAAGCGCTTCAACATCGACTGGCTCAAGATCGACCGGGCCTTCGTCCAGGATCTGCCGCACGACCCCAACGATGCCGAACTGACCGTGACCATCATCAACATGGCCCACAACCTGGGGCTGGAAGTGCTGGCGGAAGGGGTCGAGACCGAAGACCAGCGCAGCTTCCTCCAGACCCGCTACTGCGATGCCTGGCAGGGTTTTCTGTGCAGCCCGCCGGTCCCGGCGGAGGAACTGCCGCAGCTGCTGGAAGACTGCGAGGGCGGTGTGGCCGCCGCCGGCGTCCCGCGCTGAGGGAATCGCCGAGGGACTCGCCGGGGCGCAGGCCGGCGCCGGTCAGCGGGCAAAGTCCGCCAGATGCACCGGCTGGCGGCGCGGCCCCCAGTCCCCCGGCCGCGCCTCGAACACCCCGGCAACGGCTGCCCCGCAGGCATTGCAGCAGCCGTCGGCGGTGAGGTTCCAGTCCGACAGCCGGTACCAGTCGCGCCCGATCAGCCGCCGGCCACAGGACGGACACCAGGTGCTCTGCCCATCACGGTCGTGCACGTTCCCCGTATACACGTGATGCAGTCCCCGCTCGCGGGCGATGTTGCGCGCCCGTTGCAGGGTCTCCGGCGGCGTGCGCGGATGGTCGGTCATGCGGAAATCGGGGTGGAAGGCGGTGAAGTGCATGGGCACGTCCGGACCCAGATGCCGGTACACCCAGTCGGCCATCGCCACGATCTCGGGATCGCTGTCGTTCTCTCCGGGGATCAGCAGGGTGGTGATCTCGGTCCACACATCGGTCTCGTGCACCAGCCACTCCAGGGTATCCAGCACCGGCTGCAGATGCGCCCCGGTCAGGCGGTGGTAGAAGCGCTCGGTAAACGCCTTGAGATCCACGTTGGCCGCATCCATCGCGGAGAAGAACTCGCCGCGCGCGGCCTCGGTGATGTAGCCCGCGGTGACCGCCACCGTGCGGATCCCGCGCGCACGGCAGGCCGCCGCCACGTCGATCGCGTATTCGTGGAAGATGACCGGGTCGTTGTAGGTGAACGCCACCGAGCGGCATTCCAGCTCCTCGGCCGCCCGCGCGATGGTCTCCGGATCCGCCCGGTCGGCGAGGGTATCGACCTCGCGCGACTTGCTGATGTCCCAGTTCTGGCAGAACTTGCAGGCCAGGTTGCAGCCGGCGGTCCCGAACGACAGCACCGGTGTCCCCGGCAGGAAATGGTTCAGCGGCTTCTTCTCGATCGGATCCACGCAATAACCGGAAGAGCGGCCGTAGCTGGTCAGCACGACCTCGTCGTCCAGCCGGGCACGCACGAAACAGGCGCCGCGCTGCCCTTCCTTCAGCTTGCAGAAACGCGGACACAGGTCGCACTGCACACGGCCGTCGTCGAGGGCGTGCCAGTAGCGCGTGGACACCGTGAAGGCGTCGTGCTGCGGAGTGTCGGTCGTACGGCTCATACTCTTGAATGTGGCCCCCGAGGTCCCACAATTCAAGCCATGAGTCCCGATATTGTGGAGCCCGACATGTCCGCCACCGCCGCCATCCGCGAACCCGCCGTCGCCGGGCGCTTCTACCCCGCCGATGCCGCCGCACTGCGGCAGATGGTGGAGCGCTTTCTCGCCGAGGTGTCGCCGCCGGAGGCGGATGCCCCGGCGCCCCGGGCGATCGTCGCCCCGCACGCCGGTTTCCCGTTCTCCGGTCCGGTCGCGGCGGCAGCCTACGCCCGAGTGCGTCCGCTGGCCGGCCGCATCCGGCGCGTGGTCCTGCTCGGGCCCTCGCACCGCGTGCCGTTTCGCGGGATCGCCACCACCGACAGCGCGTACTACCGCAGCCCGCTGGGCGACATCCCCGTGGACCGCGAGGCCGTGGATGCCCTCGCCGGTCTGCCCGGCGTGCAGTGCCTGGACGCCGCCCACGGCCCGGAGCACAGCCTGGAGGCCCAGCTGCCGTTCCTGCAGGTGGCCCTCGAGGACTTCCGCCTGGTCCCGCTGGTCGTCGGCGATGCGTCCCCGGACCAGGTCGAGGCGGTGCTCGACCGGCTGTGGGACGACCCGGAGACCCTGGTGGTGGTGAGCTCGGACCTGTCGCATTTCCACGACGAGGCGACCGCACAGCGCCTGGATGCGGCGACCCAGCAGGTCATCGAGCGCATGGACGACACCGCGCTGGGGCCGGAAGACGCCTGCGGCTGCCGCCCGCTGGCCGGACTGCTGCGGGCGGCGCGACGCCGCGGACTGCGCATCACCACCCTGGACCGGCGCACCTCGGCGGATACCGCCGGCCCGCGCGACCAGGTGGTGGGTTACGGTGCCTGGGCCCTGCAATGACGGTCCCGTTCGAACCCGATACTTCGGCGCGTGAACGGCTGACCGGACTGGCCCGCGACGCCATCCGCCACGCCGCCGGTGACGGCCCCGCGCCCGAACTCCTCGCGGAGGCGGAACCCGCGCCCCTGAATGCCCCCGGGGCCAGCTTCGTGACCCTCAAGTGCGGGGGCGAGCTGCGTGGCTGCATCGGATCGCTGGAAGCGCGCCGTCCGCTGGCGCAAGATGTGCTGCACAACGCGGTCGCCGCGGCCACGCGCGACCCGCGCTTCGCCCCGCTGGACCCCGGCGAACTCGCGGGGCTGGAGTACTCGGTGACCCTGCTGGGGCCCTCCGAACCGCTGGCGGCCACCAGCCGCCACACCCTGCTGGACCGGCTGCGCCCGCGCGAGGATGGGCTGATCCTGCAGGCGGGGCCGCGGCGCGCCACCTTCCTCCCGGCGGTCTGGGAATCCCTGCCCGATCCGGAGGCCTTCGTCGACGCCCTGCTGCGCAAGGCCGGGCTGCCGCGCCATCCGTGGCCCGAGGGCCTGCAGGCCTGGCGCTACGGCTCGCTGGAGCTCCCCGGACGCATGGATACGCGCAATGACTCATAGCGCCCGCGCATGCGATCCAGCAGCACCAGCATCGCGGGGGTGAACAGCAGGGTCAGCGGGGTGGCGAACAGCAGCCCGCCGGCGATGGCCGTGGCCAGCTGGACCCAGAAGCCGGTGACCGGGGCGCCGATGTAGAAATCCCGCCCGGCGAAATCCACCGTCCAGGCCAGCACCATCGGCAGCAGGCCGAGGATGGTGGTGATCGCGGTCAAAAGTACCGGCCGCATGCGCTGGGCCGCCGCCCGCAGGGCCGCCTCGTGCGCCGTCAGGCCGCGACCGCGCTGTTCGTTGTAGTTGTCGATCAGCACGATGTTGTTGTTGACCACGATCCCCGCCAGCGCCAGCACGCCGATCCCGCTCATCACGATGCCGAACGGCTCGCCGCGCGCCAGCAGCGCCAGCAGCACTCCGGCGGTGGAGAACACGATGGCGGACATCACCAGCAGCGCCTGGGAGAACCGATTGAACTGGGTGACCATCATCGCCAGCATCAGGAACAGCGACATCGCGAAGGCCCCCAGCAGGAAGCGCGCGGCCTCCTCCTGCTCCTCGGCCTCGCCGCGGAACCGGATCTCCACCGCGTCATCCAGCTCGAGGGTGTCCAGCCGTGCCTGCAGCGCCCGCACCCGTTCGTCCACCAGGTAACCGGGCGCGGCATCCGCCTCGATGGTGTAGGCGCGCTGGCCGTCGAGGCGCTTGATCAGACCGGTCGCGGGGACCGGTACCAGCTCGGCGAAATTCGCCAGCGGCACCAGCCCGCCCGGCGCCGGCAGGTTGAGATTGGCCAGCTGCTGCAGGTGGCGCTGCTCGGCCGGCAGCCGCAGGCGGATGTCCACCTCCTCGTCGGTGAAATCGGGGCGCCAGCTCCCCAGCAGGATGCCGTCGGTCAGCAGCTGCACGCCGTCGCCCAGCAGCGGCACGTCGACGCCGAAACGCGCCGCCTGCTCGCGGTCGAAGCGCACCTCCAGCTCCACCCCGGGCAGCGGCAAGTCGTCGCCGATGTCCTCGAAGCCCCCCAGTTCGTCCATCTGCGCGCGGATCTCGCGGATCACCGGCGGGATGCGCCCGGGCTGCTCGCCGGAGGCGACGATGCGGATCGGCCGGCCCTCGCCCGGGCCGTGTTCCTGCGCCCGGAACTGCAGCCGCAGTCCGGGCAGATCCGCGGTGCGCTCGCGCAATTCGGCGATGACCGCCTCCGCCGGCGGGCGGGTGCGCCAGTGGGTCAGCTCCAGCTGGATCGCCCCGACCACGTCCTCCGGATAATCGCCCTGCAGGCGCGCGAGCTGGGTCCCGAGGGTGCGGGCATAGGCGTGTTTCACCTCGGGCGACGCCATCAGGCGGCCCTCCACCTGGCGCACCAGCGCGTCTGCCTCGCGCACCGAGAGATCGCCGCGCGCCTGCACCTGGACCTGCACGTTCTCCGGCTCGATCGACGGGAAGAACTCCACCCCGCGACCGAAACTCGCATAGGCGGCGTACGCGAGGACCAGCAACCCGACCGTGGCCCCCAGGGTCAGCCCCGGCCGGTCCACCAGCGGCCGCAGCATACGGATGTAGCGGGCGGTGAAGCCATGCAGCTGGTCGAACCGCCCTTCCTCGGCCGCGCGCACGAAACGCGTCTGTTCCGCGTTGATCGGATGCGACGGGCCGATCACCGAACCCAGCACCGGGATGAACACCAGCGCCATTGCCAGAGAGGCGATCAGGGTCACGATCACCGTCGCCGGCAGATAAACGATGAACTCGCCCACCATCCCCGGCCAGAACAGCATGGGTGCGAACACCGCCAGGGTGGTCGCGATGGCGGCCGTGATCGGCCAGGCCATGCGCTGAGCCGCGGCGCGGAAGGCCTCGACCCGCCCGCGCCCCTCCGCGATATAGCGGTCCGCCAGTTCCACGACCACCACCGCGCCGTCCACCAGCATCCCCACCACCAGGATCAGCGCGAACAGCACGACGATGTTGAGCGTGAAGCCCAGCAGATGAATGGCCAGGATCCCGCCGAGGAAGGCCCCGGGGATCGCCAGTCCCACCAGCAGCGCGGCACGCGCGCCCATCATCACCAGGATCACCAGGGCCACGATCAGCACCGCGGTGATCACGTTGTTCTCCAGATCACCCAGCAGATCGGCGACGTCCTTCGCCTGATCCTGGGTATACGTCACCTCCAGCGAGTCGGGCCATTCGGCGCGCGAGGCCTCGATGGTCGCGCGCGCGGCCGACACCACTTCGAGGATATTGGCGTCCGTCTGCTTGCGGATCTCCAGCGACACCGACGGCTGCCCGTCGATGCGGGTGAAGCCCTCCGGATCGCGATAACTGCGGCGCACCTCGGCCACGTCGCGCACGCGCACCACGGTGTCGTTCTCCACCCGTACCGCGGTGTCCAGCACGTCATCGATGTCGTCGATGGTGCCCGGCACCCGCAACGGGATGCGTCCCACCCCGGTGTCCACCGCGCCGGCGGCCACCAGCCGGTTATTGCGTTCGATCGCGCGACTCAGATCGCCGAAGGACAGCTCGTAGGTCTCCAGCACCAGCGGATCGACCAGCACCTCCATCTGCTCCTCGCGGTCGCCGCCGATGTCGGCCTCCAGCACGCCCGGCAGCGCCTCCACGCGGTCGCGCAGCTCGCGTGCCAGGCGCACCAGCGTGCGCTCCTCCAGCGGCCCCGAGAGATTCACCGTCACCACCGGAAACAGCGACAGGTCCACCTCGGACACCGACGGCTCCTCGGCCCCGTCCGGCAGCTCCGGACGAACCAGATCGACCTCCTCGCGCAGATCCGACAGAGCCTCGCGGTTGTCCCAGCCGGGTTCGAAATCGATGCGCAGCAGGGCAAAGCCCTCGCCGGCCCAGGACTGTATTTCATCGACCCCGGGGATGCCCTGCAGCTCGCGCTCCAGCGGCTGCACCATCAGGCGTTCGGCATCCTCCGGCGAAATTCCCGGGTAGGGCACGGACACGAAGAAGATCGGGATGTCGATCTCGGGAGCGGCCTCCTTCGGCGCCACCACCCAGGCCATGGACCCGGTGACCAGGATCAGCAGCAGGAACAGCAGGACCGTCCGGGCATGCGTCACCGCCCAGGCGATCAGCGCATTCACCGCTCGGTCTCCCCGGCCGCCTGCGGACGCACCCGCTCGCCCTCGGTCACGAAGCCCTGCCCCACGGTGATGACCCGGGCCTCGTCCGGAAGACCGGTCACCCACACGCCATCCGCCGCGGTCCGCACGACTTCCACCGGGTGGAAGGCCACCCGATCGGCATCGTCCACGGTCTTCACCCCGACGCGACCGTCATCGCCCAGGGACATGACCGCCGGCGACACGCGATGGGCGCGGACGATGTCGGTGGGGATCTCCACACCGGCGCTGAGGCCCGACGGCAACGCGCCATCGGGATTGGGGACCTCGACCTCGAGGCGGAAGGTGCGGGTGCCCGGCTCGGCCACTCGTGCGACGAAGCGCACCTCGCCCTCCGCGGTGCGCCCGTCGAGGAAGCGGATACGCGCCATCTGCCCGCGTTCGACCCGCCCGATCTGGTGCTGCGGCACCTGCACCACCGCCAGCAAAGGATCGTTGTCGATGATCTCGGCCACCGGGTCACCGCGGCCGACGAAATCCCCCGGTTCCGCCAGCCGCTGATGCACGATACCTGCCAGTGGCGCGCGGATGCGCGTGTTGCGCAGATCCAGCTCGGCCGCCTCGCGCGCGGCACGTGCCGCCTCCAGCTCGGCCTCGCGCGCATCCAGCTCGGTGCGCGAGGCGTGCCCCTGCTGATGCAGACGACGGGTCGCCTCGAAGTCGCTCTCGGCGCCGCGTTCGCGCGCAATGGCCTGGCGACGCTGTGCCTCGCGGTCGTCGATGCGCAGACGGGCCAGCAGGTCCTCCGCTGCCACCTCGGCCCCCCGTGTCACCGCCCATTCGGCCACCTGCCCGGCGGTCTCGGCGCGCACCCGCACCCGCTGGTCGGGTTCCACCTGTCCCTGCAGGACCAGGATCCGCTCCACCGGTTCGGCCGCCCGGGTTTCCACCGCCACCGCCATCGACTGCGCCGCCCGGGGCTCCGGTTCCGCCGGCGGCTCGCGGGTCAGCACACCCGAGGCGATCCAGGCCACCGCCAGGAGCACGATGCCCCCGGCCGCGATCCACCGTCCGTATCCCGCCATCAAGGGTCACCTCTCGCCATGGCCCGCCCGCGTTCGAAATGTCACTATGACCCATCACTATAAACGGGGCGGCCGCCACCTGTCGGCCGGGACCCCGGCAACGGGCCCCGTGCCCGCACGCGACCGAAGCCCGATGACCGAACAACCGGACGAATCCAGCACCGAGATCCGCGAACTCCGGGCCCGCAAGCGCCTGGTGTATGCCCTGGTGCTTGTCGGCGGGATCACGATCACCCTTCTCAGCTGGTGGTTCCGCGGTCCCGACGATCCCTTCCTGACCCGGGTCTATCCGCCGTTCGCGGCTGCCCTCGCCGGGCTGCTGGTGGTGCTGTGGCGGCAATGGCTGACGCTGGAACACATCGAAGGGCTGATGGTACTGGTCGCCTCCGCGCTGATCCTCGGGCGGCTGGCCTGGCACATGCACTTCGCCGCCGGGATCGAGCAGCAACTGATGGTGCTGGTCGGCGGCCACTTCTGGGCCGTGGGACTGCTGATCGCCGGCGCCTTCGTGATGCTTGACCGGCGCCGCGGCGTGATCGCCGGGCTCGCCATCCTCGGGATCTCGATCCTGCTGACGGTCACCGGGGTCCTGCGGGAATACATGGCAGCCACCCCGCCCGCGGCCGAGACCCTGATGTACCTGGTGCGCGTACATGTGTTCCTCGGCCTGCTGCTGGCCCTGCTGGCCGGGGTCGCCGGGATGCGCGACCAGCTGCAGCGCGCCCTGCTGCGCGCCGAGATCCTGCACGACTGGGCGACCACCGATCCGCTCACCGGGCTGGCCAACCGCCGCGCCGCCGAGGCCGGGCTGGAACGCGAGATTGCTTATGCGCGCCGCTACGGGCAGCCAATGAGCGTGATCATCGCCGATCTCGACCATTTCAAGGACGTGAACGACACCCACGGCCATGCCCATGGCGATCGGGTGCTGCGCGAGGTCACCGCCCGGCTGCAGGCGCGCGTGCGCGACAGCGACCTGACCGCCCGCTGGGGCGGCGAGGAACTCCTGGTGATCGCCCCCGGCATCGACCTGCAGGAGGCCACGGCGCTGGCCGAGCGCTGCCGGCGGGCCCTGGCCGAGGAGCCCGTGGCGGGCCTCGGCATCACGGCCACCCTGGGCGTGGCCGAATTCACCCCGGAAGACGACCGCGAATCTCTCCTCGCCCGCGCCGACCGCCAGCTCTACGCCGGCAAGGCCGCAGGCCGCAACCGCGTCGTTCCCCCGCCCGACCCGCTACCGGGCCCGGACTCCGGCACGACCCCGCGCACGACCACCTGAACGCATTCCCGCGAGCGGCGCATGCTGGACGCCGTCCCGTTCGCTATTCGGCGCCGGCCGCGTCGCCTTCGGGCTCTTCGCCGAACCACACCAGGGCATATTCCTCCGACAGTGCGGCGCCGATGGCCTCCCATTCGACCCCGGACCATACGCCTCGATTGACCATCACCTCGTAGTGCGCGTCGCTGTCGCGCCAGATCCGCAGCGCCTCCTCGCGGTCCATGCCGGAACTGCGCCAGGCCGCGATCTCGTAACCGGCATGGGGATAGTCCTCGCCGGTAATCTCGCGCGGCTTGCGCCGCATGCAGTCCGCCGAAGCCTCGTCGCCGGGGCGATAGCAGCAGGCCGTCCAGTCTCCTTCCTCGGACCAGCTGTGCAGGTTGCACTGTTCGCCCTCCGCGGCATCCGCGGACTCCAGATCCTCCAGATGGATCTTTGCGACCTCCGCCAGCGCGGGTGACCAGGCCACCGGTTCCAGCCCCCGATCCTCGCGGTGTTCGTTGACCGTCTCCACCAGACGTTCGCCCGGCGACGGAGGCGTGGCACAGCCGCTGACGAGAAGCAGCAGCACAACGGGCAACAGGCCCGGCCATGCGGCCGGGCGCAGGATCGGTAAACGTCGCAAGGTCAGTCCTCCAGCATGTAGGCCAGGATCAGCGGCGCGACGATGGTCGCGTCGGAGTGGATATCGAAGCGCGGGGTCCCGGGGCGCAGCTTGCCCCAGGTGATCTTCTCGTCCGGGGGCGCACCGGAATAGCCGCCATAGGTGGTCTCGGCATCGGTGACCTGACAGAAATAACCCCAGGTCGGGGTGTCTTCCAGTCCCAGCTCGCGGGTGATCAGCGGCACCACGCAGATCGCGAAGTCGCCGGGGATCCCGCCGCCGATCTGGAAATAGCCGATCCCGGGGGCCGGGTCGCAGTTCTCCAGATACCAGCGCACCAGGCGGTTCATCTGCGCGGTGCCCGGCTCCACGCAGTCGTGACGGGCCACGTCGCCGCGCATGACCGCGGCGGAAAACGCATTGCCGGTGGAGGAGTCCTCCCAGCCGGGGGTCCAGATCGGGACGCCGCATTCATCGGCGGCCAGCAGCCAGCTGGCCTCGGGCTCGATGAATCGCTCGCGCAGCCACGCGTCACGCAGCACGTCCTGCAGGAAATCGGCGGGCGAGGCCTGGCGCCCGGAACGGGCCGCCGCCTCCCAGCGCCGGATCAGCAGCGACTCTATCGGCTGCATCGCCGTCTCGGGGATCCCGGTGTCCGTCACCCGGCTGACCCCGCGGGCGTACAGTTCGGCCTCGCGCTGCGGCCCCAGAGTGCGCCAGTCCGGCAGGGTCTCGTAGGTGTCGGCGCCGATCAGGCGAAAGGCGTCCTCCTCGAGATTCGCGCCCGTGCAGACGATCCCGTGGATCAGGCCGGCGCGGATGGCGCGCGCGAGGATGCGACCGAACCCGGCGGTGGACATCGCTCCCGACATCGACAGGAACATGCGCCCGCCGGCATCGGCGTGGTCGCGCCAGGCGCGCGCCGCCGCGCGCAGCTCGCGGGCATTGAAATGCGCGTAGTGGCGTTCGATGAACTCCGCGACCTGCATCCGCTCAGCCCCCGGCCCCGGCGCCCGAGTAGACGCCACCCGAACTGCCCCGCTCGGATATGGTCTGGCCGAACCCGCCACGATCGGAGCGGTTGTTCACCCGGCCGGCGATGGGCTCGCCCCGCGCCGGGATGATCGGCATCGGGATCACCCAGGTCTCGGGGTCGCCCAGGGTCATGCGGGCGGTGTCGAAGCCGGCGGTGTAGAGCTCGTGCAGCCAGTTGGCCAGGTCGTCCTCGGGCGTGGCGTCGGCGTCCGCGGCCACGTGTACGACCCGCGCGATCCCGGCGGAGCGCAGGCGCTCCGGCCCCGGAAGGATGGAGTCATCGATGAAATAGCGGTTGTCGTAATCGCCCGCCTCCGGCTCCGCGTGCGTCAGTCGTCGCGCATCGCAGACCCACACCGGCGGCGCGTCCGCGGGCACGCCGCGCGCCCAGCGCGCCGCCACGCGCGGCGCCATGGTCACCATCGCGTTCACGACTTCACGCGAGTCGACCATGATGCGGGGATCCCCCGCGTGCGGCGGCGCGGCCGTGGGTTCCGCGTCCAGCCGGCGTATCATGCCCGCGGGCTCGGAGTTGGCCCGCGGCCAGTGATCAAAGGTCGCGATCAGCTGACAGGTCCCTTCGGCAAACAGCGTCGCCGCCATCTGCACGCTCAGTCCACCCGGCAGATCCACCACCGTCAGGGTATCCGGACGCAGCCAGTCCCAGGTGCCCGGGGGACGCTCGGCGGCAATCCGCTCGTGCAGCTGCTGCTCGTGTGGCTGCAGCTTGAGGCGGTCGATCCCGGCGAACAGCGTGGGGCAGTGATACGGCCGCCACGGCCCCTCCGGATGCGGCCCGTACAGGCGGTACAGCCGTTCATGGTGCATGTAGTCACGCCAGTCTTCGGAGACCGTCTGACCCTCCACCGGCGGTGCGGCATCGGGGTCTTCGGCGCCGGTCCCCAGCGGGGACCCGAGGCGCTCAAGCAGTTTCAACCATCGTTGGGACATAATTCGCATCGTGCCGGATGACGGGGTGGCGGCTGACCCGGGTGTGATACCCGGCGAATTCGCCGTCCACGAGAAAGACCCCCACCACCGGGTAGCCCATGCCATGGGAAAACCACAGCGGTGCGGGTTCGAAGAATTCCTGCAGGACGAAGCCCTGCGGGTCCTGCAGCGCGGTATCCAGGGCCTCTTCCCAGGCCGGCGCCGACAGCGCGGCGCCAATCCGGATGCCCTCGCCCATGCGTCCGTAGCTGCGTTTCAGCACCCATTCCTCGCGCTCGGCCAGCCAGGCGTCACGCCCCGCCGCCCGGGGATAGCACGACCGGGTGAAGTCACGCGCCAGCGTGGCCAGCGTGTCCTCGGACAGGCCCAGCGCATGTTCGGCCGGGGCCGCGTGAAAGCGCTTGCTCTCCGCCACCACGGCGGTCAGCGGGTTCATGCAGGGCACCTCCTGCGCAACCCGCAGCCACGCCTGCGGGTCGGGCAGCCCGGGGATCCATTCCGCTGGGTAGTGCCGGAACAGCGCATCCACCGGCCGATCGAACAGGTGCGGACGACCATCCCGCCACTGCAGATTGGCCGGCGAGCCGATGACCGTCGCATGCCCGGCCGCCTCCAGCCACCGCGCCACCGCGGCGACCTGCTGCAGATCCACCGACCAGGCGGTTGCGTGGACCAGGCCGATACACGGCCACGGCGCCAGCGCGGCGGTGATCGCGGCGGCCAGGTCCCCGGCCGGCTGCATCCCGCGCACGCCCGTGGCCGCGGCAACGGTGGCGTCCAGCTCCGCGGTCTCGGCCAGCCCGCCGGGCACGTCCTGGTTGAACTCGCTGATCCGCCAGCATTCGTCGGTGCTCCAGTGGAAGTCGCAGCGCGTCAGCCGCGGTCCGGGCGCGGGCGCCGTGGCCACGACCTCGCACAGTTCGGCCGGCACGCCCACCGCCTCGAGACAGGCCGGCTGCGCGCACACCGCCTCCTCCATCTCGCACTGTGCCGCCCAGGCGGTCTGCGCACGCCGCACCAGCGCCCGGTGCTCTTCGGGGCCCAGCACCAGGAAATCCGGCAGCACCGTGGGATCGCCGGCCTGGTGCATGTCCCACTTGCCCAGCTGCAGCGACAGCCGATCCAGCAGGCGGCTCGCCTGCGGCGGCTCCAGCGGCCAGGGCTCGGTCCTCACCCGCGCAGTCCCAGCAGGGTCGAGACCAGCGGTGCCAGCACGACCCCGCCCAGCGCCAGCAGGATGTAGACCACGCCCTCGCGATCGCGCGACCGGACCGCCGGCACGCCCTCGTCTCCGGTTTGATCACCGGCCTGATTACCGGTATGGAGCGGCGCGGGCGGGCGCATGACCTCGTGGCCCAGCACCGGCAGCGCGATCACGCTGAAGCCGATCAGCGCATCACCGAATCCGCGATAGTCGCCGTGCACCGCGTAGGTCAGGGTGATGGCACAGGCGATCATGAAATACGCGGCTGCCTTGGCGTCCTCCATGTTGCGGTCACGCACCACGCGGCGGTAGAAATCGGTCTTCTCCCGCCGGATCCACAGCCCCAGCGTGACGACCAGGATCAGCCAGCCCATGCCGAAGAACCACGGGGTGATCCACCAGCCATCCTCGTAGCCCGGCAGGACCTCGAAAATCCAGCCGTACTCCAGCCCGCCGGCCTCCAGATCGCCCCAGCTCGCGCCGCCGAAGATCATCCCGGTCGCCAGCACGAACGCACCGAGGAAGACCCCGGCGGCGAGATTGCCACGCTCGAACACGTCCACCTGCAGGCGCGGGCCGAACAGCTGCCCGGCCACCTGGCCGAAGACCTTGATCGCGGCGAACGCCATCAGGGCGTAGAGCACGAACCAGAACCCCTGGATGGTCGGGTCGGCGTGATGCACCAGCACCCACAGGCACCAGGCAAAACCGAGGATGATCCCGAGACGCACCGCGCCGATCGCCGCATTGCCCCGCCGATACAACGGGTGCAGGCGCGAGGCACGGTTCCAGAGCAGGCCAAAGAAGGAAATGACCAGCGCCATCCCGAACACCACACCGGTGTCCGGCCAGAAGATGTCGGCCTCATAAAAAAAGACCGCGGACAGGGCGCCGACCCACACCCCGATCATCAGGGGCCCGATCATCTTCTGCAACAGATAGACTTTATGATCCGTGTACATCTCGCGCCCCATCCGGAAACACGCCCAGCGGCTGGGCCAGACAATGAAAGGCACCGCCCAGATGCACCAGCGCGCGGGCATCCAGCCCCACCGGCCGGTGATCCGGCAGGCAGTCGGCCAGCACTCCCAGCGCGACCGCATCCTCGGGCACCCCGAACTGCGGCACGATCACGCGCCCGGGGGCGATGTAGAAATTGGCGTAACTCGCCGGCAGGCATTCATCATCGGGACCCTGCACCACGGGGGCCGGCAGACTCACGACCTCGGGCGGGCCGGCCACCAGGTCCAGCGCGCTCAGACGCCGATGCATGTCCTCCAGCATCGCCGCGTCCGGATGCGCCCCGTCCGCCGAACGCATCGACACGATGCGATCCGGGGCCACGAAACGGGCCAGGTTGTCGATATGACCGTCGGTATCATCCCCGCTCAGGCCACGCGGCAGCCAGTGCACCCGCCGCACGCCCAGGGTTGTGCGCAAGGCCCGTTCCATCTCCGGCATGTCGGGATTGTCACGCGCGGGCGCGCACAGCACCGATTCGGTGGTCAGCAGATCTCCGGCCCCGTTCGACTCCAGGGCCCCGCCCTCCAGCGTCAGCGGCAGACGCTCGCGCCGCTGCCCCCAGCGACGCGCCAGCAGCAGCGGGACCAGCGCATCCAGTTCGCAGGGGTGCTTGTTGCCCCAGCCGTTGAAGCCACCGTCGACCAGCAACATCCGTGAACCCTCGCGGACCCACAGGGGACCGGCATCGCGCATCCAGATGTCGTTGACCGGCAGCGGCTCCAGCCGCAGCGAGATCCCGTCCTCGCCCCCCAGCAACGCAGCCGCATCTTCGCGTTCCTCGGGCGATACCAGCACGCAGACGGGTTCCACCTGGCGTAACTCGGCGACCAGCGCGCGAAAGGCCGCCAGCACGCCGGCGTACTGCCCGCGCCAGGCCTGCTCGGCCGACGGCCAGGCCAGCAGCGTTCCGGCCCGCGGTTCCCACTCCGCCGGGAGCCGCCGCGCGACGCACCCGCAACGCCCGGCGTCATCCGCTTCCGTGGGCAGCACTGCCCGCATCGCCTCTCCCCCCGTTCCCCCTGTCGACAGCCCGAAAGGGCATGCCGTCGACGCGGGATCATGCCACAGCGTCGTGTGTCCCTCTACCGGGCCCCTCCACCGGGAGGTCGCCACCCGGGTTACACTGCGGCGAACTGTCACCACAACCGCGGGCGAGGGGCCGGAATCATCATGTGGCTGAGGGTCACCACCGAACTCGAGATGAACCTGCAGGTGGCCAGCCCGATGCTGCTGCTTCTGCGGCCGCACAGCGACGCCCACCAATGGGTGGCCAGCGACCGCTACCGGGTCACCCCCGACATCCACGTCGCCGAATACACCGACCGTCACGGCAACCTGTGCCAGCGGCTGATGGCGCCCGCCGGCCCCTTCGCGGTGCACGTCAGCGCGGATGTCCGGATCCGCCCGGAGGATATCGACGTCACCGACGCCCCGTTCGTGCCGGTGGAACAACTGCCCGACGAGGTCCTGGTCTATCTCCTGCCCAGCCGCTTCTGCGAAGCGGACCGGCTGGGTACCCGGGCATGGGAGATCGTGGACGGGCGGCGGCCCGGCCACGAGCAGGTGACCGCGATCTCGCGCTGGATCCATGAGCACATCCGCTACTGCCCGGAAACCGACCCGGCACCGATCTCCGCCAGCGAGGTGCTGAACCGGGGCAGTGGCGTCTGCCGCGATCTGGCCCATCTCGGCATGGCGCTCTGCCGCAGCCTCAGCATCCCCGCGCGGCTGACCGTGGGCTACGTGCACGGACTGGAACCGATAGACCTGCACGCCTGGTTCGAGGCCTGGGTCGGCGGACGCTGGCACACCTTCGACCCGACCCAGGCGCAGCCGGGCAACGGCCGGGTGCGCCTGGCCTACGGCCGCGATGCCGCCGATGTCCCGCTTTATCATCTGTTCGGACCGCCGGCGATCCCCACTCGCATGGAGGTATCGGTGGAGCCCCTGACACCGGCCGACTGACCCGGGCGCCGGTGGCCGGAGCCAGCCTCGGGAGCCGACTCGGGAACCGGCTCAGGAACCGGCGGGTTTCTTCTTGCTCTCGGACTTCGAAGCATTCACCGCGCGCTTGAAGCTCCAGTTCCGCAGCTCGCGGATCTGCTCGACCATGGTCTTCGACAGCGGCACCGTGTTGATGGCCGCGCGGATGATGTCCTTCTGGTTGAAGGCGCGGTCTTCGCGATAGGCCTCGATGCGCGCCGAACGCACGACCTGCTCGATCTCGGCCCCGCTCCATTCCTTGGTGGTGGCGGTCAGATACCCCAGGTCGAACTGGCCCGGATCGCCGCCATGGCGGCGGATGTGCAGCTCCAGGATCTCCCGGCGCTCGTCGGCATTGGGCAGGTCGAGAAAGAACAGCTGGTCGAAGCGCCCCTTGCGCATCAGTTCCGCCGGCATCAGCTCGATGCGGTTGGCGGTGGCCGCCACGAACACCTTGGGCGACTTCTCCTGCAGCCAGGTCAGGAAGCTGGAAAAGATGTTCACGTTGCCACCGCTGCCGGTGGAATCGAAGCCGAAGGCGTTCTCCAGCTCGTCGATCCACAAAACCACCGGCGCGATCTCGTCGGCGATGCGGGTCGCGCGGGCGAACGCGTATTCCGGCGTGCCGAAACTGCCCGACAGCACCAGGCTCATGTCCAGCCGCGCCAGCGGCAGGTCCCAGGCCGCCGCGATGGCCTTCGCCGCCATGCTCTTGCCGCAGCCCGACACCCCCATGAACAGCACCCCGGCGGGCAGCGGCACGCCGTCCTCGTAGGCCTTCTCCGAGAACAGGTCGGCGCGCGTGGTGACCCATTCCTTGAGCACATCCAGACCGCCGATGTCCTCCAGCGAGCGCTGCGGCGGGTAGAACTGCAGTACGCTCTCCTTGCGCAGGATCTGGCCCTTCTCCTCCTGCACCTCGCGCAGCAGGGTATCCTCGTCGACGTCCTGCATGCGCAGCAGGCGCGAGGCGAGGTGGCCGGCCTCGTTGAGCGACAGCCCGCGCATGCCCGCCGCCAGACGGAAGAGCAGCTCGCGCGAATGGGCCTCGGCGCCGCGACGCCCCTCGAGGAACTCCAGCAGTTCCTCTTCGGTGGGCAGATCCACGTCGACCAGGAAGATCTCCTTCTTGATGATGTCCGGCAGATGCAGCTGCGGGCAGCTGACAAACACCACATTGCTGGTGCCTTTCAGCTCGTAGTAAAGATCGCGCAGCCCGCGCACCAGCCCGGGGCGCTGGTCGAACCACACCGGCAGATCCTTGAACAGACTCATGCGGGGCGGATCACGATGACCGGCGATGCGTGTCAGCGCCGCCCCGGGATCATGGACCGCCGGCTCGGCCTCCACCGCCGCACCGGAAACCGCCTCCTCCGGGGCGGCAAAGCCGCGCGCGGCGGACCATACCTGCAGACGCCCCTCCTCGCCGTAGTACTTGCGGGCCACCTGCTGCAGCAGCCTCTCGATGCGGTCCTCGTCCCAGCCCTGCAGGTAGATAATGGGATAGCGCGAACGCAGCCCGCGCAGGATCCGTTCCACCGTCGGATTCCGCTTCCCCGCCATGAGCGCTCCTGGATGTGGAAAATGAGCCCCAGTATAGACCGGCTCCCCGAGCGCCCGGATACCCGCCCGCGCCGGCTTCCGGTTTGACCGGCCCCGGACGGTTGTGATTCTTTTCACCCAACAGAACGAGGGGGCCAGCATGGTCGACCGCAGCCTGACCGGGCACGAAATCATTCTCGAACCGCACGACACCATCCAGTCCCGCACCGATACCCGCGGCGTCATCGACCTGGCCAACAACACCATGGTGCGCATCTCGCAGTACAGCCGCGAGGAACTGATCGGCGCCCCCCACAGCATCCTGCGCCACCCGCACATGCCGCGCTCCGCCTTCTATGCGATGTGGCAGATCATCCAGGGAGGCGACGAGTTCTTCGGTTTCGTCAACAACCGCGCAAAGAGCGGCGACAACTACTGGGTCTTCGTGCGGGTGGCCCCGCGCACCTCGGCGAGCGGCGAAATCACCGGCTACAGCTCGGTGCGCATCCGCCCCAAACGCGAGGCCGTCGAGGAATGGTCGAAGATCTATGCCGACATCCTCGCCGTGGAACAGAAATATCCCAGGGAAGAACAGGTCCAGGCCGGCTATCAGGCGATCCAGAAGGCCATGCGCAAGCGCGGTTTCCGGCACCTGACCGACTGGGTCATGAAATCCGTATAGCGCGGGGGTATGTTGCAGCACGGACGCCGCCGGCGTAACGTTTGAGTCCGTGAGAACAACGTTTTCGAGGCCTCGATCCATGCACGCCATCCAGGAAGATCCCCGGCAACAGGAACGCGAGCTGCGCGCCCGGCGCCGTTCGCTCAACCTGCTGGTGGCAGCCACTGCCGCGGTGCTGGCGTTCTGGGCCCCGCCGGGCTACGACTCCCCGGTGGCCACGGTGACCCAGGCGGAGTGGTCTCAGGTGGACTGGCCGGGCAGCGAAGCGCCGGGTTCGGCCGAGGTCACGGAATTCCGCCCGCAGCTCCCGCCGCCGGGCGTGGATGCCGATCAGGTCACCATGGAAGAGAGCGACGACACCATGGTGCTGACCCTGGATCGCGAGCTGGAGCGCACCTCCGGCGACCTGCGCTCGCGTGACCGCGTCGAGCGCACACCCGCCGACTGATCCCCTCTCCGCAAGCCCGGATGAGGCCCCGAGGCGTTCGCCTGCCCGTCCTTCGGCTGCTGCCGGCGCTGTGCCTGCTGTTGCTGACGGCCGGCATTGCCGGGTCGGGAACGGCCCTTGCCGATTCCCCGGCCGCCACCACCGTCACCGCCGGGGGTGAGCCCGTCCCGGTGCAGCGCTACCCTGCCGAACACGGTCCCGTCCTGCTGTGGTTTCCCTCCGAGCATGGCCTGCAGGACGAGCACCGCCAACAGGCCCTGGCCCTGCAGGCACGCGGCGTCGAAGTCTGGCTGGCGGATCCGTTCACCGGGCATTTCCTGCCGGAGGCCGCCTCGTCGTTCGACGACATGCCGCTGGCCACCGTCCCGGATCTGCTGGACGCCGCACGCGAGGAGACCGAGCGCCCGGTGTTCGTCTTCGCCAGCGACCGCGCCTGGCCCTGGCTGCTCACCGGGCTGCACCAGTGGCAGCAGGCCAACCCCGACTCGGAAGATCTCGCCGGCGTGCTGATGCTCAGCCCGTTCCTGCATACCGGGGCGGACGCCGCCGAGCCCGAGCTCCAGCCGATCGTCCACTACAGCAACCTGCCGGTCTTCATCCTGCAGCCCGTACAGTCTCCGCAGTTCCAGCACCTCGGCCGCGTGCGCGCGGCGCTGGCCGATGCCGGCAGTTCGGTGGGCGTGAGGCTGCTCCCCGAGCTGCGCGACCGCTATTTCTTCCGGCCGGACGCCACCGCCGGCGAACGCCTCGCACGCGAGGCACTGCCGGGCGAACTGCTGCGCGGCATGGACCTGCTGGCCCGCACACCCTCGGCACGCGAGCCGCGCGTGCCCGCGGCGGATGTCGATCTCGCGGTGCGCACCCCGTCGGGCACCGACGCCCGCCTCAATCCGGTGGAAGAGCAACCGGACGCGCCGGAACTGATCCGTCCCGATCTGGCCGGTGAGGAACACGACCTGCGCGACTACCGCGGCGAGGTCATTCTCATCAACTTCTGGGCCAGCTGGTGCCCGCCCTGCGTGCACGAGATGCCGTCGATGCAGCGCCTGGAAGACGAACTGCGCGACGAGGGCTTTCGCATCCTCGCGGTGAACCTGGGCGAACCGGAAGACACCATCCGCGCGTTCATCGAGGACGAGGTGCAGACCGACTTCACCATCCTGCTCGACCCGCAGCAGGAATCGCTGGAAGACTGGCGCGCCCTGGCCTTCCCCACGAGCTACGTCATCGACCGCGAGGGGCGCGTGCGCTACGCCCTGTACGGGGCCATCGAATGGATGGAACCCGGGGTCGTCGAACAGATCCGCGGCCTGCTGGAGGAGTAGCCGGCAAACGCCGGGCGCGAACGTGCACATTGATCGGCGTTTCCCTAGGATACGGGCACCACAATGGAAGCGAGGACGATCATGACGGAAAACACCGAGGGACGACTCCCCAACCTGCCCGTACCCCTGTTCGCCACCGTGATGGGCATGGCCGGCCTGACACTGGCCTGGCGCACCGGCGAAATCGTCTGGGACGGCCCGTCCACGATCAGTGCGGCACTGACCGGACTGACCACGGTGCTGTTCATCTTCCTCGCGATCGCCTACCTGTCGAAACTCAAGGGCTGGCCGGACAAGGTGAAAGAAGAATTCAACCATCCGGTCAAGCTGAACTTCTTCGCCGCCACCTCCATCTCGTTGATCCTGCTGTCCATGCTCTGGCTGCCGGTGGCCGAAGGCTGGGCGCTGGCGCTGTGGATCGTCGGCGTGATCGCCCACCTGTTGCTGACACTGACTGCGATGGCGCGCTGGACCGGAGCCCAGCCGATGCCGATCGAGTCGATCAACCCGGCCTGGTTCATTCCGGTGGTGGGGAACATCCTGATCCCGCTGCCCGGCGTGGCCTTCGGCCTGATCGAGCTGTCGTGGTTCTTCTTCAGCATCGGCCTGGTGTTCTGGATCGTGCTGATGACGCTGGTGTTCTATCGCTTCATCTTCCACGATCCGCTGCCCGAGCGGATGATGCCGACCCTGGCCATCCTGCTGGCACCCCCGGCGGTGGGCTTTCTCGCGTGGATCGAACTGACCGGCGAGGTGGACGCCTTCGCGCGCATCCTCTACTACACCGGCGCGTTCCTGTTCCTGCTCCTGCTGGTGCGGCTGCCGGCGTTCTTCCGCCTGCCCTTCTTCCTCTCCTGGTGGGCCTATTCGTTCCCGGTCGCGGCATTCAGCATCGCCACCATGGAATTCGGCAGGCATGCGGCCCTGCCGCTGATGGAAACCCTGGGCGTGATCCTGCTGGCGCTGACCACCATCCTGATCGTCGGCCTGGCGCTGCGCACCCTGAAGGCGGCCCGCGCCGGGGAGATCTGCCGCCCCGAGTAGGCCGGGACGGCGTCAGAGTTCGTCGCGGACCCAGCGGACGATGTCGGGGGCGCGCATCGCCCCCGGCTGCCGGGCCACCTCCCGGCCCTGTTCGAACAGCGCGAGGGTCGGGATACTCCGGATCCCGAACCGGTTGCCGAGGGTTTCCTCGGCGTCCGTGTTGATCCGCACCAGCCGCACCCGCGGCTCCAGCTCGGCGGCCGCGAGCTCGAATTCAGGGCCCATCATCTTGCACGGCCCGCACCACGGCGCCCAGAAATCGATCAGCACCGGGATGTCGCTGCGCTCCAGGTGACGGTCGACATTGTGTCCGTTGAGCTCCGCAGGGCGCGCGATGAACAGCGCCCCGTGGCATCGGCCGCAGCCCGGCGCCTCGGCGAGCCGGCCGGACGGTATCCGGTTCACCGCATCGCAATGCGGGCAGACGACGTGCAGCAATTCATTCATACTTGCCTCGAGATACCGAGCGTTCTTCTCTGTATAGCAGTCCGGCGCCGAAAAGACCGGGACGGGCACCACAGATCCATGCACTTCCCTGCAAATACGGGGAACACGTTGCAGGAAAGCGACAACTTCTGTATCAGTATATGCGGAACCGCCGGAAGCACCCGGTCCGCGAGCCGCACCACAACGCCCCACCCGAACCCCGAACGGTACGCGCATGAGTGACAAGCTCGTCGTAGAAGATCTCTACAAGATTTTCGGGCCGCGCCCGCACCGCGCCCTGGAACTGATGGAGCAGGGTCTGGACAAGGACGCGATCTTCGCCCGCACCGGCAATACCGTGGGCGTGCGCGAGGCCAGTTTCAGCATCCGCGAGGGCGAGGTCTTCGTGATCATGGGCCTGTCCGGCTCGGGCAAGTCGACCATGGTCCGGATGTTCAACCGCCTGATCGAACCCACCGCCGGACACCTGTACGTGAACGGCGAGGACATCACCCGCATGAGCCGCAGGCAGTTGATCGACCTGCGCCGGCGCGACATGTCGATGGTATTCCAGTCGTTCGCCCTGCTCCCGCACAAGACCGTCATCGAGAACGCCTCGCTGGGCCTGGACGTCTCCGGTTTCGATCGTGCCCGCCAGCACGAACGGGCCCTGCAGGCCCTGGAGGCCGTGGGGCTCGGCGCGCACGCCAACAGCTACCCCGACGAACTCTCCGGCGGCATGCAGCAGCGTGTCGGCCTGGCCCGCGCCCTGGCCACCGACCCCACCATCCTGCTGATGGACGAGGCTTTCTCCGCGCTGGACCCGCTGATCCGCACCGAGATGCAGGACGAGCTGCTGCGCCTGCAGCAGGAAAAGAGCCGCACGGTGGTGTTCATCTCGCACGACCTCGACGAGGCCATGCGCATCGGCGACCGCATCGCAATCATGCAGGGCGGGCAGGTGGTCCAGATCGGCACGCCGCAGGAGATCGTGTCGAACCCGGCCAACGACTACGTCCGCTCGTTCTTCTACGGCGTGGACGTGAGCCAGGTGTACTCCGCCGGCGACATCGCCCGCCACGATGCCATGCCACTGCTGCAGACCGGGCAGGCGGACGCCGCCGGGACCCGGCAACAGCTGGGTGCCGATGGCTGTGCCGTGCTGCTGGACGAAGGGGCACGCTTCCGCGGCCTGGTCTCCGCACGCAGCCTGACGGACGCCGCCGATCTCGACGCCGCACGCATCGACGGCATCGACACGGTGGAGGCCTCCACCGCCATGTCCGATGTCCTCGGCCGCGCCGCCGCCAGTGACTGGCCGCTGGTCGTGGTGGAAGACGGCCGTTTCATCGGGACCCTCTCGCAGCGCGACCTCCTGCAAACCCTCGACCGGACCCATCAGTAGGCCCATCCCCCATGACGCAAGACGAACCGGACATCCAGGACCACGAAACCGTCGGACCGCTCGAATCACTGGCCGAGTGGTTCAGCGAGACCGTACTGGAACCGATCACCATCGGTGACTGGATCGAGGACGGGGTCGACTGGATCAGCGACAACCTCGAGGGGCTGCTGGACGGGATCGAGGCGGTCATCCGTGCCCTGGTGGACGCGACCGAGTTCCTCCTGCTTTACCCGCTGTGGCTGACCGCCTTCCTGATCGCCGCGGGCGTGTGGATGCGCTTCGGCCTCAAGGCCGGCGCCGTCACCACCGGCGCGCTGCTCGTGGCCTTTGGCCTCGGGGTGTTCTCGGAAACCGTTCAGGCGCTGCTGTGGTTCCCGCCACCCTGGGTACTCGCCGTATTGATTGTTCTTGGCGGGATCTGGCGGGTCGGCTGGCGTTTCGGCCTGTTCGCGGCGGTGGCGCTGCTGCTGATCTTCTCGATGGAGCTGTGGCCGGAGACCATCCGCACCCTGTCGCTGGTGGTCGCCTCGTCCATCGCCGCCCTGATCATCGGCCTGCCGATCGGCATCGCGATGTCGCGCAACGACACCGTGGAGATGCTGGTACGCCCGGTGCTGGATCTGATGCAGACCATGCCACCGTTCGTGTATCTGATCCCGGCGGCGATCTTCTTCGGTCTGGGGACCGTGCCCGGCGCGATCGCCACGCTGATCTTCGCCATGCCGCCGGCGGTGCGTCTGACCAACCTCGGCATCCGCCAGGTCAGCCGCGAGCACGTGGAGGCGGGACAGGCTTTCGGCTGCACCCCGCGTCAGCTATTGTTCAAGATCCAGCTGCCGCTGGCGATGCCGTCGATCATGGCCGGCATCAACCAGACCATCATGCTGGCGCTGTCCATGGTGGTGATCGCGTCGATGATCGGCGCCGGCGGCCTCGGCGGCACCGTGCTCACCGGCATCCAGCGTCTGCAGGTCGGCGTCGGCTTCGAGGGCGGTCTGGCCGTGGTATTCCTCGCGATTCTGCTCGACCGTATCAGTCAGAGTTTTGGCCAGCGCCGGCGCGAGGGCAATGCCTACGGCAATCTGCTGCGCTGGTTCTTCAGCGGCCGGCAGAAGGCCGATGCCTGATCATCCGTTCATCCACGCGGCCGCCGAGAATCCCGGCGGCCGGATGCTCAAGAAGCAACAAGGAGAACCGTAACCATGATGAAGAAGAAACTGCTGACGACCGCCACGGCCGCTGCCCTGTCCCTGGGCATGGCGACCTCCGCCGCGCAGGCGGACGACGTGCGCATCGGCTGGACCGCCTGGGCCGATGCCGAGTTCATCACCCAGGTCGCCGACCGCGTGATCCAGGAACGCCTGGACACCGGCGTGGAGCTGGTGCAGACCGACATCGCCCCGCAGTACGCCGGTCTGGCCGGCGGCGACCTCGACCTGATGCTGATGTCCTGGCAGCCGATCACCCACGAGGACTACATCGACCAGTTCGGCGATGACATCGTTGACCTGGGCGTGCTGTACGACAATGCCAAGCTGGGCTGGCTGGTGCCCGCCTCGCTGCACGCCGAAGGCCTGACCTCCATCGAAGACCTGCGCGATGACGAATGGCGCGATCGCCTCAACGGCGAGATCCAGGGCATCGACCCGGGCGCCGGCCTGACCCGCCTGTCGCACGACACCATCGAGGAATACGAGCTGGATTACACCCTGATCGAGGCCTCCGACGCCGCCATGACCGCCGCGCTCGACCGCGCCATCCGTCGTGACGACGCCATCGTGGTCACCGGCTGGAGCCCGCACTGGAAGCTGGGTGCCTACGAGCTTGAGTACCTTGAGGATCCGAAGGGTGCCCTGGGCGGTGCCGAATCCATCCACGCCATGTCGCGCACCGGCTTTGCCGACGACCATCCCGAGGTCGCCGCCTTTGCCGGCTGCATGAACATCGACATCGACCTGCTCAACGAGTACATGTACCTGGCCGACGAGGAGTCCACCGGCCACGCGGTGGACAAGTTCTTCAATGACGAGGCCGGGCTGGTCGACGAATGGGTGGCCTGCGCCCGTAACTGATCCCGTCCAGGAAACGCACCGGCAGCCTCGCGCTGCCCCCGGGCCCGGCCTTCCGGTCGGGCCTTTTTTGTATCCGGCGCCCTGCCCGATCGGGCCTTTAATCGGCCAGCGGGCTGGCTCCTACGGTTGCACCCGGCCACGTAGGAGATTCTATGTCTGCGTGCAAGGGTTCGGGGGTCGGTAGTCGGTCTGGTTTTTCATGAGGGCGAAGGCGACGCGGGCGAGTTTGCGAGCCAGGGCATTGAGGGCCTGCGTCGTGGCCAATCCCCGATCGAGACAGCGCTGGTAGTAGTCGCTCCAGGCGGGTTTGGATTTGGCCTGCATGGCCGCCATGTAGAGCAGGCGTCGCAGCTCCGGGTCTCCCTGCTTGGTGAGCCGGCGTCGGCCTCGCTTCTGGCCGGAGTCCCGGACCCGGACATCCATGCCCAGGAAGG
>NZ_KB897981.1:0-146883 GCF_000377325.1 Thioalkalivibrio sp. ALgr3 | reverse complement strand
GGAGGCCGGCCCTCCGGCCGATTGTGCGTTCGGGCTGTCTCCTGCGCCGGATCGGCCAGAGGCTGGCCTCCTGCGGGGCGAACCTTGCCGCCCGGTGGGAGGCCGGCCCTCCTGCCGATTGTGCGTTCGGGCTGTCTCCGGCGCCGGATCGGCCAGAGGCTGGCCTCCTACCGGGCGAACCCTGCCCCCGGTGGGAGGCCGGCCCTCCTGCCGATTGTGCGTTCGGGCTGTCTCCTGCGCCGGATCGGCCAGGGGCTGGCCTCCTACGGGTCGAACCCTGCCCCCGGTGGGAGGCCGGCCCTCCGGCCGATTGTGCGTTCGGCCCATCTCCGGCGCCGGATCGGCCAGCGGCTGGCCTCCTACGGCACCTCCGCAGGAGGGTGCCTTGCCGGCGCGCGATGACAGGCACCGGGTGACCCTCCATGATGGAGACTGGTCGAACGGAGACCGCCGCGCGATGATCCCGCTGTGGTTCAAGCTGAGCTGGCTCGCCTTCCTCGCCGTGCTGGTACCGGTGTACCTGCAGGAATACGGGCCGCTGAACTTCCTCTGGCTGTCCTCCATCGCGCTGGTGGCCGGCTGCGCGGCCGCCTGGCTGGAAAACCGCCGTCTCGCCTCCATGCTGCTGGTCGCGGTCCTGCTGCCGGAGCTCGTCTGGGTCCTCGACCTGGTGCTCAGCCTGCTGCTGCTAGGCAATCCGGTCATCGGTGCCGTGCACTACATGTACAACACCGACATCCCGCTGCACGTGCGCCTGCTTTCCCTCTATCACCTGCCGTTGCCGTTCGCGCTGCTTTGGATGGTCTGGCGCCTGGGTTACGACGCGCAGGCCTGGAAGTGGTGGCTGCCGATTGGCTGGGGCGTCCTGCTGGCCAGCTACGCGGTCGCGGAGGAGGGGGGCAACCTGAACTGGGTACTGGGCCCGCACGGCCAGCCGCAGGAATGGGTCGCGCCCGAGCTGTGGCTGGCGTTCGTGGTGCTGTTCTGCACCGTGATGTGGTGGCTCACCCACCGCCTGGTGCGGTGGGTGTACCGCCGGTTTGGGGGCGCGCGACCGGGCGTGAGAGAGTGACGGCCGAAGCGCAAGGAAACGAGGGGGGATCATGGATGTTCGTTACGATTCGGGTGAAGTGGTTTTGGTTTGTCGCAACCGCCACGATGACCGATGTCTCTTCTACCGGCTGGACCCGCACGCGGACGACCCGTTCATTCCCTTGCACGAGACCGGAGGGGCAAGCTTCGATCGTCACTGGCGCATGGCCCGCGTCGGAGGCTATCTGCTGCAATGGGGCCCGCTGGGCGAACGCGATGGTGTATCCGGCTATCCCTACGCGCTGAGGGAGTTCGATCCTTCACTGGCCAATCCACTGCTGGGGCCTCTGGTGCAGGGCGGGTTCTGGGAACAGAACAAGTTCCTTGGACATCGCACGCATTACGGTGATGATCCCGACGAAGGGCAGCAACTGGATCTGGTGCCGGTTGGCAGTTTCGTGCTGTGTCTGATCCCCACCCGTGGTCGGGGCACCTTCGAGTTATGGAATTTCGATCCCCGGCCCGATGCCCCCGGGAGCGAAGATCCGATCCCGGAGCCCTATTCCGCACAGGGGGAGTTTACCCGCGGGCAAGGAGCGTTCCCGCTGATCCGCAAGGGTCACACGTTGCTTCCGATGGGCGATTATGTCCTGGAGCGTCTCCCCGGAGGGCGGCGTTTCCGTCTGTGGAGCTTTGACCCGCAGCTCGACAACCCGCTGTCCCTTCCGGTGATCCGGGAGGGTTCCTGGAACGAGATCGATGACGGCCACGAGCTGACGGTGGTCGGTAACCAGCTCCTGGACTGGTGCCCCGGTCATGGTCGTTACCGGCTCTGGACCCTGGATCCGGATCTTGAGGAGCTCCTCGCGGGGCCCGTGCGGGAAGGTCGACTCCCCGCGGCGATGGGCCCCGACTCGGAGCTTGTGGCATTCGAGGCCTCGCCCCGCATTGATAGTGGCAAGGCGGTGATTCCCGGGACGATGGATTTCATGCGTTCCAGGATTCGGCATGTTGTGTACTACATGCTCGAAAGCCGGTCTTTCGACAACGTGTGTGGCTGGTTGTACGAGAATGGTGGACGGGATTGCCACTTCATTGGTCGTACGGATCCTTTTGACGGTGCGACCACCGAGGATTTAAACTGGCATGGTGACCGCAAGGTGCACGTCAGTCAGTTTCACGACGGTGTTTTGAGCGAGGAATGGGATCTCGACGCCCCCGGGCAGGACCCGTTTCATCACACCAGCGACAGTCTGCAGCAGATGTTTTCGGACATATCCGGTTACTGGCGAGGCGAGCCGCCGGATATGCAGGGATTCATCCTCAATACGGCAGACGATCAGGTGATGCAGACACTGAGCCCGGAACAGCTCCCGGTGCTCAATGGACTGGCACGTCATTTCGCCGTCTCGGATGAATGGTTTTCGTCGATTCCGGGAGGAACCGATGTCAATCGAGCCTTTTCGCTCACCGGCTCGGCATTCAATCGGCTGGGGACCTGGGAGGGCGGCAATGCTTATCAGTACTGGCCGTGTTATCCGCGCCGCCAGTCGATCTGGAAGCTGCTCTGGAGTCATGGCATCACCGACTGGAAGATTTACAACGCGGTGCTCTGGCAGGGCGCGGTCTTTACCCGGCAGCTCTTCCTGCGTGGTCAGGTTCCGTCACTGGATGCGGAGCCGTCGCGGTACCTGGCGGATATCGAGCAATTCAAGACGGATGCCCGTCGCGGCGAACTCCCGGCTTTCAGTTACCTTGAGCCGGCCTGGATCGCCCCGTCCGGTTCTACCTCGTACCATCCCGGGAGTGACCTGGTGCCCGCGGAACGGACCCTGAACGAAATCTATGAGGCGCTACGCGACGGGCCCGCCTGGGAAAACACGCTGCTGGTGATTACGTTCGACAAGAACGGAGGTACCTACGATCACGTATCTCCGCCCTATGCACGCAAGCCCTGGCCGAATGACGGCGTGGATGGTTTCCGTTACGACCTGATGGGCCCCCGGGTGCCTGCCATTATGGTGTCGCCGTGGATTCGGGAGCGGAGCGTGATCCGATCCGGCGGAACGGTGCCGTTTGACTCGACCTCCTTCGGCGCAACCCTGCTCCAGTGGTTTGGGGTCCCGCGATGTTCATGGTGCCTGGGAGACCGCATGGCTCATGCCCCTTCCTTTGAATCCGTGTTGCAGGCGGATGAGCCACGCCAGGACGGTCCGAGCTTTACGCCGCCCTATGATCAGTCGAACCCGCGGTCACCCCACCGGTAGTGATTGCAGGTCTCGTCCCACCCGGCGGGCCGCCGGGCGGGCGGGGGCACGGGATCCCGGATGTCGTTGGGGTCGTACCGGCAATCATGGCTGGCACAGGCGTTGGCCTCATGGGCCGAGCAGTAATTCCAGGCCTCGGTGAATGAATCACAGGCGGCTTCCGGGTCGTTGGTATCAAGCTTGACCTGGATGCACAGTGACTGACGGTCCTCGGCGGACGGTTTTCCGGACCAGCGATCCTCGCACTGTTTCCGGACGGCCTCGGGTGAAGCCCCGGGGTCTTCCGCCATGGCGATCAGCCAGCATGCGGACACGAAATCCTTCTCCTCGTCCTCAATCAGGTTGAGCGATCCGCGGCCACATTTTTCGCTCGGGTTGTCCGGACAGCAGTTGTAGGAGGTGACATCCGGATGGTTGGTGGCAATCCAGGGGGTTGCCGGAGCGTCGGGGGCCAGGGAGGTCGAGCCGGTGTCGAGCACACGGACCGTGTCTCGCCCGATCATGCGGGCCCAGGTGCGGCGGGCATCGGCGCCGAATACCGCTACTGGCCGTGATTCATCGGGCTGCGTTGCGAGGAGTCGCAGCATCGGCCGAAGGAAGTCTCCGCCCGGACCGGTGCGGTCATCGAACCATTCCACGGGATCCGGCAGGTAACCGGTCTGGCCGGTGCCCGGTGCTGCAATCGGACGGGCGTCCACGATGGTCTGGAAGGCATCCGGATTCTCTGCGCCTGCGGCCCCCATGATCCGTCCCCATCGGCACATCGTGTAGTTTTCCAGATAGTCCTGTCCGGTGAGGGCCGGGATCGGGGGATAATCGAGGAAAAGTACGGTGCGCTGGCTCGCCAGAGGCAGGCCCAGTGGTAGAAACAGGGTCCAGGGCTCACCGGCCTGTGGATGCGGGTCCCAGCAGCCTTCCCGGGCCTTGCAGGCCTCGACCCCGCGGCGGGCCTGAGCGGCGTGCTCCGAATCAAGAAAGGCTGGATGCACGGTCGCATAGCGACGGGTCGTCGCGTTCTCGGGCTGGATGCGGACTCTGACTCGTTCGTCCGTTTCACCTTCAACCAGACTGACCGACACCTCGGGGTCGGGGACGCCGTCTCTCTCGAGCGACTGGGTCGTGAAATGTTCGATGGTTGCGGTCAGGTCCTCGTAGTCGCTGGCGTACGCCTCCGGGAGCCAGGATGCGTCGGGGTAGAGCTCGCGGATATGCGGCTCCGGTCCCAGGTCATATTCGACGGCTCCGGGGTTGTCGGCCATGGCGGGAATGCCGCTGCCCAGGCCCATGGCGATCATGACTACCGTCAAAAGCACCGGGCGGTTGTGGATGCAGGTACGGGGTGCTGGCATGGATGAAGTCCCTCTCTGTCTGCGGGCCAACAGGCCCCTGGTTCATGACGGGCCGGATTCGCGGGCGGGGTCCGGTGGCCGGGTGTCGGCGGGGCCAACGACCCGGTTGCGGCCGGCCTTCTTGGCGCGGTAGAGGGCTTCGTCGGCTTCGTTGATCAGATCCTGACGTCCCCCGCGGCCCGAAGGGGTCCGGGTGGCGGTCCCGATGCTCACCGTGACCACGTCCGCGGTCGTGGAATATTCGTGCGGCAGCTGCTGCTCGAGGATGGCCCCGCGCAGCCGCTCGGCCGTCGCATGCGCGGCATCGGTGTCGATGCCGGGCAGGATCACCATGAACTCCTCGCCGCCATAGCGCACCGCCAGCTGTTCCGGGTCGTCGAGGGTCTCGCGGATGATGCTGCCGATGGTGATCAGGCAGTGGTCGCCGGCGGGGTGCCCGTAGTGGTCGTTGTAGGGCTTGAAATGGTCGACGTCGAACATGATCAGTGACAGGGGCCGCTGTTCGTGCCCCAGGCGGTCCCACTGTTCCTGGAGGTAGTCGTCGCCGCGCCGGCGGTTCGCAAGACCGGTCAGGCCGTCGCGCTCGGCGAGGTTCTGCAGCTCGCGATTCACTTCCTCGAGCTGGCGGGTGCGTTCGGCCACGCGGTCCTCAAGGGTGCGGGAATACTCCCGAACCTGTTCGTAGAGGCGGGCGTTTTCAAGCGCGACGGCGGCCTGGGCGGCCAGCAGACGGACGACCTCGGCGCGGTCCGGGGGAAAGGCGCCGGCGGTCAGGTTGTTTTCCATGTACAGCGCCCCGACGAAGCGTTCCCGTCCCAGGGGTACGCAGAGCACGGAAACCACCTGGCGCGCGGCGATGGCGGGGTCGTCGGTGAAGGCCCCCTCCTGGCTGGCGTTGTCCAGGACCACGGGCTCGCCGCTGCCCAGGACGTGACTGACCAGGGAGATCGGCAGGGCGATGCCGCTGCCGTCGGGGGTGATGGCGCCGGGGCTGGGTCCGGGTTCGGGTTCGGGTTCGGGTTCGGGTTCGGGGCCGGGCGGTGCCTGCGGCAGTTCCCCGACCATGGCTTCCACGCCGGGCAGGCCCCGGTCCCGTCGGATCAGACAGGCCCACTGGCCGCCGGCGTTTTCGAGCAGGATCTCCAGACTGGTGCGCAGCAGCTTCTCGGTCTCGATCTCTCCGGAGATGGCGCGCGAAGCCTTCATGATTGAAGCCAGATCAAGATCCTTATGGTCCAGGGCGTCATCGCCGTGATCACTGCCGGGGCCGGCGATCTCCTCCAGGACCGGATGCCGTTCCTCCAGCAGGCGCACCTTGCGCCGCGCTCCCCAGCGCGCGTACAGGCGGTGGGCGGCCCGCAGGTAGCCCTCGGCCGCACGGCGGCGCCCCCGGGCCAGCAGATGCGATGCGGCCCGTTCGCTGGCCATCGCCTCGTCGCGCATGAAGCCGCTGGCCGCGGCCGCTTCGATGGCGGCCTCGTATCGTTCCATGGCCGGTTCGTCGCTGCCGGACAGGCGTTCCAGCTCGGCTTCCATCAGATACTGCAGGTGCAGGAAGTTGTCCGGACAGTGGTCGGCCCAGCGCTGGATCCGGTCCAGGTCTTCCAGCAGCTGGTGCCGCATCGGGTCGTCGGGCGTCGTGACGCGATCGGGATGGACCCGGACGCAGGCCAGGAAATCCAGCAGGTAGAAGCGCGCCAGCTGCGGCAGAGACATGGCCGAACGGATCAGACGCTGCCGGCGGGCCAGGTGCTCCAGGGCGTGCTCGGGGGCGTCGTGCAGGACCGCGACCTCGGCCTTGTAGATGTGGTAGTTGGCCACTCCGGTCATGAACTGGCGCTGGTGCATGCCGTCGAGGCAGGCGTGTTCGTCGAACCGCTCGTCGCTCAGCGACAGCGGGTCCTGCGTGAGGCCCTGAAAGGCGTACTGCATCTGCAGGAAGAGGGTGGCCGAATCCAGCGAGTCGCGATAGTTGCATTCGCGGACGATCGCGATGTTTTCCTCGTGCTGGCGCGTGGCCTCCGGCAGGTCCAGTGCCGGATCCCAGATCACGCAGTCCTGGGCGCTGTAGGCCAGATAGAGGAGATCGCCGGACTGGTGGCCGGCCTCGATGCCCCGCCGGAACCACGGGGTCAGGCTGGACCAGTGATGGCTCCAGTGGTGGATGAACATCGCGTAGACGTAGATCACCCGTGCCCGCAGGGCGAGGTCGTCGAACCGTTCGTTGATGGCCAGACCCAGACGTCCGTATTCGAGCCCCAGCGCAGGGTCGTCCAGCTCGCCACACAGCAGCATCCCGTAGGCGGCGTGGATGAAGGCGGCTTCGGGACAGTTACCATGGCGCAGGGACAGATTCACGCCCTTGAAGACCAGATAGGGAAACAGGTTGCCGCTGCCCGACAGGAACGATGCCGGGAAGATCTCCATCAGCAGGCGCATGGCAAGGAGCACGGAACGGTCCTCGACGTTCGGGGCGTCCAGCAGGTCGGCGATCGCCCGATCCCCCAGATGTTCCGTGATGCGTGCGCGCTCTTCGGCCACCTCGCGGTCGCCGGGATCCTCGTGGATCTCCACGCCCAACAGGCGCAGGCCCTCGATGGCCGTGTGCATGGAGGCCTCCATGCGGCCAAGCGTTGCGTACTGGCGGGTGCGGGTGGACAGGAGTTCCACCTTTTCGTAGGTCCCGGGGGCGTGGTCGAACAGGAGCCCGGCCCATTCCTCGGCCTCGTCCTGCCGGCCGGTCAGATAGGCGCATTGCTGCAGCTCCCGGGCCAGTTCGAACGCCAGTTCCGGGTGCGTGGCGTCTGTCGGTTCGGGCAGCAGGGTATGGCCGACGTGCAGCAGTTCGTAGGCGGTTTCGTAGGCCGCCACGTTGCGCGCGCGTATCCCCGCGCGCAGGTTGAAACGGGCCAGCGCAAGACGTTCTTCGGGATTTTCGATCAGTGAGCGTCCCGCATTGAGATGGCGGACCATCTCCATCAGACGGTCGCCCTCGATCGCGTCACCGGAATGCCGGCGCATCAGGCGGCCGATGGACAGATGCACGCCGGTCATCTCGCGCGCATCCGACAGGCGGTAGGCGGCCTGCTGGACGCGGTCGTGTGCAAAGCGGTAGACCGGGTTCCACCGGTTCTCTTCCGGCGCACCGTCGTCCGGGGCGTGTCCCACGAGGCGATAGTCGGCGTGCAGCGGCACGATGGTGTGCTGGCGCAGGGCGGGCATCAGGGTCTCGGCCACCTCCGTGGCCGGGCATTCGCTGATCACCGCCAGGGTCTCGAGTTCGAAGGTGTTGCCGATGCAGGCGGCGAGCTGCAGGACGCGGCCGGTGGCTTCCGGCAGCTTGCGCAGGTTGTCGATCATGAACTCGACGATGTCGCCGCTCAGTCCCGCCCACAGGGCCGCTTCCGTGTCCCAGGTCCAGCCGCCGTCGGGACCGGGACGGATGACGCCTTCGTCATGCAGTGTCTGCAGCAGCTCGCCGGTAAAGAACGGGTTGCCCCGGGCCTTGTCGTGGACCAGATCGCTCAGCGGGCGAACCCGCGCCTCGTCGTCCTGCAGGGTATCCGCCACCATACGGCGTATGGAGTCGCGGTCCAGCGGAGCGACCGGCAGGTCGTGGACCGGGCGCCCCGCGCGCACGGCCTCGAAGGCCTGGTGCAGGGGGTGACCCGGGGGCACCTCGTTGCTGCGATAGGCGCCGATGATCAGGAGGTGGTCGGTATCGCGTGACAGGGCGAGCTGCCTGATCAGGTCCCGGGTCGGACCGTCACTCCACTGCAGGTCGTCGATGAACAGGACCAGCGGGTGCCCGCGGCCGGCAAAAACCCGGACGAAGTCGGCCAGCACGATGCGGTTGCGGTTGCGTGCCTCGTCGGGAGGCAGCTCGGCGACCGGTGGCTGGGGGCCGATGATCAGTTCCAGTTCCGGGACCAGATCCAGCACCAGCTGAGCGTTGGGAGACAGCGCCTCGTTCAGCCGTTGCTTCCAGCGTGCAAGCCGCGCCTCCGGTTCGGCCAGCAGCTGCTGTACCAGGGTGCGGAAGGCGGCGGCCATTGCGGAGTAGGCGCCCTGATGGAACTGGTCGAACTTGCCCCGCGCGAAAAAGCCCCGTTCCCGTACCAGCGGGCGGTCGATCTCGTTGACCAGGGCGGATTTGCCGACGCCGGAGTAGCCATGCACCAGGCACAGTTCGGTGCCGCCCGCCGCGGCCGATTCGAACAGCTCCGCGAGTTCGTCCAGCTCCCGTTCCCGGCCGTACAGCCGCTGCGGCAGGAGGAAGCGGGAAGGCCGGTCATGCCGCGCTGGCTCGAAGTCCTCGAGCCCAGTGCCGGACGCCACGGCCTCGGCGCACTCGGCCAGGTCGCGCGCCAGACCCGCGCCGGTCTGGTAGCGATGCTCGGGATCCTTGGTAAGCAGCCGCAGCAGGATCCGCGCAACCGCGGGCGGGAGATCGGGGGCCAGGTCGCCGGGGTCCGGAGGCGTCTGGCTGATGTGGGCATGAACCCATTCGAGGACGCCCTCGGCGGTGAACGGGCGTTGTCCGGCAAGGGCCTCGAACAGCGTGACGCCCAGGGAATAGAAGTCACTGCGGTAATCCAGTTCGCGGTTCATGCGCCCGGTCTGTTCGGGCGAGAGATAGGGCAGGGGCGCCCGACTGCCGGCCTCCAGCGAACCCTGGCGTTCGCGCCCGAGCTCCGAGGCCAGACCGAACCCGGTGAGCCGCGGCGAATCCTCGTCGGCGGGCAGACGGATATGGTCGGGGGTGACGGCCTTGTGCACCATGCCCCGGGCATGGAGCCCGTCCAGGATCTCCGCGATGCGACCGCCCATGGTCAGCCCCTGCGCGAGCGGCACCCGGCCGTCGGGTGCCCGCGCCAGCCGGTCGCTCAGGGTCTCCGTCACCGGCTCGGTCACCAGCGCCGTGCGTCCGCGGCCACAGGTCTCCACGGCATGGACCTGCAGGACCCCGTCGACGTCCGCCAGTGCGCGGGCGATGCGTCCGTCCCGGCGGATCTCCGCCAGCTGCCGCCGCGACGGATAATCCGAGGCCAGGGTCTCGATGACCCGTTCTTCCCCGGAGCATTCCTCGCGTGCGTGGTAAAGCACGCGTTCGCGGTCGCGGCGCAGGACGGGCCCGACCCGGTATCCGGTCAGCCGCGGGGCCTCGGTGACCATGCGGCTAACGGGTGTCGGGGCATGCGGCGGGGACGATGACCGCGTGCGGGACGCTCATTCGCGTGACGATGCGGGCCCGAAGATGCGTTCGAACGTCGCCGCATAATCCTCGCGGGCCGTGTCGCGCAGGGGCTCGCCGTGTCCGCAAAGTGCATGCCGGAAGTCCCGTTCGATCAGGCGATCGAAATCCTCGGCACCGGGTTCGGCGTTCTGCAGCCAGAGTGGTCCGATGTTGGCCGGGGTGAAGAATCCCATTTCACGCATGCGCTCGCGGGAATCGTCGGAGAAGAACGTGTCGGGAGCCGTCCAGTTCTGCAGTGCATCGCAGGCCACCAGGATGCCCCCGTCGCGGTGGAGGTGCAGGATGGCTTCGGGGATCCGGGTAGTCCGGAAGGCGAACAGGTCGGCATCGGACACCGGCAGGGCCCCGCCCGGGTCCAGAGGGTGGTCGGCCGCCAGGCCGGTTTCGTGGGTCATTTCCGGCAGGGCCCAGTAACGTGCGCCGTACTGCTGCACGTAGAACGGGTCGTCCCGACCGTGCAATGCCCCCAGGCGGACCACGTCGGTGACCCGCCCGAGCTTCTCCAGTGCCGCCAGTCCCTCGCTGTCCAGACGCACGCTGTTGACCACGATCAGGCGGTCTTCGTCGCGGATCACGGTCATGTTGCGGCTGAATTTCCAGTCGGCATCCAGCAGACGGGTTTCCATGGCACCGGTGACGAAAAAGACGCCGTCATGGACTTCTTCGAGCGTGCCGTGTGGCAGGGCTGCGGGGAGTGTGCTCATGCGGGTTCCTTGCAGGCCGGGGCTGTGGTCTCAATGGTAGTCGAAGTGCCCGACATAGCGATATTCGCGGTCGTATTCCCGCAGATAGTTGTACAGGTACTGGCGCTGGGCCGGTCCGAGTCGATCAACGCGCAGATCCTCGAGGGTTTCCGAGCCGTCGCTGGTGTCCATGCGACGCAGGTGAAACAGGGTCATGTCCTGTCCGCCAAAGAAGTCCCTGAGCCAGGCGTGTGCGGGCCGGGCGTCACTCATGTCGAACACGGCCCCGTAGAGGGCGGTGAAATGCGGATATTCGGGCAGCGATCGGGCATCGAAGCGCGGGTGGCTGCCAGGGGGGTGCTCGAACGGCGGGGCGTCTTCGACGGCGAGGGTTGGCTGGGCGCGCAGCCGGGCAATGTGTTCCCGATCGAGCCCGGCGCGTTCGGCACCGCGGATCAGGATGTTGAGGTAGCGCTGGCTGGGCTGGCAGCGATCATCCAGAAAATCCGGCCGCCCGCGATAGGCATAGGCGCTTTCGCTACCCTCCGGGGTCTCCACCTCGACCACGATGCGGTCATATCCGACTCCTTTCGCCTCGACCTTGTCCAGGGCCGGCAGGCTGTCGTCCGGACACTCGTGCAGGATGCCCACCACGCGGTCGCCGGGCGTTGCCGAGGGCTCGATGTTGCCCACGCCCCCCTCGTGGCGGAAGAAATGCCGGACATTGAATCGCAGCTGCCAGCCGTGGAGCATGGCGGCCCGCGAGCGCACCGGCTCCACTCCCTTGGCCCGCAGCGAGATCAGATCCAGGTTGGAGCCAAAGCCGAAATACCGAAACAAGCTCGCTCTCCGTTTGCCGCAGGGTTCAAGTGTTATTCCTCGCCAATGGTGTGGTCAAGGGTGAGTGCTCGCGGCTCTACCTGATCCGGGGTGTGGTATTTTAGGGCGTTAAATTCGGAAAGGTTTGAAGTCTGCATGATCCCTGGGGTGGCCGGCGCGGAGAAGACGGGAGCAGGGTGCCGTGTCCGGGAGGCGCGGGATTCGTGACTGGCGTGATCCTGCGGGGTGCGTTGTTGCTGTTTTCCCTCGTCCCGGCGATGTCGGTGGCCGACGCGAACCTCCACATCGATTCCCTGGCAGAGGAGGCCGTCCCGGAGGACCCGGATGCCGCGGCCCTGGCCGAGCTGGACTGGGAGGCGCAGCCGGGGCGAACGGCCATCGAGCGCGATCACAGCCGCTGGTGGCGGGTGCGGTTCGAGTCGCGGGAGGACAACCGTGAGCCCCGGGTGCTGGCGCTGCGGGAGGTGTTCGATGCGCGTCTGGTGGTGTACCGCCCGCCAGATTACCGACCGGAGACACTGGAACTGTTCGACCCTGACGCCCCGGTAGTCGGTTCCCGGCACCGTCTCGCACTGGAGCTGGAGTCCGCGAGTCCGGATCATCCCGTTTATTTCCGGATCCTCGAGGCCCGTTCACAGCCCATCGGTCTGAGTGCGACATCGGCGTCGTCCTACCTCGAGTCCGATCGTCAACGCGTGCGCTTTACCTCCGCAGTGCTGGCGGCCAGTGTGCTTCTTGGCCTGGTCAGCGCGATCTTCGCCGCGACCCTGCGACGTCTGGCGCACGGGCTTCTGGGCGTGTGGGTGTTCTTTGGCGGGGTGTACTTTGCGGTTCTGAGCGGGGAAGCGCTGGTGCTCTGGCCCGGGCCCGTCGATGGGGGCGTCGCGCTACAGGCGGCCAGCCTGGTTGCGAGTATCGGCACTCTGGCGGCGTTTTCCGCCCTCTACCTGTTTCTCGACATTCGCCGGGCCTTCCCGCGGCTGGCGCGGGTGTTTCGCGGCCTGCTGTGGGTGGTGGCCGGATTCCTGCTGGCGGGGCTGGTGTTCCCGGGTGCATGGCTTGCGGGGTGGATGAACCTCCTGTTGCTGGTGCTCGCGACGATCACGCTGGGGGTGGCCGTTCTGCAGGCACGCGCCGGTGTCGGTCAGGCGTGGTTCTATCTCGTGGGCTGGGGAGGCGTGACCGTGGTGGTGATGGCTCGCGCCGGCCATTTCCTGATGGGCGAAGGGACGCCCGGGTGGCTGGAATACGCCCACCCCGCCACGCATGTGACCAGCGCCCTGGTGCTGGTTCTCGCCGGTGCCCTGGCGGCACGCCATGCCGAGCGCGAAATGCATCAGGCGCGGCGGCGGGCAGTCACCGATGCCCTGACCGGCTTGCCGAACCGGGCGCGGCTGAACGAACGTCTGCAGGAGCTGGCGCAGGGCGCGCAATTGGCAGATCGTCCACTGAGCGTGTTGTTCGTCGATCTGGACCACTTCAAGGCTCTGAACGACACCCATGGCCATGCCTTCGGCGATCGTTGTCTGCAGGAGGCGGCCCGTACCCTGCAGCGCCATTTGCGTCAGCACGATCTGGTCGCGCGTTATGGCGGCGAGGAGTTTGTTGTGGTGCTGGAGGAGAATCTCGGTGACGCCAGTCGAGTTGCCGAGACCCTGCGTGAGGCGGTCAGCAAGGACTGCAGGCGCGTGGACGGGCATGAGATTCATCTCACGGTTTCGATCGGCCTCGCCCATCGGGGGTATGGCGAATCGCTGGAGCATCTTTTAGAGCGGGCGGACGATGCGCTCTATCGGGCAAAGGGAGGTGGCCGCAACCGTGTGGTCCGTGCCCCCGACCCGGTGGATTTCGAGTCGACAGGGAGGGATGTCCACGATGAAACCGTATATTGACACCACCGAGCTGCGGGCAGGCGATATCCTGCTGATGCGGGGCAGAAGCTCGCTTTCGGATCTGATCGCCTGGTTCGGTGATTCGGTCTACAGCCATGCGGCGGTCATGTGTTCCGACACCCATTTCGTCGAGGCGGCCATGCCACGGTCACGCATGGTGGCGCTCGACGAGCGACTGCGTCAGACCGACGCTTATCACTTCATTGAGGTCTTTCGCCCAACCGCCGATGACGGCAACCCGCTGGACGAGGTGCAACGGGAGCGACTGGCCCGGGCGGCAAGCCAGCAGGTCGGCGTGGATTACCCCGTGGACATGCTGGTGCAGCTGGCGGCCGTCGCGGTCGTGCGTGACCGGATTCCGGAAGACGGCTGTCTGCGCTGGCTGCTGCGCGAACTGGTCGATCACCTGATCTGTTTCGACCCGGAGCATATGGTCTGCAGCGAACTGGTCTATCAGGCGATGCGCCAGGCGGAACTGGCGCCCACCATCGTGGTCGCCGCCCGTCTCGACCAGCCCTTCCCCGATGTGGATGTCCGGGAACTGGTTCGCGAATGGCTGGAGGCACGCGGTGCCGGATCAATGGGGCAGGGTCAGGCGGTGATGCCCGAACCCGTCAACGAAGAGGAACTGGTCGGGGCCTATCATCGACTGCGGCAGGAACGCCGTTTCGTCGCGGGGGGCTTCAGTCCGCACCCGGTACCCGATCCGAATCCGGCGACGATCCTGCCTGCGGATCTGTCCACCAGTCCTCAGGTACGGCGCCTCGGTCGGCTGCGCCTCTCGGAGAAGGAATGAACGGCTGAGCACAATGGAATGAAGGCCCGGCGGGGCCGGGCCTTCGGGGGACGGCAGGGTCAGTCCGCGAGGCGTTTGTACTTGACCCGGTGCGGCTGGTCGGCCTCCGGGCCGAGCCGCTTGTGGCGGTCTTCCTCGTACTCCTGGTAGTTGCCTTCGAAGAACACCACGTTGCCATCTTCCTCGAACGCGAGGATGTGCGTGGCGATACGGTCGAGGAACCAGCGATCGTGCGAGATCACGATCGCGGAGCCGGGGAAGTCCAGCAGGGCCTCTTCCAGTGCGCGCAGGGTCTCGACGTCGAGGTCGTTGGTCGGTTCGTCCAGCAACAGGAAGTTGCCGCCGCTTTGCAGCAGCTTGGCGAGGTGCACGCGGTTGCGCTCCCCGCCGGAGAGCTCCTTCATGCGCTTCTGCTGGTCCTGGCCCTTGAAGTTGAAGCGGCCGCAATAGGCGCGTGACGGCATTTCGAAGTTGCCGACCCGGATGACGTCCTGACCGCCGGAGATCTCTTCCCACACGGTCTTCTCGTCCTCCAGCGCATCGCGGTTCTGGTCCACGTAGGCCAGCTGGACGGTCTCGCCGACGTCGATGGTGCCTTCGTCCGGTTCTTCCTGTCCGGAGATCATGCGGAACAGGGTGGTCTTGCCCACGCCGTTCGGGCCGATCACGCCGATCAGCGCACCGCGCGGCACGTTGAACGACAGGCCCTGGTAGAGCACGCGATCGCCGTAGTGCTTGGACAGGTTGTCCACCTCCAGCACCTTGTCGCCCAGACGCGGACCCGGCGGGATGTAGATCTCCTTGGTCTCGGAACGCTTCTGGTAGTCGCTGGAGGCGATCTCCTCGAAGCGCTTCAGGCGGGCCTTGCTCTTGGCGCCGCGGCCCTTGGGATTGGAACGCACCCACTCGAGCTCGGCTTCCATCGCCTTCTGCCGCGCGGCCTCGGCCTTTTCTTCCTGCTTCAGGCGCTTTTCCTTCTGCTCCAGCCACTGCGAGTAGTTGCCCTGGAACGGGATGCCCTGGCCACGGTCGAGCTCGAGGATCCAGCCGGCGACGTTGTCGAGGAAGTAGCGGTCATGGGTGACTGCGACGACGGTGCCCTGGAACTCCTGCAAAAAGCGCTCCAGCCACGCCACGGACTCGGCATCCAGGTGGTTGGTCGGCTCGTCGAGGATCAGCATGTCCGGGCTGGACAGCAGCAGCCGGCACAGCGCCACGCGGCGGCGCTCGCCGCCGGAGAGGTTGTTCACGTCGGCGTCCCACGGCGGCAGGCGCAGGGCGTCGGCCGCGACCTCCAGCTTGCGGTCCAGGTTGTGACCGTCGGCGGCCTCGATCTTCGCTTCCAGTTCGGCCTGCTTCGCGGCCAGGGCGTCGAAGTCGGCATCCGGCTCGGCATAGGCCGCGTACACCTGATCCAGTTCGGTCAGGGCCTCCTTTACCGAGGCAACCCCGTCTTCCACGTTGCCGCGCACGTCCTTTTCCGGATCGAGGTGCGGTTCCTGCGGCAGGTAGCCGATCTCGATGCCCGGCTGCGGCCGCGCCTCGCCGACGATCTCCGTGTCCACGCCGGCCATGATGCGCAGCAGGGTGGACTTGCCGGCCCCGTTATAGCCCAGTACGCCGATCTTGGCGCCGGGGAAGAAGTTCAGGTTGATGTCCTTGAGGATGTACTTCTTCGGCGGGACGATCTTGCCCACGCCGTTCATCGTGTAGATGTACTGCGCCATGATGCTCCTGCGAAGCGTTTGTCGGGGTAATCAGGGCGTGCACTTTACCATTCCGGCCGGCGGGAAGCTTGGTGGTCTGCCTGCGGGCGGGGCGGTGGCTCGACAGCGCGATGACCGGACCCGAAAATGACCCGATGATCACGTGGTGGCAGGGCCTGTTGCTGGTGGGAGCGGGGGGTGCACTGGGCGGGCTGGCGCGCTTCTGGCTCGTGCAGTGGATCGACAACCGTACCGGCGGCGGTCGGTTCCCCTGGGGGACGCTGGCGGTGAACGTCTCCGGTGCGCTGCTGATCGGCCTGGCGCTGGGCCGGGTGTCCGGGCCGGCGCTGACCTCCTGGCTCTGGTTGTTGCTGGTGGTGGGCGTGCTCGGCAGCTTCACCACGGTATCGTCGTTCAGCCTGCAGGTGGTGGGCGTGGCGGAGCGTGACGGCCTGCGCCCGGCGGTGCTCTACATCCTGCTGGCGCTGGCCGGCGGGCTGATGCTGGTTTCCCTGGGCTATGGTCTGGCTCGCGCGGCGGGCGGGGCGGCATGACGGGGTATGACGTCCGCCTGTCCGCGTTCGTCGCGCTGGGGGCCGCGCTGGGCAGCATGGCGCGTTACGGCCTGTCGTGGACCGGGCTGCACCTGGTGGGCACCGGGTTCCCCTGGGATACGCTCGCGGTGAACATCGCCGGGTCCTGGCTGATCGGGCTGTATGCGGTGATCAGTGCGCCGGAGGGCTGTCGCCCGGCCGACCCGGTGACGCGGCAGTTCGTGCTGGCCGGGTTCTGTGGCGGGTTCACCACCTTCTCGGTGTTCAGTCTGGAAAGCCTGTGGTTGATGCAGTCGGGCAATCCGGGTCGTGCCGCGCTGTACGTGGCCGTGTCGCTGGTGCTGTGGATCGCGGGGGGCTGGCTGGGCAGCCGCATGGGGCGGCACTGGAACGCGGCCGCGGAACGGCGGGAACGCTGAGCCCCGGTGGGTGAGGCCCGTTCGGCGGGCAACCCCGTTCCGGGGCCCGCGGCGTGGTCCGGTCAACGGGCAGGCGGAAGAGGCGGGGGCTCGATGCCGGTACGGCTCGGGCCTCCGTGTTCGATCCAGCCGTGGAGCATGCGCGGGGTGGTGGTGCCGGCCGCGCAGCGCCCGGCATGGTCGATCGCGATGGCCCCGCCGTAGCCGCCGATCCGTTCGTGCAGGTGCTGCAGGCTTGTGCTCAGGGCCTCGCGGGCGTCCAGACCGAGATAGCGGATGCGGTCGGCCAGGTCTCTGGCGAAGACGCTGCGCAGGAAATCCTCGCCGTGGCCGGTGGCGGAGATGGCGGCGGTGGCATCGTCCGCGTACACGCCCGCGCCGGGGATGGGCGAGTCGCCGACCCGGCCCGGGCGCTGGCCGTTCATCCCGCCGGTGGAGGTGGCCGCAGCCAGATGGCCGTGGCGATCGCGCGCGACCGCGCCGATGGTTCCGGGCGCGGGCTCGTCATGATCCAGCGTGACCCGGCCCTGGCGCAGGGCACGCTCCAGCTGTTCCCGCCGCTGCGGGGTGATCAGGGACTCCTCGTCCACCTGCGGCATCCCGATCTCGCGGGCGAAGGCGGCGGCGCCGTCCGCGACCAGCAGCACGTGTTCCCCGTCTTCAAGGATCGCCCGCGCCAGGCGGACCGGGTTGGCGATGCCCCGGACCGCCGCGACGGCCCCCGCAGCGAGAGCCGCGCCATCCATGATTGCGGCGTCCAGTTCCACCGTGGCGTCGCGGGTCAGGGCGGCGCCGGTGCCGGCGTTGAACAGGGGGTCGTCCTCGAGCCGCGCCGCGCAGTACTCCACGGCATCCAGGGCGCGTTCTCCCCGCGCCAGGCGCTCGCGGCCGGCCTCCAGGATCGCGTGCAGCGCGGCGTGATACGCCTCGGCGGCCGCCGCGTCCTGCACTTCGCGCAGCGCCCCCGCGCCGCCGTGGATCATCAGTGAGTAGGCCCCGGATGTCATTGTTCCTCCTCGATCTGGCCGCGAATCAGCAGGATGTCGCTGTGCTGGCCGGGCATGAAGCGGCTCCGGGCCACCGCGATCTCGCCGTAGCGGTTGACCGCCAGACGTCGTTTCAGCTGCCCCTGCAGCCCGCCGCTGTAGGGCGTGTCCAGCGTGCCGGGGACCGGTTCGACGGGACCGAAGGCCGCGGATTCCCGTGGCGCGTGGGTGAATGCCAGGCCCCGGGGGCGATCCGTCGGATGGGGGTAGCGCTGCCACACCAGATACAGGCGGTGGTCGTCCTGCGCCAGTGTGGGAAAGCTGCCGGGCCAGTCGTCGGCGTCCAGGCGGGACGGTGGCGCGAACTCCAGCGTGTCGGCCTCCGCCCGGCTGACATGCAGCCGGCGATGGTGGGGCTGGCGATAATCCTCCAGGTCGTTGGCCGGGATCGCCCCGAAGGCCAGGTGAACCACGCCGTCCGTGTCCACTACCAGCGACGGCGCGTCGGCATGGCCGGGGTGTTCCAGCGCGGTGGCCGGTGCGGAAAAGCCTTCGTCCGCATCGTCCGAGAAGGCGATGCGGATGTCCGCCTGCGGGCGGTCGCCCTTTGCCCAGGCCAGCAGCATGCGACCGGACGGCGCCTGCGCGAGCGCCGGGGCGCGTGCCGGCGCGTCGCCATCCGGGTTCACGGTGACCGGATCGGTGAACGCGTCGCCCGCGTCCGTGGAGCGGGCGACGCGCAGCGGCCCCCGGTACTCGGTCCAGGCGGCGATCACCTCGTCGTCGGCCCCGAGCAGCAGGTCCAGGCTGCCGTTGTCCCAGCGGTGCGCGGTGATGCGGCCCTTGCCGGCCCCGTCACGCGAGCGGGAAAGATTCCTGTGGTCCTCGAAGCTGCGACCGCCATCGTGCGATCGGGCGTACAGGATCTCGCCGCCGTGGTCGCCTCCTGTGAACAGGATCTCCTGCCACAGCAGATGCACGGTAAAGCCGTCGGGGTCCTCCGGATCCGGCTCGATCGCGACCCGCGGCAGCCAGGAGAAGGTGTCCGGCTCCCCGCCGATGCGCGTGGGACGGTCGAAGATCGCATGGCCCTCGCGGTCATAACGCTGCAGGAACAGGGCCTGTTCCGCCTGGTCGGTCCAGACGACCACCACCTCGCCGTGGTCGTTGATGGCCACCGAGGCGTCATCGACATAACGGAAGTCCGAATCGTTCATGCGCCAGGGGCCACGCCAGGCCTCGCCGCGCGCGACCTCGACCGGTTCCTCCCAGACTACCGTCGCCGCGTTATCGTCTGCCGGTGCGGGCAGCCCCCACAGGGCCAGGGCCAGTACGCAAAGCGTTCCCGGGGTCTGTCGGTATCGGGCCTGCAGCATGTGACCTCCGGTGACCGTTGTTCCGGATCGACTCCCGTAAGACCACGTACGGCCGGGCCAGGATCCGTACCGATGGCCCGGTGGGCTGCCGGGGACAGCGGATACCCGTAACATCGCGGTCGGGTACGTGCCGGGAGCCGCGGATGGATTTCGAAGAGTATCGGCGAATGGATGCGATGGCCATGGCGGCGGCCGTCGCCGACGGGCAGACTACGGCGCGGGAGCTGCTGGAGTGCGCCCTGGCGCGCACGGATGCCGTGAACCCGGAACTCAATGCGGTGGTGGCCCGCCGCGATGCCAGGGCTCGCGAGGAGGCGGAGGCCGATCCGCCGGCCGGGCCGTTCGCCGGCGTTCCGTTCCTGGTGAAGGACCTGTTTCAGGAGCTGGCCGGCGAGGGCAGCGACCGGGGCTGTCGTGCGCTGCGGGATGCCGGCGCGAGTGCGGAGGTCGAAGCCGGGATCACCCGCCGCTGGCGGGCGGCGGGGCTGGTGGTGTTCGGCCGGACGAACACCCCGGAGTTCGGCGCCCGGTCGGTGACCGAGCCCGTGGTCCACGGCCCGGCCCGCAACCCTTGGGATCCGGCGCTGTCGCCGGGCGGCTCCAGCGGGGGCGCGGCCGCGGCCGTGGCGGCCGGCATCGTCCCCGTGGCCGGGGCCAACGATGGCGGCGGTTCGATCCGCATCCCCGCCTCGCATTGCGGTCTGTTCGGGTTCAAGCCGGGGCGGGGGCGTACGCCGGCGGGTCCGGCGTTTTCCGAATGGATGCACGGTGCCGCGGTGCATCATGTGATCTCCCGCAGCGTGCGCGACAGCGCGGCACTGCTGGATGCCGCGCTCGGGGGCTCGCCCGCACGGCCGTTTTCCGAGGCGGTGGCGGCCGTACCCGGTTCCTTGCGCATCGGGTATGCGACCCGTTCGCCCATCGGGATGCAGGTGCATCCTGAGTGCCATGCGGCCGTGGAGGGGACGGCCCGCCTGCTGGAGGGGCTGGGTCACCGCGTCGAGGAGGCGGAACCGGCGATCGACGGTCAGCAGCTGGCGCGCGACTGGCTGACCCTGTGGTTCGGCCAGGTAGCCGCGATGGTGGAGCGGGTGCGCCAGCGTACCGGTGCGGGTGCTGCGGGTTTCGAGCTCGAGACCCGGGTGATGGCGGCGCTCGGACGCTCGCTGTCCGCGGCGGATTACGTTGCCGCGCACGAGCGCTGGAACCGTTACCGGCACGCGATGCACGACTTCCACCGGCAATACGACTTGTACCTGACGCCCACGGTCGCACGGCCGCCGCCCCGCATCGGGGAGACCGCACTGCCCGGGTGGCAGCGCACGGTCCTGGAGGTCGTGCTGCGGTCGGGGACGCTCCCGCTGCTGCGGGCCTCCGGGCTGATCGAGCGCCTGGCTTGTGACGAGCTGGGACGGGTCCCGTTCACCCAGCTGGCCAATCTGACCGGCGCGCCGGCGATGTCGGTACCCCTGCACTGGACCCCGCACAACCTGCCCGTGGGCGTACAGTTCGTCGCACCGGTGACCGGCGAGGCCGGTCTGTTCAGTCTTGCCGGTCAGCTCGAGACGGTGTCGCCCTGGTTCGATCGGGTACCGGCCTTGCCCTGACCGTGCGGGTCGAACCCGCGGCGGCGCAGGATGGTTTTCTCGGTCTCGACCAGCACGAACAGGATCACGCCGAAGGCGAGGATGCGCAGCCATTCCTCGAGGCCGATGGCCGCGGTGCCGAACAGGAACTGCAGCGGCGGGGCGTAGGTGAACAGGCCCTGCAGCAGGATCAGCACGGCCACCGCGATCAGCACCGCGCGGCTGCCCAGCAGCCCGGCGCGGTTGAACACCGGCTCGAGGATGTAGCGGCTGTTGAACAGGAAGAACAGCTGCCCCATGACCAGGGTGTTGATCGCCACCGTGCGGGCGAAGTCATCGGGGACACCCTGGTGCTCCAGCCACAGGAAGTGGCCGAAGGTACCGGCGACCAGCAGCACGGAGACGAAGGCCACCCGCCACAGCAGGAATCCGGACAGCAGAGGCGTACCCGGCGGTCGAGGCCGGCGCTGCATGACCCCCGGCTCGGTGGGCTCGAAGGCCAGTGCCAGGGCGAGGGTCACTGCGGTCACCATGTTGACCCACAGCACCTGCACCGGAGTCAGCGGGAGGGTCAGTCCGAGCAGGATGGCGGCGACGATGGTGAAGGCCTGGCCGCCGTTGGTGGGCAGCAGGAACAGGATGGCCTTCTTCAGGTTGTCGTAGACCGTGCGGCCTTCCTCCACCGCGTTGGCGATGGAGGCGAAGTTGTCGTCCGCCAGCACCATCTCGGAGGCCTCGCGCGAGGCCTCGGTGCCCTTGATCCCCATGGCCACGCCGACATCGGCGCGCTTGAGCGCCGGGGCGTCGTTCACGCCGTCGCCGGTCATCGCGACCACCTGACCGTTGGCCTGGATGGCGGTGACCAGACGCAGCTTGTGTTCGGGCGTGGCGCGCGAGAACACGTCCACGTCGCGCACCTGCCGGCGCAGTTCCTCGTCGGAGGCGGCCTCGATCTGTTGCCCGTCCATCGCGCCGCCACGGGCGCGGATGCCCAGCTCGGCGGCGATGGCCTTCGCCGTTACCGCGTGGTCGCCGGTGATCATCTTGACCCGGATGCCGGCTTCACGGCACTTGCGCACTGCCTCGATCGCCTCGTCGCGGGGCGGGTCGATGATGCCGAAGATCCCCACCAGGATCAGTCGCTGGTCTTCCAGATCCGAGTCCTGCAGTGCGGTCTGGCTGGCGTCGGTGGAACGGATCGCCACCGCCAGCAGGCGCTGCCCGCCGCGCGCGATGGCGTCGATCCGTTCGCGCCAGGCACGTTCGTCCAGCGGGCGTTCACCCTCCGGCCCCAGCTCCTTGCCGCACATGGTCAACAGCTTTTCCGGGGCCCCCTTGACGAAGATGCAGCCGTTGCCGTGATGGTCATGGTGCAGGCTGGCCATGTACTTGTAGGCGGAGTCGAAGGGGATGACGTCGGCCCGCGGGTGTTCGGCGCGATGCGACGCCGGATCCAGTCCGGCCTTGGCCGCCAGGGTCACCAGCGCGCCCTCGGTGGGCGCCCCCTCCATGAACCACTGGCCGTCGCGATGATGGAGTTCGGCGTCGTTACACAAAAGCCCCGCATGGATCGCCCGCGACAGCACCGCATCCTCCTGCGGGTCGATCTCGGCTTCGTCGCGCGAGAAGCCGCCGTCCGGGGCGTAGCCGGTGCCGGAGACCGAGGTCACGCTGGTGGTGGTCACGATGGTGCGCACCGTCATCTCGTTGCGCGTGAGGGTCCCGGTCTTGTCCGAGCAGATGGTGGTGACCGATCCCAGGGTCTCCACCGCGGGCAGGCGGCGGATGATGGCGTTGCGCATGGCCATGCGCTGCACGCCGATCGCCAGGGTGATGGTCATGATCGCCGGCAGGCCCTCGGGGATCGCGGCCACCGCCAGGCTGACCGCCGCCAGGAAGGTCTCCACCAGGGCGTAGTCCCGCACCCAGTAGCCGAAGGCGAAGGTCAGTGCCGCCAGGCCCACGATGCCGACCGACAGCCAGCGGCCGAACTGGGCGATCTGGGCCAGCAGCGGCGTGGTCAGCTTCTCGACCTCGCCCAGCATGGTGGTGATATGCCCGATCTCGGTGCGTTCGGCGGTGGCCACCACCACGCCGCGGCCCTGCCCGTAGGCGACCATGGTCCCGGAGAAGGCCATGTTGCGGCGATCGCCGAGGTCCGACTTTTCCGGGCCGGGCTCGGTCTCCTTGTCCACCGGCAGGGACTCGCCGGTCAGCACGGCCTCGTCCACGCGCAGGTTGTGCACGGAGAACAGGCGGAGGTCCGCCGGCACGCGGTCACCCGCGTTCAGCAGTACGATATCGCCCGGGACCAGCTCCTCGGCGGGGATGGTGCGCCGCTGGCCGTCGCGCAGCACCACCGCCTGAGGCGAGAGCATGTCGCGGATGGCATCCAGCGCCTTTTCCGCCTTGCCCTCCTGCACGAAGCCGATGATGGCGTTGATCAGGACCACCCCGAGGATCACCCAGGTGTCCAGCCAGTGATCCAGCAGCGCAGTGCCCACGGCCGCCGCGATCAGGATATAGATCAGGACATTGTGGAACTGGAGCAGGAAGCGCTTGAGCGGTCCGGCCTGCTCCGCTTCGGGCAGACGATTGGGGCCGTGTTTCTGCAGCCGCTCGCCGGCCTGATCCTGCGACAGCCCGTGGTCCGTGTGGCTCTTCAGCTCATCCGCGACGTCCCGCGCTTCGCGGGCATGCCAGTTCGAGGGCGACTGCTCCGGCTGGTCTTCCAATGCACTTCCCCTGTATGGCCCGTATCTGACCCGGCTCTCATCCTGCCGCGACGCGGGCGGGATGTCACCCGTGCCGGGCCGGCCGGGTCAGCGGAAGTGACGCACCAGTTCAAGCCCGAGGTAACCCCCGGAATCGCCACCGTCGCGGATCTGCTTGTGTCCGGTCTTCACGACCATGTCGAGGCCGGGGCGGACCTCGCGCATCTGCAGGGCCAGTCCGCGATGGACGGCGTCGTAGTCGCGGTCCCCGTGGAACAGCACCTCCGGCCCGAGGTAGTAGCGGCTGTCGCCCAGCCGTCGCATCGCCCGGCCGCGGGTCCAGTAGGCACGGTCGGCCGGGGTGATGCTGACCCCGCCGGTGACGATCCAGCGCTCGTCGATGATGCGCCCGGCATCCATGTCCAGGACCGCGCGCAGCCGTCCGCCGACCACGTCGCTGTCATCGGGCTCGGGGTCCAGTCGGGTGTGGTACCAGGCCGCCCCGACATAGGTACTGAGCCAGCCATCCTGTACCGGGAACTGGTAGCCCAGCGCGGCCGAGGCCCCGGTGGCCCGGCCTTTCACGGTCGTGTCGTTGTCGGGGTATTCGTACTGCGAATAGTCCACGCGATAGCGCTGAGCCCAGCCGTTGCCGAGCTCGCCGTCGTTGGGAATGATCGCCGCGGTATACGCATAGCCGCCGTCGAACAGGCCCTCCACGCCGGCCAGACCCAGCCAGTCGGCCCGTACGGGCAGGGCGAAAATGGCCAGCGGGAGGACCAGGGCAGCGGCCCCGGTCAGGCCGAGACGGCGCTGGTTTCGGCGGGTTGCGGGCATGGAGTGGCTTCCTTTTCGGTCTGGAGCTGATAGAGGTGAACCGGGCCCTCGGCGGTGGCCAGCAGGCGCGAAGGCCCGATGGTGGCCCGCAGTATGGCGGCTCCGGTCTGGTACGGGCGCGTATGGATCTCGATGGCACCGCCCGCGATCAGGGGGCGGTTGACCAGCAGGTACGGGTCGGCCCCCGGCGCGGGGTTCACGGTGACCACGCCGTAGAAGGCCTCCGTGTCGTACTGCACCGGGAACCGACAGGTACAGGCCGTCCAGTAATGCACCGCGGCCAGGTGGCGGGCGAACTCGGCCACCGGCGTTCGTGTTGCGTCGCGGCGCTCGGCCAGGCGCATCAGCGGGGTGCGGGCCTGCTCGCTGTAGCCCTGTACGTGCCACTGCAGGTCGTTGCCATGCAGGAAGGCTTCCAGGCGCTGGTGTGCCGTCTCGTCCGGTGCCTCGAAATGCAAGCCGTGGACCCGGCTGTAGTGTTCGCCGTCGGGGGCGGTCTCGGTGCGAGAGAACCGTACCCGTGCGGTCAGCGCCAGCGGGCCGCCCGGCAGGTGCAGGTTGACCTCGAGCGGGGTGTCCTCGTCGGTGCCGGGGGGCAGTGCCCCGTAGGCGCGGCAGCCGCCGGGTGACAGGTCGTCCACGGTCAGCAGACGCGGGGCCCGGTCCGGGGCGGAGACCGACATCGCCACCGGGATCGGAAAGCGGTAGTCGGCGCGACGGAAACGCTCGTTGCGCGCGGTGTAGCGGAACAATGCCACGGCGATCAGGATCAGCACGCCGGCCCACAGCACGTTGGCGATCAGGGCGTCACCCGGCAGGTGCCCGTACGCCAGGTACAGCGCGATGCCGGTCGGGATCGCGAGCGCGTTGAAGGCCAGGATGAACCATTGTGCCCGCAGCGGCTGCGGGCGATCGTTCCCCGTATGCCGGCTCTTGGGCGTCACGCGGAAGGCAAGGTGCCGGCGGAACAGCCCGAGTGTCGCGCGGGCGAAGATCGCGAAGCGGGCGAAGTTGTACTGCTCGATGATGGTCGTGCGACCGTACCCGCGGGTCAGTTCCTCGAAGGCCCAGAAACTCAGCAGCATGTACGGGATGAACACCATCAGGAACTGCGTCACGGTCACGCTGATGGGCAGCACGCCGGTGACCAGAACGATCGCCGGGATGGTGTAGAAGATCAGGCGCTGCCAGCCGTCAAAATAGGTGAGCATGCTGGCGAAGTAGTTCATGCGCTGCGGCCAGGTCAGGCCCGGGTTGGTCAGCACCCGCTCCTGACGCCACACCTGCATGGCGCCCTGGCCCCAGCGCAGGCGCTGTTTGAGGAAGCCTTCCGGGTCGATGGCCGCGATGCCGAAGGCCAGCGGCTCCGCGTGATAGATCGAGCGGTAGCCCCGTTCGTGCAGCCGGATCGAGGTGTGCAGGTCCTCGGTGACCGTGCCGGTGGCAAAGCCGCCGATCTCGTCCAGGCAGCGACGGCGGGCGATGGCGCAGCTGCCACAGAAAAACGCTGCATTCCAGTAGTCCTTCCCGCGCAGGATGACGCGGAAGAACAGGGACTGTTCGGTCCACAGCTGCTTGCGGTCGGGGTCCAGGCGGTGCTGGTACGAATCCAGATTGTAGAAGTCCTGCGGGGTCTGGACGAAGGCCACGTCCTCGTCGGTGAAGTACCCCAGGGTGTTGGTGAGGAAGTGACGGTGCGGTGCATGGTCGGCGTCGAAGATCGCGACGAAGTCGCCCTGCGCGTGGGCCAGGGCATTGTTCAGGTTGCCGGCCTTGGCATCTTCGCGGCTTTCGCGCGCGAGATAGCGACAGCCCAGGCGCTCCGCCAGGGTCTTCATCTCCGGTCGGTTGCTGTCGTCCAGCAACCAGGTCTCGTGCGGGTAATCCATGCGCACGCAGGCCAGCAGGGTGCGCCGGACAACGGCCTCGGGCTCGTTGTAGGTCGGGACGAACACGTCCACCTTGAGCCCTTCCGGCGCGGGGGGTGGCGTTCGCACGGTCAGACGCCAGTTCATGATCACGTGCATGACCATGGTCAGCACACCGTAGATCTCGGCGCCGTAGACCAGCCAGGAGAAGGTCAGGGCTTCGGGGTTGAGCGTGGTGAAACGCCAGATCAGGTAGAAGGCGGCAACCGCCAGGTAGAAAAGAATCAGACCCCGCTGCGGGAAAGTCAGCGGTTCGAATTCGCGGGAACGCGGCATGACGTGCCTCAATGCTGTCGGAAGTGCGCGATTGTTGCCCGCGAACGGCCACCCTGGTCGTCCGCCCAACCGCGGTGGATGTCCAACAGCCCTGCATCCGCCCGCCGAGGTTACTGCAATTCCCCGCAGGGAACCCTGGATTCCAGTATCCGCGCTTTACCCCCGGGGTCAATACTTCGTGGCCAACATTGCACGGAATATTTGCATGGTTCACGCGGTCTTCCTGCAAAGGCCCTGCGCCCCGTGTTTCCCGACCATCCCGTTCGACCCATGGAGGCCGTACGCATGCGCAAGAATGTACCTTCGACCCTGACCGCACTGGCCGTTGCCATCGGTCTTTCCCTCCCGGCTGCCGCCGCCGAACGCGTGACCCTGGAACACGACGGCCTGAACCTGGTGGGGCATTTCGTCGAGGGCAGCGGCGCCGCGCCGGAGGACGGCGTGGTGCTGATGCTGCACGGCACCCTGGCCCACGGGCGCATGGAGGTGATGACCGCGGTGCAGGACCTGCTGGCCGAACAGCACGGACTCAACACCCTGTCGATCAATCTCAGCTTCGGCATCGACGAGCGCGAGGGGATGTTCGAATGTGACGCCCCGGTGACCCATGGTCCCGAGGAACACATGGACGAACTGGGGGCGTGGCAGGACTGGCTGGCCGGCCAGGGTTACGGACCGGTCACCCTGATGGGGCACTCCCGCGGCGGCAATCAGATCGCGCGTTATCTAACCGAGCGGGAACCGGACAACATCGCCGGGCTGACCCTGCTGGCGCCGGCCACTTTCGACGCCGATGAAACCGCAGAGCAGTTCCTCGAGCAGACCGGCACCAAGCTGGACGAGGCCCTGGAAGCCGCGCGCGAAAAGGCCGGAGCGAACGGGGGCATGCTGGAGGATCACCGCTTCCTGCAGTGCGAGGCGCTGGAGGTCGCGCCGCGGGCATTCATCGGCTACTACGAGCCCGGCCCGCAGCACGACACGCCGAGCGTGATCGACGGCATCGCGACCGAGACCCAGGTGATCATCGGCGAGGAAGACGACGTGGTGCCGGATCTGCCCGAACGCATGGCGGCGCTGGAGGATGATGGTCAAATCCGCGTGGATACGGTGCCCGGTGCCGGGCACTTCTTCCGCGATTTCTTCGCCGACGATGCCGCCGACCTGATCGCGGAGTTCGTGCGCCGCTGACCGGGGCGCAGCCCCGTGCGGCACCGGTCAGGGCGGGAACGCCATGGCCGTGTACAGCCCCAGTAACGACAGAGCGAACAGAAACGCCAGACGTCCCCAGCGGGTCATGCGTCGTTCGGCCCATTCCAGCTCATGCCGGGCGATCCTTTGCGCCCGGCGCAACCGGGCCCGCAGGCGCGGGTGGAGGCGAATCTCGCGCAGCGGACTGACCCGGGCATGCAGGCCCTGCGCTGCATGGATCAGCACATTCGCCAGGATCGCCACGTCCCCTTCCGGGACGTGACGGGCCATCCATTCGCGCAGAACGACGCCCCCCAGTGCGCCCAGGGCCAGCCCGGCCAGGACGGGCCACAGCAGGGAAACAGTCGCGAGCTCGGGGAGCGGTACCTCGGGCGAGGCCAGGGCCGTCAGTGCGGCCACTGCGGGCAGGATCAGGGACATCGCCGCAAGCAGCGCCCAGGGCAGCCAGCGCCCCGTTGGCAGCGGGCGTGTCGTCAGCGCCAGATCCTGGCGCAGGCGCCACAGGAAACGCAGCACCAGCAGGGTAGTCCCGATGGCCGCCAGGGTCAGCAGGGTGTAGACCAGCCCCGTGCCGTTTGCGGCCAGCGGCGCTTTCAGCAGGTCCTTGGCCAGTGCCCCGCTGGTGAACGGCAGCCCGGCCAGGGAGAAGCCCGGCAGGGCGATCAGGCCGAGCACCGCGTAGCGGTACCGCTTCGAGCGGGGGAGCTGTCCGGCGACATCCATCGCGAGGAACAGCGAACCCTTGGCCAGTCCGTGGTGCAGGGCGTACATCGCCACCGCGAATAGCAGCGGTTCGCGCATCGCGGGCAGCAGCAGCGCGAGGCCGACCCCGGTGGTCATCAGGCCCATCTGGCTGATGGAGGAGTAGGCCAGGATGGTCTTGGGGCGCGCCTGGAAGACCCCTGCCAGTGCCCCCAGAAAGGCCGCCGCCAGCCCCAGCCCGATCAGCACCTCGCCGAGCACCGCGTGGCCGGCGGCGTCCAGCGGCAGCAGGCGCAGCCAGCCCAGCAGCCCGGCCTTGATCATGGCTCCTGAAAGCACCGCGCTGGCGGGGATCGGTGCGGCCGGATGGGCCAGTGGCAGCCAGAAGTGGACCCCGAGCATGCCGGCCTTGATGCCCAGGCCCAGCACCAGCAGCACCATCGCCGCGCCCTCGGGTCGTGCCGCGGCGATGGCCGCCAGTGCGGTCTCGCCATCCGCCTGATGGATGGCGAGCATCAGACCGGCGAACAGCGCGATCTCGCCCAGCACCGACAGGACCAGATACAGCCGTGCGGCCATCCACGCCTCGGTGCTGCGCTTGTGCACCACCAGACCCCAGGCCGACAGGCTCATCAGCGAGAAGAACAGGTAGAACGACGCGGCGTCCTGCGCGAGGATCAGGCCCAGGTTGCCCACCATCGACAGCAGGAGGAACACGAAGAAGCGCCGCCGCGCGGGATCCTCGCCGCGTTCGTGCAGCGCGTGCAGTCCGGCCGCCAGCCACAGCCCGGCAGTCAGCGCGAGGAAAACCCGGCCGATCGGGTCCAGCCCGAGCTCCACCCCGGTCAGCAGCCACGGTAGCGAGGCCTGCTTGCCCTCCGGGCCCAGCGCGGCCAGCAGCAGGGCGGGCAGCGCGGCCCAGGGCACCAGACGCAGTGGCGCGCGGCCCGGCCGCAGCGACAGCGCCGCGGCCAGCAGCAGCGGAAGCAGCGGCACCCCGAGCAGGATGAACGCGTTCATGGCGTCACCCCCGTGCCGTTGTCCATGTCACCGGCTGGCACCAGCACGTAGCCGCGTTCCACGATCAGCTCCACCCAGCCCAGCGGGCTCAGTTCCAGCCCGGCCAGCAGCCCCGGCAGCAGCGCCAGCACCGCCACGAACAGGGTCGGGAACAGCAGCATCCAGTGGGCCTCGAAGCGGGTCTTGTGCGCCGGCGGTCGGGTCACCTCCGGCTCGGCCATCCAGCCGGCGATGATGGGCGGCAGGAAGTAGGCCGCGTTGAGCAGGCTGCTCAGCGCCAGCACGCCCAGGATCCACGCCGCATCGCCCTCCAGCGCGCCGAGGCCCAGATACCACTTGGAGATGAACCCGGCCAGCGGCGGCAGCCCGATCATGCCCAGCCCGCCGACCGTGAACGCCGCCATGGTCAGCGGCATGCGGCGCCCGACCCCGCGCATCTCGCGGATCTCGTGGATGCCCAGGGTCTCGGCGAAGTTGCCGGCACAGAAGAACAGCGTGATCTTGGTCAGGCCCTGGTGCACCAGATGCACCAGCCCGCCGATCACGCCCAGCGGCCCGGCCAGCGCCACGCCCAGTGCGATGTAGGAGACCTGGCTGACCGTGGAGAAGGCCAGCCGCTGCTTGATGTCGTGGGCACGCAGGGCCTGGATGGACCCGTAGAGGATGGTCAGCGCGGCCAGCACCAGCAGCACGTCGGTCAGGTGCAGGGTTGCGGCCAGCTCCAGGCCGAACACGTCGTTCAGGGTGCGCACGAGACCGAAGGCCCCCGCCTTGACCACCGCCACCGCGTGCAGCAGGGCGCTGACCGGGGCCGGCGCGACCATCGCCCGCGGCAGCCAGGAATGCAGCGGGATCAGCGCCGCCTTCACCGCGAAGCCGGCGATCAGGGCCAGACCGATGACCTGCAGAAGGCCATGCGTGTCCGGCGACAGATGCCGGAGGTACCCTCCCGACTCGAATGGCTGCGAACCCGCCAGCAGGTTCAGCGCGATCACCGCGACCAGCAGCACCAGCCCGCTGGTGATGGTGTAGGCGAGATACAGCCGTCCCGCGCGCAGCGCCTCCGGGGTGCCGCGGTGGACCACCAGCGGCCAGGTGGCCAGGGTCAGGATCTCGTAGAAGATCACGAAGGTGATCAGGTTGCCGGACAGGGCGATGCCGACGGTCGCGCTCACGCACAGCGAGAAGAAGCCGAAGAAGCGGCTGCGCCTCGGCGATCCCTCCAGATAGCCGATCGCATACAGGGTGGTCACGAACCACAGGATCGAGGACAGGGTCGCGAACAGCAGTGACAGGGCGTCGGCCGCGAGCACGAAATCCACGCCCGGCAGCAATGTCAGCCCGAATTCGAAGGTCTCGCCCCGCTGCACCCCGAGGAGCAGCACCCCGACCAGTACGAGCTTGATCCCCGCCGCGCTCAGGTTCAGCAGGGTGCGCAGCCCGTGGCGTTCTTCCGGCAGGAAGAAGATCAGCAGTCCCGGTACCAGCGAGCTGGCGAGGATCGCGAGCAGGAGCAGGCCGCCGTCGGCGTTCATGATACCCCCGCCGTGTGCTCCAGCAGGTGCATCAGCGGTGCCCCGGCCAGGCCCATGGCCGCCGCGCCGACGGCCAGTGCCAGCGGCATCCATTCCATGCCGGCGGAGACCGGGACGCCCGGATCACGCTCACCGCGGGCGAAAGCCGGTGCCACCATGCGCAGGATGTACGCAGTGGCCAGCAGGGAACCCAGCGCGACCATCACCACCCACAGCGCGGTCCAGATCTGCATGATGGCGGTGGTCTCCGCCGCGCCGTGCAGCCCCGCTTCCAGCAGCAGATACTTGGCCAGGAAGCCGCCGGTCAGCGGCAGCCCCATCAGCGAGATGCCGCCCAGGCCCAGGGCGAACACCGTGCGCCCGCGCGCCCGCAGCACCGGTCCCAGGGCATTCATCCGGTCGTGTCCCGCAGCCTTCTGGAGCGTTCCGGCGCCCATCAGCACCGCGGCCTTGGCCAGACCGTGGGCGAAGGCGAAGAACACCACCACCGGCCAGGCCGCCGGCTGCAGGATCAGGATGGGGAAGGCCAGCGCGATGTAGCCCATCTGCGCCACCGTGGAGTAGGCCGCCACGATCTTGAGTCGGGGCGCGCGCAGTGCCTGCAGCGAGCCCCAGAGGAGAGCCGCGCTGCCCAGCAGTCCCAGCAGCACGGCCAGCGCGGGGGTGCCCAGCGGCGCGAAGATCAGCAGCCACAGCCGCAGGATCAGGTAGAACATCGCCACCACCATGCCCGACAGCATGCCGCTGACCGGCGCGGGCGCGCTGGCATGCGCGGTGGCCAGCCACACGTGCAGCGGAAACACCGCGGCCTTCATCAGGAGTCCGCCCAGCATCAGCGCGGCGGCCATGCGTTCGGTGGGGCCGTCTCCGGCCAGCTCGCCCAGCAGCGTCAGGTCCAGCACGCCGAACTCGCCGTACAGCAGCGCGGCCCCCAGCAGGAACGACAGCGAGCCGAGCAGGTTGATCAGCAGGTAGCGCATCGCGCCGGTCACCGCGTCGGTATCGCCGGTAAGGGCCACCAGCGCCACCGCGGACAGGCTGGCGATCTCCAGGGTGATGTACAGGTTGAAGGCATCACCCGACAGCACCAGCAGGTTGAGCCCGCCCCACAGCCACAGCCACAGCGGCCAGAACTGGCGTTCTCCGGCGGCCGAGTGGATGTAGCCGCGGGCGTACAGGCTGCCGGCGAGGGCCACCAGCGCGTTCAGCAGCAGCATCGCCAGCGCCAGCCCGTCGAGGTGCAGGGTGACGCCCAGGGGGGCCTCCCAGCCGCCCAGCCCGACCCGCACTGCGGGGCCATCCATTTCCGGCACGGCGTCGAGGAACAGCCCGAGGGTCGCCAGCAGCCCGAGGATCGCCAGCGGCAGACCCAGCAGCCCGATGCGCCGGGCCTGCCACGCCCAGGCGGAGGCGATCAGCGGCAGCCCCAGCGAGACCGCCGCCAGGGCCCCGGTGGCGAACACCAGGGACTCGGGCGTGGCCGCGTTCACGGGTCTTCGGGACGGTCGCCGCGGTGGGTTTTCAGCGGCCCGGGGAGCAGCACCGCATGCCCGGTCAGGCGCGCCAGATGCACCGTCAGCGCGAGGGCGAACGCGGTCGCGCTGACCGCCACCACGATCCCGGTGAGAGTCAGCGCCTGAGCCACCGGGTCGGGCGGGGCATCGCCGCGCGCGGCGATGCCGAGAAACACCATGAACACCCCGGAACCCATGATATTGATCGCGAGGATGCGCAGGATCAGGTGGCGGCGACGGATCAGCCCGTGCAGACCCAGCGCGAACAGCGCGGCGCCGCCGAAGGGGTACAGCGTGCCGGGATCCAGGGATTCGATCATGTGTCCTCCCGCGGCGAGCGCCCGCCGATGAACAGGGCGACCAGGGTCAGCGCGATGGACAGCGTCGCGCCGGTCTCGATGATCAGGATCAGGGGGTAGGCCAGCTCGCGCGGCCAGGTCAGCAGCGCGGGTCCGGCGAACAGCCCCCACAGCCCAATGGCGAGGAACAGCAGGGCACCGGCCGTCACGCCGATGCGCAGCAGGCGCGGGTCCGGGTCGGGCAGCGAGTGCGGACGCGCAAGGCTCATCAGTATCCCCGCCGCGCCCAGCACCGCGCCGGCCTGAAAGGCCCCGCCCGGTGCATGGCTCCCGGCCCACAGCAGGTAGACCCCGGTGACGATGGCCACCGGCAGCAGCAGGCGCACCGCTCCCGGCAGGACCGGACCCGGCGCCGGGCGCGCGGGCAGCGCGTCATGGCGCCCCAGCGACCAGGCGCCCAGTCCGGCCAGCAGGACCATGGCCAGTTCCAGCAGGGTGTCCCAGGAGCGGAAGTTCAGCAGCACCGCGGTGATGCCATGGTCCACGCCGGAGACCTCCATGTGTGCGGCCACCGTGGGTTGCAGGCCGGGGCCGTGTTCCTGCGTGGCCAGGGTCGCCATCAGCAGCCCGGCCAGGCCGACGGTCACCGCGACCGCGCTCCAGCGTCCGCGTGCCGGGGTCGGGGCACAGCTCAGCGCGACATTGCCGGCACCCGGGTCGCGGGCATCGTGGGCCTCCGCATCCGCGTTGCCCGTGTCGGGTGCCACCGGATCCGGGGGCGGGCTCGGGCCCGCGTCCCCGCGGTGCGGGTTCATGATGTGCTTCAGCCGTTCCAGCGTGACCAGCAGCAGCGCCCCGGTGATGCCGGCCCCGATGGCCGCTTCGGCCAGTGCGATGTCCGGGGCCTCGAGGCGGACCCAGGCGATCGCCAGCAGCAGGCCGAAGGTGATGAACAGCACGACCGCGCGGAACAGGTCGGTGCTCGCCAGGCAGCGCCAGGCCACTCCCAGCAGGCCGGCCAGCAGGGCCAGGTCGAACGCCAGCAGCGCCGCGTTCATTCGCGCCGCTCGAACTCGCCGTGGGTCCAGGTCCGCTGGGCGACCATGTGCGCCGCGGTGGCCCCGGCGGCGAGCACCAGCACCCAGATCAGCACCAGTTTGAGGATCATCGCCGGCCCGTCGGCCTGCAGCATCAGCCCCAGCACCACCAGCCCCAGGCCGAGATTGTCGGCCTTGGTTAGGGCATGCAGGCGGGTGTAGACATCGGGAAAGCGCAGCAGCCCCAGGGTGCCGGCGCCGAAGAACACCAGCCCCGCGAGCACCAGCCCGGCGGTCAGCAGATCAGCGATCATGCGTCTTCTCCGTCGGGTTATGCCCCGGGTGATGCCCCGGGTCGTGCGGCGGCTCTTCTTCTACCGGGGTTTCGTGCATCGGCGTGCCCGCCGGCTCCGGCAGCCCGTGCTGGCGCACGAACGCGACGGCCGCCACCACCGCCAGCAGGGCGAACACCAGCGCCACGTCCACCAGCGCCGACTGGTCCAGGGCAAAGCCGAGCAGTAGCAGGATGCCGACCCCCGAGGTGCCGAACAGCTGGGCAGTGAGCATCCGATCACCTGAGCCCGGGCCACGCAGCACGCGGATCAGCCCGAACAGGATGGTCAGCAGCAGGAACCCGGCGGCGGTGACCAGCAGCAGGTTCATCGGGCGCTCCCCGGAGAGTCAGGGTCGAGCCCGTAGAGCCGTGCGATGCGCCGCTCGAGTTCCATCAGCGTGGCTGCATTGTCGCTGCGGCCGTCCAGCACGTGCAGGGTCATGCGGCGGCCCTCCAGGCGGACCGCCAGGGTGCCCGGCAGCAGGCTGAGCATGGACATGAACAGGGTCAGCGGCGGTCCGTGCGGCAATTGCACGAAATACGCCTCGAAGTCCGGTTGCAGCGGCAGGCGCGGGTGTACCGCCCGCCAGGCGACATCGACCCCGCCCTGCACCGAGGTGCGCAGGAAGAAACCGAGCAGGCCGGGCAGGGCGGTCGGGTTCAGGCGCAGGGCGCGCCCCGCGGGCAGCGCGAGCACGGCCCCCCCGGTCAGCGCGATGGCGAGCCAGGCGAACGGGTGCGCCAGCGCTGCGCCCCCGGCCAGCACCGCCCACAGCGCGGCCGCGGCAAGCATCGCCAGCAGCGCACGCAGCCACCCGGGCCGGCGGGCGCGCCGTACGGGCGGGTTCGAGCTGGACTGGCGGGTGTCGTTCACGCCGTCATTGTAACGGCGCAGGGCGGCACCGCCAGAAGGTCGTCTCAGAGCCGATTACTGGCCGCAGTGAAGCCCATCAGGGAGACGTCAAAGACCAGCACCTGTTCCGACTGCAGCGGGCGGAAGCCCACGTTGAGTTCGCGGCCCCCGCGCAGTTCAGCCAGCATCTCGTCGGTCAGCTCGGTGGCCGCCACGCAGCCCTGCTGGATGCAGGTGACGAAGCCGGCATTGCGTTCTTCGCCCTCGTCGACCTGCATGACGATGCCCGGACGCAGATCCACGCCCAGCGGCAGCAGCAGTTCCATCACGTGTCGGTCGCCCTCGCGCCGCACCGTGGTCTGCAGATACGGCCCCTGCTGGCCCTGGTCCTCCACCTGCAGGGTCTGCTGCATCTGGCAGAACTCGCCGCCGTCATCCAGTTCCCAGCAAAGGCTTTCCCAGTCCTGGTGGGTGGTCACCTCCGGTTCCTGCTGTACCGGCTGCGGCGCCTGGCCCTGCGCCGGGGCCGGCTGCTGGGCCTGCTGCCCCGTGGCCATCGCCGGCGCCAGCGCAAGGGCGCACAGCAGCACCGCGGGGCGAACAAAGGAAAAGAACAACGAAGGATGCGAGGTCGATAACATGCAACGGCTCCTGATTGATTAAGAGGATTTTACGTCATCCAGTAAGGGGCGGCCCGGGCTCATTCCACGGCGAGGGTCATGGAGCCGGCCAGCACCAGGGCGACCAGTTCCGCCTGGCGGTGGGTGTCGGTCTTCTGGAACAGGTTGCGCAGGTGGAAGGTGACGGTGGTATTCGACACGTCCATGCGCCGGGCGATGTCGGCGGTGCGCCAGCCGTCCGCCAGGGCCAGGGCGATACGGGCCTCGGTGGGGGTCAGGTCGAACAGGCGGGCCAGGACGTCTTCCGGCAGGCGGGCGCGCCGCTCGGGGTCGGACAGGAGGATTACGGCCGCGGGTTCCTCCTCCCCGGCCTCCCGCCCGGCCGGATCGCTGCCCCCGGGCAGGGGATAGATCATCGCCAGGAGTTCGCGCCGGTGGCCATCGCGCGGCAGGCGCATGCATTCAATGGCGTCATCGGCGGCCGGTTCCTCGGCAAGGACCCGGCGCAGGGCCTCGCGCAGGCGCCGGTCATCCTCGGTGTGTACCGGCTCCGGCGGGCGTCCTTCCTGCAAGGTCAGTGCGTCGCCGGCCATGCGCCGCGCCGCGCGGTTGGCCAGCAGCACGCGGTTGCCGTGGTCGAGCAGGACGACCCCGGGAGCGACCGGATCCAGGGCGCGCGCCGCGAACTCCAGGCTGCGGCGTCCCTGATCCCGGCTCTGGCCGAGTCCACCGAGGGTACGGCGCAGTTCGGCGAACTCGTCCTCTTTCTTCTGGCGCATGCGCCGCACCTGGCGCAGGCGGGCCTCCACGGTCGCCAGCAGCAGGTCGAAGTCCACCGGCTTGACCAGATAGTCGTCGGCGCCCGCGCGCTTGCCATCGACCACCTCGCGCGGGTCGGACAGCGCGGTGAGGAACACGAACGGGGTGTCCGCCAGTTCCGGGCCGCGTTCGCGCACCGCGGCCAGCAGTTCGTAGCCGTTCATGCCCGGCATGTTGATGTCGCACAGGATCAGGTCGGGGTGTACGGCGTCGATCTGCTCCAGGGCCTCGTCGCCGTGGGCCGCCTCGATGGCGACATGACCCGCCTCGCTCAGTTCTTCGCAGATGTCCCGGCGCAGCAGGGCTTCATCCTCGGCGCAGAGGATGCGTGCGGCCGGGACGGCGGCATCATTCGGTGTGCTGTGGTTCATCCGGATCCTGTCCTCGCGGGAGTTCCAGCGTGAATGTAGACCCTTCCCCTTCGCGGGAACGGACGGTCAGGTCGCCGCCCTGGGTGCGCGCGAGCTGGCGGGCGATGCCCAGGCCCAGACCGATGCCGGTATGGCGGGCGGCATTGCGGGCACGGAAGAAGCGGTCGAACAGGCGCGCCTGGTCTTCCTCGGGGATGCCGATCCCGTGGTCCGTGACGTGGCAGGTGATCTTCTCCGGTTCGGCGCGCAGCTCAACCTCGATGGACGCGGTCTCGGGCGAGTATTTTCCCGCATTCGACAGCAGGTTGGCGAGGATCTGCTCGACCAGCGCGCGATCGCAGCGCGCCATGACCGGTCCATCCGGGGTGACGCTCAGATGCATCGGATTGTCCGGGGTGATCTGCCGCTGGGTTTCGATCGCCTGCTCCACCAGCGGGCGCAGGTCGCAGGGACGGGTGGATGCCGATACGTGGCCGCCCTCGAGGCGGGCCGAGGTCAGCGCGTTCTCGATCAGACGGGTCATGTGGGCGACGGTGTCGCGCAGCTGACGGTAGCGCCCCTCGCGGGTTTCGCGGTCCATGGACTCCCCGCGCCGCAGCAGGCGCTGCAGGCCCGAGTCGATGATCGCCAGCGGGGTGCGGAACTGGTGCGAGGCCATCGCCGCGAAGCTGCGGTAGAACTCGCTGACGCCGCGTTCGCGCTCCAGCGAATGCTCGAGACTGCGCGCGGCGTCCTTGTAGCTGGTGATGTCGGCCAGACGCAGCACCTGGCCACCGTCATCGGTGCGGCGCAGGGTCATCTGCACCCAGCCGCGACCGGGGACTTCCAGGTCGTACTGCGCACCGTCGTCCGCGGTGATCTCCTCCGGGTCGCCGTGTTCGGTGTCCGGCCGGGTGACGGCGCGGATACGGTCGAGCAGGGTGTCCAGTGTCTGCCCCTCGTCCAGGGCCCCGTCGGGCAGCGGCAGCAGGCTGGCGAACTGCGGGTTGACCAGGATCAGGCGGTCATCGGAATCGAACGCGGCAAAGCCGTCGGGTGCGGTGTCGATGGCGTCCACCACGCGCCGGCGCTCGGCTTCCAGGTCGCGGGTGCGGTTGCGGACCTCGATCTCCAGCCGGTCGCGGTGTGCGGCCAGCGCCTCCTGTGCGTGGCGCCGCTGCCGCAGGGCATTCATCAGGAGGGCGGTCAGCAGGATCCCGGTGACCAGGATGCCGATCATCATCACAATGGCCTGGATCAGGCTGGCGCGGTGTTGATCCAGGCGTTCCCCCGTGCTCTCCCATTCCTCGATCATCACCGCGTTGGCGATGCGGTTGAGTGCCGACATCAGGGGCTTGAGTTCGGCATGGATCGCGTGGGCCGCCTCGACGTTGTCGGGGGCGACGTCGTCGATCATCGGCTCGATGCGCTCCAGCCGCTCGAAGGTGCCGTCCAGTGTTTCTTCCAGCCCGATGTCCTTGACGTAGCGCCGCTGTGGCCCGGCATCCAGCAGGACCAGGCGGCTGGTGAGGACGTCGTAACGCAGGCCGGGTCGGGCATCCGCGTCCCCCAGGGTCCGTCGGTGGACTTCCTCGTCCAGACGGTGACTGGCGACCTGCGCCTGGGCGGTGACCCACAGCATGTTCTCGTCCACGTTGCTGCGCATGTCCTGCTCCACGTCGTGCAGGCGCATCAGCGACACCGTCAGGAAGATCGCGAAGGTAAGGACCGCGAGCACCGGCAGCACATACGTCGAGACACGGCGCAGGCTGGGGACGGCCGAGGGATCCGGGGCATGGCCCCGCTCGGGTGCGGACTCGCGGGCCGGGCGCGCGATCATCGCACCTCCAGGTGCTCCAGCTGCCAGACCCAGCGGTAGTCGTAGCGGATGTCGTCCAGCTCCGCGTGATCGTCGCGTGGATAGACGATCCACAGCGGACCCTTGTCGCGCGGGGTCAGGGCCTCGCCGTCCCGGGTATGGGCGACGATCACGTCATAATCGTGGAAGTCTTCCATGGGGATGTCGACGATGTAGTCGTTCAGGGCCGTGGCCACCACCTCGTCACCCTCCGCACCGAGGGCTTCCAGCAGGTCGCGCATCAAAAAGCCCTCGAAGTGGTTGACCCCGTCGGTGACCACCGTGGAGGTCTCCAGTTCTCGCTCCGGGAGGCGGTCCAGCATTGCCCGGTCCAGCAGGGCCCGGTCTCCGTCGTTCGCATGCTCGATGGCCCCCTCGACCCGCAGAATCACCTCGCCCTCGGGTTCGGCTCCCGGATCGAACCCCGGAGCGGAGTCCCCGCGATCCGCAGCAGTCGCACTGAAGGGCAGGGTCAGCAGCATGGCCACCAGGGCGGCAAGAAGGCCGGGCGCATGCGCGCCGGGCGGATGAATTCGGACGACGGACATGACAAACCTCCGGACGGATGGTAACCACCAGTTCGAAGGCAGTGTCGCGCGAAATCCTGCCCCATGGAAGAAGGGGGAAATCGCGCGCTGGAAACAGTGTGCCGGAACGTGGCCCGGGACACCCCCTCCGGATGGAGGGGGTGTCCCGGGCCTGTATCGGACGGCCCAACGTCAGTGATCGGCGGTGTCGGCGTAGCGTTCGCGGAAGGCGCAGCGGCCCTCGGGGAGCCAGGCGGGGATGTCGTAGTAGCGTTCGAGGATCGGGCGCAGGACGTCCTCGTGGTAGGTGGCGTAGTCGAAGCCGTGGCCTTCGGCGACCTGCCAGGGGATGCCGCCGGCCTCGCCGGTGCGGATCTCGACGCGGTCGAAGAACGGTTCCAGGTCTTCGCGGTCGACCTCGCCGCGGCGCGGGATGAACACGAAGTCCTCGCCGTCGAGGGCACGGAAATCGGTGATCAGGTCGTCCTGACGGCCGTAGTGCGAGCCTTCTCCGAAGACCCCGAAGTAGTGCCCGGAGTAATGGCTCAGCATGGCCGAGCGCGAGTAGCTGCGGGTAAAGAAATGCCAGTCTGCGTCGGGCTGGTCCGCGTCGGCGTAGGGCTCGGTCAGCGCGGCCACCTCCTCGGGCGCGAGGTAGAACACCGCACTGGCGTGGTCGCCGTGGCCGCGCAGCCAGTCCACCGGCAGGGTGGCGATGGCCAGCAGCAACAGCGCGTGCAGCAGGGCCAGCAGGCCGGACAGCCAGACCGAGATCCGCAGGGCGCGGGTGGTGAGGAACAGCGCGGGCACCAGCAGCAGCGGGGCGAACACTGCCAGCCAGTGCAGCCCGATCCCGGCGAACGGCGAGAGCAGGGCGAACAGGCCCAGTGGGATCAGCCCGGCGGAGACGAACACCCCGAGGCGGTGTTCGCGCACGCCCTGCACCACGGCCCGGCGCTGGCGCGCGAGGAACCACAGCAGCCAGGGCGTGAACAGGTACACCAGCAGGGCGGCATAGGTCAGGGTGCCGCCGGGGTCGAAGCCGTCCCCGCCGTGGCGGTTCACCACGTTGAACATCACGTTGTACCAGCAGTTGTCCCAGTTCCAGTACAGGTTGAGGGCCACCGCCGGCAGTACGCCGAGGATGATCAGCAGCAGGCCGCGCCAGTGCCCGCGGGCGAACAGCACGATGTGCAGGCCGATGGCCACGCCCAGCAGCACGGCGAAGTATTTCGACAGGAACGCCAGCCCCAGCGCGACGCCGCCGAGGAAGAAGGCCAGGGCCGCCACGCCCGGGCGCGGTTCCCGCAGCGCATACCACACCAGTCCGGTGGCCAGCAGGCCGAACAGGATCAGCGGGGTGTCGGTGGCCACCAGCACGGCGATGAACAGCAGCGGCATGAACAGCGCCAGCAGCGAGACCAGGCGGGCGCGCACCGGGTCGTGCCGGTGCCACAGGGCGAGGATCAGCAGCGCCGGGGCCACGGAGACCAGGATGCCGGGGATGCGGATCACCAGCGGGTGTTCGGACACTGCGGTGACTGCGCTCAGCCACCAGCCGATCATCGGCGGGTGGTCGTAGTAGCCGAGATCCGGATGGGCGGCCCAGATCAGGAAATAGGCCTCGTCGCCGGTGATCGGCAGCAGCGTGGCGATCAGCGCCTTCAGCGCGATCACCGCGAGCAGCACCGCCGGGTAGTGGCGGGCGGGCCAGGGGGCGTCGGCGGGCAGGCTCACAGCCGCAGATGCCGGAACAGCGGGTCGGGGATGGCGCGGATGATCGTCATGATCACCCGCCAGAACCATGGCAGATAGGCCACTGAGCGGCCCCGGCGCAGGGCGCGCAGGATGCCGCGGGCCACGCTGTCGGGCGAGGCCCACAGCGGTCCCGAGCGGTCGAAGCCCTCGGTCATCGGGGTGGTCACGAAGCCCGGCTTGAGGGTGACCACGTCGACCCCGGCCGGCGCGAGGCGGTGGCGCAGGCCCTGAAGATAGGTGGCCAGCATGCCCTTGGCGGTGCCGTAGACGTAGTTGCTCTGGCGGCCGCGGTCGCCGGCGACCGAGCCGATGGCGCCGATCACGCCATGGCCCTGCGCCTCGAAGTCGGGGGCGATGCGGGTGAGCAGGGCGACGGCGCTGGTGCCGTTGATCCGCAGTGCCTCCTGGGTGGCCTCCACCGAGTCGTGGCAGGTGGCGGGATCGGGCAGGCTGCCCCAGGCCAGCAGTGCGGCATCCACCGTGCCCAGGTGCTCGCGGGCGGCGGTCCAGGTGTCGGCGTGGGTGGCCGGGTCGGCGGGATCGGCGGCCAGGCCGCGGATGCGCTCGCCGGCCGGGTCGTCGCCGCGCACCCGCAGGTCGGCCAGCAGGCTTTCCAGCCGTTCGGCATTGCGCGCCACACAGAACAGGTGCGCGCCATCGGCGGCCAGGCGGCGGGCCACGGCGGTGGCGATGGCGGAGGTCGCGCCGAAGATCACGACGTGGTTGAGCGGATTCATGCGGTCACCCGGCGCCAGAAGCTGGAGGAGAATTGAGGGTCGGTCAACTTAGCGAACTCGATCCATTCGGGAAACCCGGCACGGAACATCGCGCCGGACATGCGCGCGTCCTTGGCCGGGTACAGCGCCCCGTGCGCCTCGCGCACCACACGGTCGAGGCGCTCGAACAGCGCATGGGTCGCCGCCCCGCGATCGGGGAAATCCAGCGCCAGGGTAGTGCCGGGGCGCGGGAACGACAGCATCCCGGCCGGCGGCTGGCGGCCGAAGGTCTTGAGCACGGCGAGGAACGAGCCCTGGCCGCTGCGCGCGATCTGGCGCAGCAGCTCGGCGACGGCGTCGCGCGCGGTGCGTTCGGGGAGCACGCACTGGTACTGGTAGAAGCCCCGGCGGCCGTAGATACGGTTCCAGTCGCGGATCCCGTCCAGCGGGAACAGCCAGCCGCGATGATGCGCCGGATGCGGACTGCGCCGCAGCGGCTGGCGGAAATACAGCTCGTTGAACACGCGCAGGCCGGGGCCGTTGATCAGCGAGAACGGCGGGTCCACCGGCACCCGCCGCCGGGATTCGCGGAAGCGGGCGCGCGGGGGAGGGGTGACCGCGTGGCGCCCGGCGGAATAGATCCCGCGTCCGGCGGGCTGGCGGTGCCCGTCGGCCAGGCAGTCGATCCAGGCGACGGTGTAGGGCCACTCGCGGCGCGCGCGGGCATCCAGGGCCCAGAAATCGTCCAGGCTGTGGAAGCGTTCCGACCATACCGACATCCAGGCCGAGGACACCGGCACGAGCTGCAGGGTCACGGTCTCGATCAGCCCGGTCAGACCCAGCCCGCCGATGGTGGCGGCGAACCAGCGCGGGTTGTGCTCGGGGCTGGCCTCGACGCGGCCGGCATCGCTGCGGTGCAGGGTCAGGCGCTGCACGTGCGCACCGAAGCTGCCGGCGACGTGATGGTTCTTGCCGTGCACGTCGTTGGCCACCGCGCCGCCCAGGGTCACGAAGCGGGTCCCCGGGACAACCGGCGGGAACCAGCCGCGCGGCACGCTCAGTTCCAGCAGTTCGTCCAGCGTGACCCCGGCCTCGGCGGTGACTACTCCAGTGTCGGTGTCGAACTCGACGAAGCGGTCCAGCCCGCGGGTGTGCAGCAGGTGGCCGCCGGCGTTGAGGCAGCAGTCGCCATAGGAACGCCCCATGCCGTGGGCCAGCAGCGGCCCGTCCGGCAGCCGGTCCGGGCGGAACGCCGGCGCGCTGTGCGCGGCGTGTTGCACCCGCGGGATGCGGTTCCAGCCGCTGGTCGTCATGCCGGTCTCCCGGTGCCCTTTCCGTCCTGGTCATTGCGAGGCCCCGCAGGGGCCGTGGCAATCGCCGAGGGCCGCCCGGGATTCGGATCGTGCGACTGGGTCGCGAGATTGCTTCGCTGCGCTCGCAATGACGGGGTGACAGGTGACGTGGTGTTGTTCGGGTCGGGCATGGAACGCCTACGCATGGTGCTCGTCCGGGAGTGCCCGGCCACGGGCTTCGGGATTGGTGCTCAGCGCGATCAGGCCCAGCAGCACCGCGAACCACAGGGTGGTCAGGCGGATCAGCGTGGTCGCGGCCACCGCATCCGCCGCCGGCATGTCGTGCAGCAGGAGCAGGCCGATCATCACCGCCTCGGTGCCGCCCAGCCCGCCGGGCAGGAAGCTCAGGGCGCCGGCCAGCATGGCGAGGGCGAACACGAAGGCGGCAAACGCGAATCCGGCCTCGAAGCCCATCGCGTTGAGGATCCACCAGAAGGCCAGCGCCTCGGCGCTCCAGGCCACCACGCTCAGGACGGTGGCGCCGGCGAGCAGGTTTGGGGTGTGGCAGCGCCGCGCCTGCAGCAGGATGGTGGCGGCGTGATGCAGGCCGCGCCACAGCCGCCGGCCGGGGCGGTCCGCGTGGCGTTGCAGGGCCTCCAGCGGTCGGCGTTGCGACAGCACCAGCAGGCCCGCGGCCACGGCCGCGACGCCGGCCAGGATCAGCGATTCGCCGTGGGCCACCAGGGTCAGGCCCAGCAGTGTCAGCAGCACGACGGCGACCAGATCCGACAGGCGCTCGCTGACGAACGCCGCGAAGCTGTCCGGATAGGGGACACCCCGGCGCTTGAGCAGCACCCCGCGCAGGGCCTCGCCGGCCTTGCCCGGGGTGGTGGTCAGGGCAAAGCCGGCCAGGTAGATATGCAGGCTGGCGGGTGCGGCGACACGATGGGCCAGCGCCCGCAGGTACAGCTGCCAGCGGGCGAACCGCAGGCTGTAGTTGACCAGCGACAGCGACAGCGCCAGCAGCAGGCCGAACGGGCCGACCTGCACCAGCGCGTGCCAGACCTCTTCCGCACCGGCCCAGATGGCGATGCCCAGATACGCCGCGGCGGCCACGATCACCGACAGGATCAGTCCGCGCAGGCGCCAGCCGGTCAGGACCGGGTTCCCGCTCACGACAGCACCGCGAGGGTCACGCCCAGCCAGGCCACCACCGTCACCAGCAGATGGGCGTCGGTGAACAGGTCGCGCGAGGTGTCGCCGCCGCGCCCGCGAAAATGCAGCAGGAACAGGTAGCGGAAGATCCCGTAGATCACGAACGGCAGGGTATAGATCAGATCATCGGTGCCGTGCAGGGCGATGACCTCCGGGCTGACGGTGTACAGCCCGTAGGCGATCACCGTGCAGGCCGCGCTGATAGCGATGAACTGGTCCAGCAGCGCGGTGGAATAGTCGTCCAGCACGCGCCGGGTGTCGCCCCGCGTGTCGCCCCGGGTGTCGTCTCGGGATTCGGGTGCCGGGTCCGCGGGCGCCGGGCCGGCGGTCACGGCGGTTTCCGCCAGCTCCGAGCGGCGCTTGGCGAAGCCCAGGAACAGGGTCAGCATCAGGCCGCACAGCAGCAGCCACTGCGAGGGTTCGATGCCCAGCCCCAGGGTTCCGGCCAGGATGCGCAGCATGAAGCCGCCGGCGATGCTGAACACATCCAGGATGACGACATGCTTGAGCGCCAGCGAATAGGCGATGTTCAGCACCAGATAGCCCGCCAGCAGCCCGGTGACCCAGGCGCTGACGAGCAGGCCCAGGGCCAGTGCCAGCACCACCAGCACGCTCAGGATGACCCGCGCGGCCGGGATGCCGATGGCCCCGCTGGCCAGCGGGCGGCGGCACTTGGTCGGATGCCGGCGGTCGGCTTCGACGTCGAGGATGTCGTTGAGCACGTATACCGCGCTTGCCATCGCGCAGAAGGCGAGGAACGCGAGCGTGGCCGCCAGCAGGGTCTCGCCCTCCCAGGCATGCGCGAACACCGGTCCGAGGAACACGAACCCGTTCTTGATGTACTGGTGCGGACGCAGCAGTTTGAAAATCGGCTGGAGCATCGGTGCGTGCGGAAAGGCCGGCGGAACGGGCTGGCAGTGTAGGCAAATGCGCCGTCCGGTGCACCCGCGAAGATGGGCACGTGCCCGGTTTCGCAGTGTGCGCGGGTGCGATCGGTTACCATCCGGGACGTTTCTCCGATCAATCCGCTGTCACCGGGAGTCTGTCATGCAAGCACTGTCCGTCCTGAAGAAAACCGTCGTCCTGTCCGCCGGCCTGGGTCTGCTGCTGGCCGCCGCGCCGGCGGCCGCCGATCTGTCCGAGGGCGACGCCTTCCCCGACGTCACCCTCAACGACCAGCACGGGGAGCCGCTGGAGCTGCCCGGCGATGCGCGCGTGGTGCTGATGACCGTGGAGATGGCCCCGGCCGACATCACCAATGATGTCCTCGGGGACATGGGGCCCGAGGCGATCGAGGAGGCCGGCATCCGCTACGTAGCCGATACCCATGGCATGCCGCCGTTCGTGCTGGAGAACGTGGTCATGCCGCGCATGCAGGAGCGCCCCTATCGCACCGGGGTGACCGAGGGACCCGATGACATGGGCTTCATGCCGCATCAGCGCGATCACGTGAGCGTGGTGTTCCTGGATGGCGAGGGAACGGTGACCGGCACCGGCGCGGCCGCCAGCGAGGCCGCCCTGCGGCAGATGCTGGAGGGCGCCGGCGACTGAAATGGCCTTCCTGCTGGGCCTGCTGACCGCGCTGGGCTACGGCGCGGGGGATTTTCTCGGCGGTCTGGCCTCGCGACGGGTTTCGGCGCTGGTGGTGGCCTGCTATTCGCAGCTGCTGGTCACCGCGCCGTTGCTGGTGCTGGCATTGGTGGTGGCGGGGCTGCCCGGGGAGGCGGCCCTGTTGTGGGGCGCCGGCTCCGGCGTGGCGATGGCGCTGGGCCTGCTGGCCTATTACCGCGGACTGGCCGAAGGCTACATGGGGCTGGTCGCGGCGGTGACCGGGGTGCTGTCGGCGCTGGTGCCGCTGGCGGCGGGGCTGGCTCTTGGCGAACGCCCGGGATGGTTGTCGCTGGCCGGGATCGTGGCCATCGTGGTGGCGATCGCGCTGGTGTCGGGCGGGGCCCGGGAGGCCAGTCCGCGTGACCCGGACGCGCCGGTGCGGGGGGCGGATGGCCACGGTCACCGCGGGCCGCATCCGCTGCTGGGGGTGTTCGACGGCGTGCTTGCCGGGGTCGCCTTCGGCCTGGTGTTCGTGTTCCTTGACCAGGCCAGCGAAGGCTCGGCCCTTTGGCCGGTGGTGATGGCCGGCGGCGTGGGCGGGCTGGTGCTGCTGGGCGTGATGCTGCTGCATCGCCCCGAGCGACACATGGCCCGCAGCACGCTGGTGCTGGTCGCGCTGGCGGGCCTGCTGCAGGGGCTCGCCACCCTGGCCTTCGTGGTGGCCGTGCGCATCGGACTGTTGTCGGTGATCGCGGTGGCCGGGGCCCTGTCGCCGGCACCCACCGCACTGCTGGCGCGGTTCTTTCAGGCCGAGCGCATGAGCCGCCTGCAGCTGGCCGGCTTCGGCTTCGCGCTGGTCGGCATCGTGCTGATCGTACTGGGCGGGGCAGGGTGAGCCCCGTGGGCTCGAAGTCCTCCGCGCCATATTCGCGTGCGAGCACGCTCCCACAATGTATGAAGCCGGGCCAGCCGGGATCAGGAATCGGAGAAGGAGAGAGGCATGGAAACGGAACTGACGAATGAACCCCGCACCGACCGCACGTTCGTGACGATCATCTACGTGCTGTATTTCGTCGGCTTCTTCATCGCCATCACGGCCCTGGTCGGGGTGATCATGGCGCACGTGAAGCGCAGCGATGCGGATGCGATCAGCGAGACCCACCTGCAGTATCAGATCCGGACCTTCTGGATCGGTCTGCTGATGGCCGTGCTGGCAACCCTGACCGCGGCGATCGGGATCGGCCTGATCATCGGGCTGCTGTTCCTGGTGTGGGTGCTGGTGCGGTGCATCAAGGGCGTGATCCGCAACAGCGACGACCGGGCCATCGAGGACCCGGCCACCTGGCTCTGGTAAGCCCCGCAGTGCGGGGCTCCGGGCGGGTTCTCAGCGCTCCAGGTACTGCAGCTTGCCCTCGACGCCGTCCCATTCTTCCGCGTCTTCCGGCGGGTCCTTGCGCGCGGTGATCACCGGCCAGGTGCGCGCCAGTTCGGCATTGAGCTCGATCATGTGCACCTGGTCCTCGGGCACGTCATCCTCGGGGACGATCGCCTCGGCCGGGCACTCCGGCTCGCACAGGGTGCAGTCGATGCATTCGTCGGGGTCGATGGTGAGGAAGTTGGGACCCTCGTGGAAGCAGTCCACCGGGCAGACTTCGACGCAATCGGTGTACTTGCACCGGATGCAGTTCTCCAGAACGATGAAAGCCATTGCGCTTCTCCATTGGTCGTGTTGCGACGCCACGGCTCCTGTGTGCCGTCGCTCGGTCCGTTCGGCGTATTGTAACCGCTCCTCCCGAGCGGCCGGGAATCCCGGCTGCCGCGGCTGTTATTCCGCGACTCCCCGTTCCAGGGTGTCCTTGAGTCGGTAGATCGCGTCCAGCGCCTCGCGCGGGGTCAGGCCATCCGGGTCGAGTTCGGCCAGGGCCCGCGCGACGTCCCGCGCCGGCTCGGGTACTTGGGGTGCCCGCGGGGCGGGTTCTTCCGGCGCCGCGGGTGCGGGCGGCTCCGGCGGGAACAGCCCCAGCTGGGGCGAGTCGCTGTCCCGGGCACGGCTTTCCAGATCGGCCAGATGGGTGCGGGCACGCTGCAGCACGTCGGCGGGTACCCCCGCCAGCGAGGCCACCTGCAGCCCGTAGCTCTGGTTGGCCGGCCCCTCGCGGACCTGATGCAGGAACACGATGTCGTGGCCGTGTTCCACCGCGTCGGTGTGGATGTTGGCCACCGCCGGTTCGCGTTCGGCCAGCGCGGTCAGCTCGAAGTAGTGCGTGGCGAACAGGGTCAGCGCGCGGTTCTCCCGCGCCAGGCGCTCGGCACAGGCCAGCGCCAGCGCCAGGCCGTCGAAGGTGGAGGTGCCGCGCCCGATCTCGTCCATCAGCACCAGGCTGCGCTCGCCGGCGTTGTGCAGGATGCTGGCGGCTTCGGTCATCTCCACCATGAAGGTCGAGCGCCCGGAGGTCAGGTCGTCGGAGGCGCCGATGCGGGTGAAGATGCGGTCCACCGGACCGATGCGGGCCACGTCCGCGGGCACGAAACTGCCCATGCAGGCCAGCAGCACGATCAGCGCGGTCTGGCGCATGTAGGTGGACTTGCCCCCCATGTTGGGCCCGGTGATGACCAGCAGCCGGCGGCTCTCGGGATCCAGTCGGGTGTCGTTGGCCACGAACGGGGTGTCCAGGCTGGCCTCCACCACCGGGTGGCGACCCTGCTCGATGTGGACGCCGGTCTCGGGCACCAGTTCGGGGCGGCTCCAGTCGAGCCGTCGGGCGCGTTCGGCGAGGGTGGCCAGCACGTCCAGCCGGGCCACCGCGTCGGCGATCGCCCGCAGGCGGTCGGCGCGCCCCTGCAGGCCGGCGAGCAGGTCGTCGAACAGCTGGCGTTCGCGCGCCAGGGCCTGTTCCCGTGCGGACAGGATCTCGTCCTCGAAGCGCTTGAGTTCCTCGGTGGTGTAGCGCTCGGCGTTCTTCAGGGTCTGGCGGCGCATGAAGCGCCCGGGCAGCTCCTCCGATCGCGAGCGGCCCACCTCGATGTAGTAGCCGTGCACCCGGTTGTAGGCGACCTTGAGCGTGGCGATGCCGGTGGCTTCGCGTTCGCGTGTCTCCAGATCGCGCAGGAAGCCGTCGGCGTTGTGCTCCAGATCGCGCAGGCGGTCGAGTGCGGGATCGAAGCCGGGGCGGATCAGGCCGCCGTCGGTGACCCGGATCGGCGGCTCGTCGACCAGCGCGCGGGCCAGGGTTTCGCTCAGTTCCGTCTCCGGCGCGAGTTCGTCGCGCAGGGCGGCGAGGGTGTCGGCCTCGTCCGCGGCGGGCTGCAGTGCCGCGTGCAGGCCGGGCAGGCGTTCCAGCGCCGCCTGCAGCGCAACCAGATCGCGCGGCCGTGCGGAGCCCAGGCTGATGCGCGAGACGATGCGTTCGACGTCGGCCATGCCGGTCAGGGCCTCGCGCAGGCCTTGTTCGGCCGCGTGGTCCAGCAGCGAGGCGATGCCCTGCTGGCGTTCCCGCAGCAGGGCCCGGTCGGCCAGCGGCTGGTGCAGCCACTGCGACAGCAGTCGGGCGCCCATGGGGGTGCGGCTGGTGTCCAGCAGGTCGAACAGCGAGCCGCGGCGTTCCCCGCTCAGGGTGCGGGTCAGCTCCAGGTTGCGCCGGGTCGCCGGGTCCAGCATCAGCATCTGGCCGCGGTGTTCGCGCCCGAGCCCGGTGATATGGGCAAGGTTGCCGCGATGCTGTGCCTGCACGTAGGCCAGCAGCGCGCCCGCGGCGGCCAGGCCCAGCACCAGGTCGTCGCAGCCGAAGCCGGCCAGGTCCGTGGTGCCGAAATGGCGGGTCAGGGTGCGCTGCGCGGAGATCGCGTCGAAATGCCAGTCGGCATGATGCCGCGGGGCCCAGGCCTCGATCCCGGGGATCGCCGGGGCCGGGTCGGGGACGAGGCATTCCACCGGGTCGAGACGCGCCAGTTCGGCCTCCAGTTCGGTCGCGTCGGCGACCTCCAGCACCCGGAAACGGCCGCTGGCGAATTCCAGGCTGGCGATGCCGTAGCCTTCGTTGCGGCCGCGCACGGCGGCGCTGGCGGCCGGACACACGGCGACCATGCGATTGACCTGGCGGGCCTCCAGCAGGGCGTCCTCGGTGACCGTGCCCGGGGTCACGATGCGCACGACCTCGCGCTGTACCGGGCCCTTGTTCTCGCCCACCTGTCCGGTCTGCTCGCAGATCGCCGCACTCTCGCCCAGCTTCAGCAGCCGCGCGAGGTAGCTCTCCAGGGTGTGCACCGGGATCCCGGCCATGGGGATCGGCTCGCCGGCCGACTCGCCGCGGCGGGTGAGCGTGATGTCCAGCAGCCCGGCGGCGCGCTCGGCGTCGTCGTAGAACAGCTCGTAGAAATCCCCCATGCGGTAGAGCAGCAGGGTCTGCGGGTACTCCGCCTTGATCCGCAGGTATTGCTGCATCATGGGGGTATGTTTTGACAGGGCGTCCGCGTCGCTCACTGGCCGTTCCTGCTGTTCGGGGGCGTCGGTGGCCGGATTGTAACGGGTCCGGTGGGGGGTGCGGGGGGTTATGTGACGCAATCGCCGGAATGTCCGGGGGCCGCGGGACTTCCCTTGCTCAAGGATAAGAGAGTGCTTATATTAGAAAACACTAAATAACAGGAAAGGAGAGCCCGCATGATTCGGAAGAACCTCGGGGAAGAATACAGCCCGATGTATTTCCTGGGCGCACTGGGGGCCGGTGGCACGGCCGTTACGTTTTTCATGTTCCTGATGTTCATGACGCCCTATGACACCCCGATCCCCACATACGAGGCCATGATGGCGCTGATGGCGGGCGAGGGCCCGCTGATCGCCGTGCTGGTGGGTGCGGCCATGGCCGGCATCCTGTTTTTCGTGGCGCTGCATCTGCGCCTGCTGGTGTGGAACATCCGCGAATACCGGCAGTTTCGCCGGACCGAGGCCTTCACCCGGCTGCGCCGTTCCAACCAGGAAGTGGCCCTGATGGCGATCCCGCTGACCCTGGCCATGACCATCAACGCCGGCTTCATCGTCGGCGCGGTGTTCGTGCCGGGGCTGTGGAACGTGGTCGAGTACCTGTTCCCGCTGGCCATGCTGGCCTTCCTGGCGGTTGGCGCCTTCGCGCTGGTGATCTATTCGCGCTTCCTGGCACGGCTGTTCACCGAGGGGGATTTCGATTTCACCGGCAACAACAACCTGAGCCAGCTGCTGGCGGTGTTCGCGTTCGCGATGATCGCCGTGGGGCTGGCGGCGCCGGGCGCGATGAGCGAGAACCTGGCGATCAACGCCGCGGGGATCTTCTTCTCGCTGATGTTTGCCGCGCTGGCCCTGGTGCTGGGGCTGGTGATGTTCGTGCTGGGCTTCAAGTCGACGCTGCGCTACGGGATCGCGGAGGCGGCCAGCCCGAGCCTGTGGATCGCGATCCCGATCCTGACCCTGCTGGGCATTGCCTTCATCCGTCATCAGATGGGGCTGCACCACGGCTTTGGGGCGCCACTGAACGAGGCGATGCTGTTCGTGTTCACCTCGCTGGTGCTGGGCGCTCAGCTGGTGTTCGGCCTGATCGGCTACGTGGTGATGAAGAAGCTGGGCTACTTCCGTGACTACATCCACGGCGAGAAGAAGAGCCCGGTCAGCTACGCGCTGATCTGCCCGGGGGTGGCCCTGGTGGTCTTCTCCTGGTTCTTCATCAATCTGGGACTGGTGTCCAACGGGGTCGTCGAGCCGTTCAGCGTGGCGTATTTCGCCCTGCTGGCCCCGGTGGTCTACCTGCAGGTGGTGACCATCGCCACGCTGTTCCGGCTGAACCGCAAGCTGCTGCGGGCGGAACCGGCGACCGAGGGCGCCTCGCAGCAGGCGTGATCGCGCCGCCCGATCGGTGCCTGACGGGCGGTGTCCGGGGGTTCCCGGGCACCGCCTTTTTTTGTCCGGTCAGGCGGTGGCGGCGGGGCGTTCTTCGCGGCCCTCGCGCGACCCGGTGTAGCGCCAGGCCTTGCGGAAGGTGGTGCGCAGGGGCGATTCGAGATGCGCGCGGGCGCGTGCCGGGGCGATGCCGTGGTCGCGGCAGAACAGGGCCAGGGCCCAGGCGAGTTCGTCGCGGCCGAGGTCGGCGTCGCGATCGGCCGACGGGCCCTTGCACGCCCCGCAGCCGTTGACCCGCACGCGGAACGCGGTGTTGGCCAGAAAGATGCCGAAGCCCATGCGCGTGGCCACCAGCTCGGCAATGGCGTCGGCATTGCCCTCGGCGGCCGGGGCGGGTTCGCGGATGCCCTCCACCCACCAGGCCGCCAGTTCCTGCGCGAAGGTGCCGACCAGGGCCTGGCGATTCCCGATCAGCTGCGGGTCGTAATGGAAGATCCGCTCGCCACCGGCGCTGGCCGCGCCCAGCGCGGTGACCGGCTGCGGTGCCAGTCCTCCGGGTTCGGCCAGGCGGGCCGCGCGCTGCTCCAGGCCCGCATGCCGGCGGACGCTGGCGAACACCTGCTCGGCCATGCCGTGCGGGCTGTCCGCCTCACCCGGGAAGTGCTCACGGATGGGCTGCACCAGGGTCGGCGGGTCGAAGGGCCGGTCGGCGGCGGGCTGACGGTCCACCCACGCAAACACCGCGCGGATCCACTCGCGGGTATCGACATCAAGGACCGGATCGGGCTGGAACAGGCGTGCAAGCATGGCGGGCGCGTTTCTGGAGGTGGTTGATCCATCGTATGCCATTCCGTCCCGTCGGGGCAGCCCCTGCTGCAAACGAACCGGAATGTGTCAGACTCGGAGTCCGAATCCCCAGGGGCAAGGATGGAGACATGTTTGGCGAGGAGGACCGGCGACGGGATCGTCGCATCCCCGTGGGCGTGACCGGGGAGGTGTACTGGACCGGTTCGGGGCAGACCACGCGGGTGGAAATCCATGACCTGGCCGCCGGCGGCTGTGCGCTGATGACCGGCTTCGAGGTGGATGCCGGGGTGGGGGTGATGGTGACGGTGCCGAGCCCCGATCCGCGCATCGAGAACCTGCAGCGGCGGGGACGGGTGCTGCGCTGTGACAGCGCGGATCCCGACCGTGAGGGCCGGCGCCGATGGCGCCTCGCGGTGGCCTTTGAAGAAGAACCCACGGGAGACGCGACACCATGACCGAATTGCGCAAGGCGGATGTCACCGGGCTGTCGGCCCTGGTCTATGACCTGGGCGAGCGGATGACTGCGCGCGGGCTGGTCATGGCCACGGTGGAATCCTGCACCGGGGGCGGGATTGCCCAGGCACTGACCGATGTGCCCGGCAGTTCCGCCTGGTTCGAGTGTGGCTGGGTGACCTACAGCAACGCGGCCAAGACCCGTCTGGTGGGCGTGGACCCGGCGTTGCTGGAGGCCCATGGCGCCGTGAGCGAAGAGGTGGCGGCCGCGATGGCCACGGGCGGCCTGACGCACAGTGGCGCCGACCTGTCCCTGTCGGTCACCGGCGTCGCCGGGCCGGGCGGCGGTTCGCCGGACAAGCCGGTGGGCATGGTGTGCTTCGGCTGGCAGGCGCGCCACGGAGCCGTGCGCACCGAGACGCGGCACTTCGACGGCGAGCGCCACGAGGTTCGTCGCCAGGCCATGCTGCACGCCCTGGCCTCGCTGCTGGAGCACGAACTGGGCTGAAGCACGCGCCCGCGGAGCGGACCGTGGTGCGCGGAGGCCTACTTCGGTCCGAGCAGCAGCCAGGCGATCAGCCCCAGCAGGGGCAGGAACAGCAGGATCAGGATCCACAGGACCTTCACCACCGGGCCGGCGGGACTCTGTGCGGTCCGGACAATCGCCCAGATGATGATCAGCAGCCAGACAAGGCCCAGAATGCCGGTGATTTCAATGCCCATGCGGTGCTCCGGTAGCGGCGTGAATCGCGTCGAACGCACGGATATCACGTGCAGGGCCGGAACACCAGCCCGCCGGGGCGATGGTCTATACGTAAAAGTTACTGAAGGGCGCCGGCGGCACGGGAGGTATGGCCATGCAGAAGATTCCCGCAACGTCGGGTTCGGGTGCTCCCCCGGATCCGGGCACTCCGACGGGGCGAGCGGAAGAGTGCGACAGCGAGACCGGCGACGAGGGCACGCCGACGGCCGCCGCCCGGAGTCCGAGCATGCACGAGGGCGTGGAGGTCTGGTGCGACTGCTGCTCCTGCGAGGCCGAGCCCTACTGGCTTGCGGTGGCCGCGGACCTGGGAATCGATCCGGACTGAGCCGTCCGAACTGCCGAGAGGGAACCATGATAAAGGGGTCAGTGACCGACCGAGGGTCCCGCGTGCCCGTCCGTCGGATGTCGGGGCAGGCGAGGGCATCGGCATGAAGATCTGGGTGGACGCGGACGCCTGTCCGGCGGTCATCAAGGAGATCCTGTTCCGGGCCGCGAAGCGCACCGGGGTGGCGATGACCCTGGTGGCCAATCAGCCGGTGCGCACGCCGCCGTCGAAGCTGATCGACTCGATCCGGGTGGGCAGTGGCTTCGACGTGGCGGATAACGAGATCGTGCGGCGGCTCGAGGCGGGTGATCTGGTGATCACCGCGGACATCCCGCTGGCGTCCGAGGTGATCGAAAAGGGCGGCGAGGCGCTCAACCCGCGGGGCGAGCTCTATACCCGCGACAATATCCGCGAGCGCCTGAGCATGCGCGACTTCATGGACACCCTGCGCTCCAGCGGGGTCGACACCGGCGGGCCGGCGGCACTGGGCCCGCGCGACCGTCAGGCCTTCGGCAATGCCCTGGACCGCTGGCTGGCGCGTAACACCTAGGGCAGTTCCAGCTGGGTGTATGGTCCGTGTTCGACGATCCCGTCGTCGTCGAACTCGAAGGGCGGTCCGGGCGTCTTCGTTCCAGTGCAGAACCAGCCGAGTGTTGGAGGGCATGCGATGAAGTGGCAAGTACTGGCGGTGTTCGCGGGCCTGGCGCTGGTCTGCGCCCCGGTGGCGGCCTCGGACCGCGAGGATCCGGCGGAGCTCGACGGGGTCGCTGTCGAGGAGGTGGTGGAGGAGGATGACGGCGAGGAGGACGCGCTGTCGTTCGACCAGCGTCGGGCGGTGGAGCTGCTGGGCGAAGCGAGCCGGCACTTCGACGAGCTGACCGAGCTGCCGGAAAGCCGCTGGCTGCGGCGCGATCAGCAGAGCGCCCGGGAGGACATCGACGACCTGATCGATGACGCGCTGGAGGTCATGGACGTGCCCGAGATCGTGTCCATGCGCCGCCAGTACCGGGAGCTGGAAGACCGGATCATGACCGAGCAGGAACGTCGGGCCGATCTGCGCGAGGAGCGGATGTTCGCGCCGGATACGGATGCCAGCACGCTCGCTCGGTTCACGCCCACCGAGACCCTGCGCGAGATGACCGCCCGCACCCGGGGTGACTTCGACCGCCTGATCGAGGCACGCGAGCGCAACATCGCCGCCTACGAGGAGGAACTGGAGGCGCTCAAGGGCGAGATGGCCACGGCGCTGGAAGGCGTGGGGCTGTCCATGCCGCCGGACCAGCTGGAACTGTGGATGAGCTCGGCGATCGGCGACGACGTGGTGTCCATGGCGGTGGTGTTCCGCAGCATCCGCACGCTGACGCAGCGTCTCGAGGAGCTCACCCGCGAGAGCGGGGAAAATCTCAATGTGGCCGGTCGTTACTACGGCATGGTGGTGATCCTGCATCGGCTGGTGGTGACCATGCAGGAACGCTTTGTCGAACGGGTGGACGAGGAGATCGTCCCGCGCCTGGAGGCCTACCGCGAAGAGGCCGACGAGATCATCGCCGAGTCGCGGGAACTGATCCGCGAGGGCGGGCACCGCGACAGCCTGGAGTCCAATATCGCGGCCAACGAGCTGACCCGACAGGCGATCGACCTGTACCTGGAGGTGGTGACCGGCCAGCGCGAACAGGTGGCCGAGGCGCTGGAGATCAGCCGTTACGAGAAGCAGGTAGCGGTCAATACCTACCGGACCGTGCAGCTCAGCGCCAACGTGGCGGATCTGATCCGTGATGGCCTGGATACCTTCGAGACCCTGTCCGAACTGCAGGTCCCGGAGACCGCGGAATTCCGCAACGACAAGATCCGCGAGGAATTCCGCCGTCTGACCGAACGGCTGGAACGGTGAACGGCAGGAAGACCTCCCCGGCGCGCAACGCGTCCTGACCCTGTCCCGTCCCCTCAGCCTCGCGGCTGCTGGCGCACCCACAGGTGGGTGGCGCCGATCACTGCCGCCGGGACCAGCAGCAGGTTGACCACCGGCACCATCGCCAGGAGGGTCGTTCCGGCGCCGAACGCGAGGGTCTCCGGACGCCGTCGGCCCAGACCCTTGCGGATTTCGGCGAAGGTCAGGCCGTCGTTGGCCAGCGGCGGCTCCTGGAACTCCACCGCCAGAACCCAGCTGCCGAAGACGAACCAGGCGAGCGAGGCCAGCAGGTTGAGGCCGGGAATCACGGTAATCAGCAACACCGGGATGAACAGCAGCGCGTAATAGCCGAACTTGCGCAGGGCGGTGGCCGTGGCGTGGCCCATCTCGCCCGCCAGCGAGCGCGCGGGCTGGCGCGGTTCGTGGCCGAGGCCCCGGGCGGTGCGGTAGGCCAGCGGTCCGGAGAAAGGACTGGCGATGATCGCGGCCAGGGCCACCGCGGAGACCCCGAAGCCCACCAGCAGGGTCAGCACGAACAGCGGCCAGAGCAGCCAGGCGAGCCAGTCCCAGCCGGCCGGCAGCCAGGTGTCCAGCAGGATCTCGAAACCGAATCCGGCGGCGATGCCGATCCCGACGATGACCGCGATGTTGATCAGCAAGGGCCCGATGACGAGGCCGCGCAGGCCCGGGTCGAACACGCGCGCCAGCCCGCGAAACGGCGCGAGGAACGCGAACAGGGCGTTCATCCCGCCTGCCACTGGGCCAGCCACCGGGGAATCTCTGTGGCCGGCATCGGGCGTGCGATGCCGTAGCCCTGGACGACCTCGCAGCCGAGTGCCCGCAGGCGCTCGCCCTGCTCGGGGGTTTCCATGCCTTCGGCGATGATCTGTCGCTGGAACACCTGGGCGAGCTGGATGATGCCTTCCAGCAGGGCGAGGTCGTCGGGGTCCTCGAGCATGTCGCCGACAAAGCTGCGGTCGATCTTGACCACCTGCACCGGGATGCGCTTGAGGTAGGAAAGCGACGAGTAGCCGGTGCCGAAGTCGTCCAGCGAGAACTGCACGCCCAGCTTGGCGCAGCGTTCGATCACGCGCGAGACGTGGGCGAGGCTGGCGAGGGCGCTGGATTCGAGGATTTCCAGTTCCAGGCTGTTGGCGGGCAGATCGGGGAAATGTCCGAGCAGCCCGGCGATCTGCTCGGCGAAGTCCGGCTCCTGCAGGTGCAGCGCGGGGACGTTCACGCTGACCGGCAGGTGGATGCCGCCTGCCTGCCAGGCACTGACCTGCGCGAGGGCCTGTTCCATCACCCAGCGGCTGACATCCACTTCCAGCGGCTGTTCCAGCAGGTCGTCGAGGAAGGCGCCCGGGGGCAGCAGTCCGCGTTCGGGATGTTGCCAGCGGATCAGGGCCTCCGCGCCGATGACCTCGCGGGTACGCAGGTTCACCTTGGGCTGGTAGAACAGCACGAACTCCTCGCGTTCCAGCGCGAGCTTCAGCCGTTCGAGGGTCTCGTGGCGATCGCGCAGGCGACGATCCCCGGCGGCGTCGAAGAAGTACGGCCGGTTCTTGCCCTGCAGCTTGGCCTGGTAAAGGGCCTGGTCGGCCTGACGCAGCAACTGTTCGCCGTCCACGTCCTCGTCGGCCTGCGGATAGGTGGTCACGCCGATGCTGGCATTGCAGCTCAGGTTCTGCCCGTCGATCGGGATCGGCCGCTGCAGCGTGCGCAGCAGCTCGTCGATCAGGGCGCGGCACTGCTCGTCGCTGTCGAGGTTGACCAGGACCAGGACGAATTCGTCGCCGGCCAGCCGGGCCACGGTGTCGCCCTCGCGGCGACCGGCCTCCAGCCGCCGGGCGAGTTCCAGCAGCATCCGGTCACCGGTCGCGTGTCCCCATTGCTCGTTGATGTCCTTGAAGTCGTCCAGGTCCAGGTACGCCACGCACACCCGGCGGCTTTCGCGCGTGGCGAGCTGCATGGCCTGGCGCAGACGGTCGAGCAGCAGGACGCGGTTCGGGAGTTCGGTCAGCGGGTCGTAATGCGCGAGGAATTCGAGCTTCTCCTGGTATTCCCGGCGTTCGGTGATGTCGGAGAACAGGCCCACGTAGTGCAGCAGCTCTCCGTGTTCATCGCGTACCGCGCTGATGGTGCCCAGCTGCAGGTAGAGCTCGCCGTTCTTGCGCCGGTTCCACAGTTCGCCGTGCCAGTAGTCGTTCTCCTGCAGGTCCTGCCACATCCGGCGATAGAACGCTGCGTCCTGGCGTCCCGAACCGAGGATCGACGGGTTGTGACCCTCGACCTCTTCCGGTGTGTACCCGGTCAGCCGGGTGAAGGCCTCGTTGACCATCAGGATCCGGGACTGCGGGTCGGTGATGATGATCGCCTCGTTGGCGCTGGTGAACACGCTGGCGGCCAGTTTCTGTCGTTCCCGCGCCCGCTTGTGTTCGCTGATGTCGCGGAACAGGGTGACCGCGCCGGTCCGGACCCCTTCCTGGTACAGCGGCCGGCTGGACACCTCCACCGGGATCACGCGGCCGTCCTGATGGCGGAAGGCTTCCTCGCCCTCGAAAACCTGCCCCGTGGTCACGCGCTGGCGGATGGGGCAGTCGCGCTCATCGGGGTACAGGTTGCCGGCGTGCCGATGGAACCGGGTGTGGGCGTCCTTGCCCAGCAGGTCCTCCGGCCGATATCCCAGGATCTCGCTGGCTGCGGGGTTGATGAAGGTGATGCGGCCGGCCTCGTCCTGGGCATACAGGCCTTCGGCCATGGTGTTGGTGATGGCCTGCTGGTAGGCGCGCTGGTTGCGCAGACGTTCACGGGAAGTCACCAGCCGCAGCAGCAGGACCAGCGCCAGTCCGATCAGCAGCGTGGCGCCCAGCGCGGCGGCGGCGAATTCGCGCCGGAACACGCCGGTCAGCGGGTCCGGGGCGTAGGCGAGCACATAGGCCACGCGTTCCCCGGTCGGATCGGCAATCGGCAACAGGTTGGTTGCCCACATTTCGCCCTCCAGCCCCACGGAGAGGGCCCCCTGCGCACCTGCTTCGATCGCCTCGGCGGTCCTCGGGTCGTCGGCCAGTCGCTGGTTGATTGCGCGGATTTCTTCGGACGGCGGCCGCGGCGAGTCGGGGAACACCAGACTGGTGTCCTCGAGGACGTAATCCGGGTGCAGGCAGGAGGTCTCGTACAGCGAGAGGAAACCCGGCGGCACCTTGTCCTCCACTGCGTCGCGCCGCAGGATCAGCTGGAACTCCCGGGTTTCGTCCAGCTCGTTCATCATCTCGCGGACGTAGCGAAACGGGATGCTGAACTCCACGCTGCCGACGAATTCGTCCCCGTCGTGCAGCGGATAGACATAGCGAAAACCGGACAGCGAGCGCCCGGTCTCGAACCCGGCCGCCGGTTCGCGGGTGCGGTGAACTTCGCGGATCAGTGGTCGCGTCGCGTACAGGTCATCACCGTGGTATTCCGGCGAGAAAAAGCGCAGAAAGCTGATTCCCTCGGCGGTGTGGAAATGCAGTTGCCGCAGTTCGCCTTCGCGCAGGCGGTCATAGGTTGGCCACAGGGTGCGATACAGCCGCCCGCGCAGGCGGGCGCGCTCCGCCTCGTCCTCGGCCTGCTGGCCCGCGCGCAGCAGTTCCACGACCTCGGTGCGATTGACCGCTTCGCGGAAGTACGCCTGCGCGGCGAGGTCAAAACTGTTGACCGCGGCCTGGTAGGCGGTGTCGAGCGTCGCGGTCTGGCGCTGTTCGTGCATGCCTGCCTTGTCCTGCCAGTTCAGATACAAAAACAGCAGGACGAGCACCCAGGCCGCCGCGGCCAGCAGCCAGATGATACGACGGTCCAGGGTCATGGTGCGGGGGCCGTCAGGTCGGGGAGCCCGAGCTCGGGAATCGCGACCTCGCCGTGCAGCCGCCGTACCGCCGCGTAATCCTCATCGTCGACCGCCTGCGCGCCGTAGCGCAGGCTTTCGCCCCATTCGGCCATGCGTTCGGCGTCCTCGTCCGATTCTGCGGGCCGCAGACGAACCAGCGCCTCGCGCAGTTCCTGCAGCCGTGCGTCGCTGACGGTATCGCGATTGGCGACCAGAGCGAAGCCGGGCAGCGGTTCGCTCTCGGCCACCGTCACCAGGCCCAGGTGCGCATAATTGCGCGCGATGTGGGTCTTCAGCCCGCCGGCCAGGGCCTCGCCGCGCACCACGGCGAGGGCCACGTCGTCGTGGTGGCCGAGGTAGCGGTAGTCGGTGGCCGCGAGCCGGGTGCCGCCGTCGCGCAGCAGGTGCGCGGTGGCCAGATAGCCGCAGGTGGACAGGGGCTGGGTCAGTGCCACCGGCTGGTCGGTCAGATCGTCCAGCGGGCGGCGTTCGTCGGCGAACATCACCACCGAGCAGGTGTACTGCGCCTCACCTCCGGGTTCGCGGAAGGCCACCACCGGTGTGGTCTCGGGGTAGCGGGCGCGCAGCGAGACATAGGGCAGGGGACCCAGATAGGCCAGGTCCACCGTGCCGTTGTGGAAACGTTCGAGGATCTCGTCGTAGTCCGTGGCGTAGCGGATCTCGAAATCGACCTCCAGTTCCTGGCTCAGGTACTCGAGCATCGGCTGCGTCTCGCGCATCACCGTTTCCGGATCCTGCATCGGCAGCGGGGCAAACCGCAGGGTTCCGGCGAAGGCCAGACCAGGCAGCAGCCCGCACACCAGAAGCGGGATCCGGAAAAGTCGTGCGTTCAGCATGGACACAGGCTAACACTACTTCGGCGATGCGACGGCCAGGCAGGCGGCGCGTGCCCCGTGGCGTTGGATCACGGTCCATTCCTCGATGTACAGACCGGCGGCATCCAGCTGGGCGCGAAAGTCTTCCTCGTAGGTGACGCGGCCGAAGTCGATGCTGGTAAGCCTGCGCAGGGCGGGCTTGAGACGCTCCAGCATCGGTGACGGGCGCTGCTGGATGGTCTGGGTGAAGTAGATCCGGCCGCCGGGGCGCAGCAGGCCGGCACAGTGGCGCAGGGCCGCCCCGGGATCCGGCAGCAGCATGAAACTGGCGGAGAAATACACCGCGTCGTAGGGACCGCCGGCGTGCTCGTAGACCGATTGCCGGTGCACCGTGACCCGCTCGGCCACCGACGATGCCGCCAGCCGCTGCTGCGCGCGTTCGACGTAGTCCGGGTCGATGTCGATCCCCGTGATCGCGAGCTCCTTGCGGGTGACGGCATCGGCGTTCGCCAGCAGTGCGCCGGCGGTACCGATCCCGACGTCCAGCAGGGCCACCCGCGGCGGCATGCGCTCCAGAACCGCGGCGTACCAGCGCGCGGTCATGCGCAGGATCAGGCTGTCGTAGATGCGGCTTCGCAGCATGGAGCGTTCGAACCGTCCGATCACGGGGTGGCCATGCAGGATACCGGACCCCGCAGCGCGCCGTGGACCCCCTGCATCGGGACCATGCCCCAGTATGGTGCGAGGTCTTGGAAGACGTCCTGTCATTGTTTCATTTAAGTTTCAAGTTTCCGGGGCGTTAAATAATTCACAAAACTCGGGGCCGGCCGGATTCCGGTCGGTCGACCAACGGGGGGATACCATGCAATGGCTCGCCAATCTCAAGCTGCGCAGCAAACTTGGGCTCGCCTTTGGCGTGGTCCTGCTGCTGATGCTGGCCATGGCCTTTACCAGCCTCACCGGTGATCGCTACACCACGGCGCAGTATGAAGCCGCGATGGATCGCATGGAGGACGTGCAGTTCCAGATCCAGATGGAGACCCAGCACGTCAAATGGGCGCTGGATCTGTCGCGTTCGTTGCTGACGGGCAGCGAGTTCACCGGCGAGCTGGATCATACCCGGTGCAACTTCGGCCAGTGGTACTACGATTTTCAGGATTCCGAGGCCTACGAGATGGCCAGCCCGGAGTTCCAGCGGGCCTTCGACCGCCTGGAGCAGCCGCATTACAACCTGCATGCCAGTGCGCACGCGATCACCGATGCGGTACGTGACGGCGATGACAGCGAGGCGGAGGCGACCTACAGCCGCCAGACCCTGGCCCATCTGGAGACCATGGAAGAAGGTCTGCAGGACATGCAGCGGGTCCTGACCGCCGAGAGCGAGGCGATGTCCGAGGCGGCCCGCAGTGCGCAGGTTCGTGCAGCGGGCATCATGATCGGCACCTCGGGGGTGGCCATTCTCGCGGGCGTGCTGATGGCGGTGCTGCTGGCCGGTTACCTGGTACGTGCGATCGATGCCCTGCGGGCGCGGGCGGTGGAGATGGCGGACGGCGACCTGCGCGGCGATCCGCTGCCGGTCAAGGGTTGCGACGAGATCGGCGTGGCGACCGAGGCGTTCAACACCATGGAGCAGGACATGCAGACCCTGGTCCGTCAGGTGGTGGACTCCGGGGAGCAGGTGGCCTCGGCGACCGATCAGCTGGCCGCGGTGGCCGAGCAGACCCGCAACGGCGTCGCCAGCCAGAAGGAGGAGACCGATCAGGTCGCCACTGCGATGAACGAGATGTCGGCGACCGTGGCCGAGGTGGCCAGCAATACCCAGTCGGCGGCGGATGCGGCGGGGGCCGGCGATCAGGCGGCCACCGAGGCCAATGCGAGCACGCGCCAGACCGCCGATGCGGTGGATCGCCTGTCGTCCGAGATCCATTCCTCGGCGGATGCGGTGCGCGAGGTGGCCGAGAAGAGCGAGGAGATCGGCCAGATCCTGAACATGATTCAGGAGATCACCGAGCAGACCAATCTGCTGGCCCTGAACGCCGCGATCGAGGCGGCGCGGGCCGGCGAGGCCGGACGGGGCTTCGCGGTGGTGGCCGACGAGGTGCGCGTGCTGGCCGGTCGTACCCACGAATCCACCGAACGGATCGGGTCGATCATTACCGGCCTGCAGAAGGGTGTGAAGACCGCCGTGGGGGCGATGGAAACCAATGAAAACAGTGCCCGCAGCGTGGTGGACGAGGTCCACGGCGTGCGCGATCGCCTGGAGCAGCTCAGTCAGTCGATCCGCACCATCGACGAGATGACCACCCAGATCGCCAGCGCCGCCGAGGAGCAGAGCACCGTCTCCGAGGAGATCAACCGCAATGTGCAGAACATCAGCACGGTCGCGGACGAGAGCCTCAATGCTTCCAGCCAGGTGGCGACGGCCAGCGAGCAGCTTTCGCGACTGGCTTCCGAATTGCGCCAGCGTGTGGAGCGCTTCCGGGTGTAGGATAAGACGGGTTGAATGGTGGAAGGCCGGAGGCCCGCATGCCCACAGAAGGGAGAGAAGGGACGCCAGGGAATGGATCCGGAGAAGGCCCGCGGTCGCATGGGTGGTCGCGGGCTTTTTTGTGCTTGCGGGATGCGGCGTCGACGTGCCGCAGGACGAGCGGACCGTGCTGCATGTCGGGCTGTACGAGAACGAGCCCAAGATCTACACCGATGCCCGGGGGCAGCCGGCCGGGCTGTTCCCGGTGCTGCTGGAGGCCCTGGCCGAACGCGAGGGGTGGCGCCTGGAGTATCGGGACTGCCAGTGGGCCGAATGCCTGGCGCAGCTGGAGCAGGGCGAACTGGATCTGATGCCGGATGTGGCCCTGACCGGGGAGCGCGAGCAGCGGTTTCGTTTCCACGAGGTGCCGGTGGCGCAGTCATGGAGCCAGGTGTACGCCCCGCGCGAGGCGTCGGTGCACTCGCTGGAGGATCTGACGGAGCGGCAGGTGGCGGTGCTCGAGGACTCGGTGCACGAGGACTGGCTGTCGTCGGCGGCAGAGGGGGCACGTCTGGTGCGGCGCGAATCCCTGGACGGGGTGCTGGCAGCGGTAGGCGAGGGGGCCGCGGATCTCGCGGTCAGCAACAATTTCCACGGCGGACGACACGCGGCCCGGCATGGTCTGTTCGAAACGCCGCTGTCCTTCGACCACACGGGGCTCTATTTCGCCGCCTCGCCCACGCTGGATCCGGCCGTTCTGGAGGCCGTGGACGGCCATCTGGCGACCTGGAAGGGTACGCCCGATTCGCCCTATCACCGTGCCATGGTGGAAACGCTGAGTCCCGAGGTGCGGGGTGTGTTACCGGCCTGGGCCCTGCCGGTGCTGGGGGGCGTCGCGGGCGTGGCGGTGGCCCTCGGGGGGCTGGTGCTGACCCTGCGCTGGCAGGTGCAACGGCGCACGCGCGAGCTGGAACGCGCAAGCCGGCGCTTCCGGCACCTGCTGGACAGCTCCCCGGTGGTTATCTATTCGCTGCCTCCCGATACGCGCGACCTGACCTGGGTCAGCGGCAATCTTGCGTCGCTGTTCGGGTATTCGCCGGAAGAGGCCCTGCAGCCCGACTGGTGGCGCGAGCATGTCCATGCGGAGGACCGCACGCTGGCCCGGCGGGCGCGCGAACAGGCGCGGGAACAGGGGCATGCAGTGGTCGAGTACCGGTTGTTCGATGCACAGGGGCGGGTGCGACGCGTGCGCGACGAAATGCAGCGGGTCCCTGTGCACAACGGGCGCGGGGAGGCACGCGAGGAGATCATCGGCAGCTGGACCGATCTGACCCAGACCTTCGAACAGCGCGAGCAGCTGCGGCTGCTGAGCCATTACGACAGCCGGACCGGTCTGCCCAACCGGGCCCTGCTGCATGACCGTATTGGGCACAGCATCGAACTGGCGATGGGCCTGGACGGTGCGACCCGGTTGCTGGTGCTGCTGGATCTGGACCGGTTCAAGGGGCTGAACGAGACCCTTGGCACGGCGCTGGGGGATCAGCTGCTGCTCGGCGTGGCGCAGCGGCTGTCGCAGTATGTGGCGGCGCAGGACACGGTGGCGCGCTCCGGGCCCGACGAATTCGGTCTGTTGCTGGAAGCCCCGGCCGCGGGCGCGGCGCGGGAAGAATGGCTGAATGGTCTGCTGGCCGAGCTGCGCCGGCCCTTCGAGCTGGCCGGGCGTGCACTGCGGATCACGGTCAGCGCGGGCTGCGCCGAATTTCCCCGTGATGGCGCGACCACCGAGGAGCTGTTCACGGCCGCGGAACTGGCGCTGGACGAGGCGCGGCGTGGCGGCGGGGATCGCTGGGAGGTCTATGCCACCGGGCTGGGGGAGCGGACTTCGCGACGCACGCTGCTGGAGCACGACCTGCGCGAGGCCCTGGTGCGCGAGGAACTCGAACTGTTCCTGCAGCCGCAATACGGTCTGGATCCGTTCGTCCTGACCGGGGTCGAGGCCCTGGTGCGCTGGGAACATCCGGAGCGGGGAAGGCTATCGCCCGGCGAATTCATCCCTCTGGCCGAAGAGACCGGGCTGATCGGAGCGATCGACCGCTGGGTACTGGACCGGGCCTGTGCGCATCTGTCCACGCGCGATGCCGAGGGAAGCCACGTGCCGCGCATGGCCGTCAACCTGTCGGTGATGGAGCTGGAGGGCGGCGAGCTGACGCCGGTGGTGCGCGAGGCGCTGGAGCGTCATGGCCTGCAGCCCCATCGGCTGGAGCTGGAGGTCACCGAGACCATGCTGATGACCAGTCCGGAGGCCGCGATGGCCGAGCTGGGCCGGCTCAAGGCCCTGGGCGTGGCGCTGGCGATGGACGATTTCGGCACCGGCTATTCCAACCTGGCGCTGCTCCACCGCATGCCGCTGGACCGGCTCAAGCTGGATCAGTCGCTGGTGCGGGAAATCGGCCGTTCCGGTTCCAGCGAGGACATCATCCGCGCCATCATCGCACTGGCGCGAACCCTGGATCTGGAGGTGCTGGCCGAGGGCATCGAGACCGAGGCGCAGCGCGATTTCCTGCTGCGGGTCGGGTGTCGCGAGGGGCAGGGGTATCTGTGGTCCCCTCCGGTGCCGGCCGAGCAGTGCCCCTGCCGTGACTGAGCAGCCCGCGCTGGCTTGTAATGGGGCCGGGAAGGCCGTATGGTGGCGGATTACCGAACGCCTCGCCCGTCAGCGTCCGTTCACTTGATCGTTTCGATCCCCCCGATGTCGTCTTCCCCGATGGGTGCCCCTTGGCCGAGCGTTGAGCGGCGGGTTGCGCTGGAGCACTCATGTCTGACCAACCGACTTTTGCCGGCCTGAATCTGGCCGAACCCCTGCTGCGCGCGCTTTCCGCCGCCGGCTACACCCATCCCACGCCGATCCAGGCCGGGGCGATCCCTGAAGTGCTGGCCGGTCGTGACCTGCTGGCCGCGGCCCAGACCGGAACCGGCAAGACCGCCGGCTTCACCCTGCCGATCCTGCAGAAGCTCGCGGAAAATCCGCCGGCGCGCGCCGGCAACGGCCGTCCGCGCGCCCTGGTGCTGACCCCGACGCGGGAGCTGGCTTCCCAGGTTCACGATTCGGTGAAGACCTACGGCCAGCATCTGGAGCAACGCTCCATGACCATCTTCGGCGGGGTGGGCATGAATCCGCAGATCCGCGCGCTGCGCAGCCGCATGGACGTGGTGGTGGCCACGCCCGGGCGCCTGCTGGATCACGCGAACCAGAAGACGATCGACCTGTCCGGGGTGGAGATCCTGGTGCTGGACGAGGCGGATCGCATGCTCGACATGGGCTTCATCCGCGACATCCGCAAGCTGATCGCGATGCTGCCGAAGAAGCGCCAGAACCTGATGTTCTCGGCCACCTTCTCCAATGACATCCGCAAGCTGGCCGATGGCCTGCTGACCGACCCGGCCTGCGTGGAAGTCGCGGCGCGCAACACCGCCTCGGAGAGCGTGGAGCAGAAGGTCCACCTGGTGGAAAGCCATCAGAAGCGGGATCTCCTCAGCCATCTGATCCGCAGCAACGACTGGGAACAGGTGCTGGTCTTCACCCGCACCAAGCACGGCGCCGATCGTCTGGCGGACAAGCTCACGAAGGACGGCGTCCAGTCGGCGGCGATCCATGGCAACAAAAGCCAGAACGCCCGCACCCGGGCGCTGGAACAGTTCAAGTCCGGCCGCGTGCCGGTGCTGGTGGCCACCGATATCGCCGCGCGCGGGCTGGACATCGACCAGCTGCCGCAGGTGGTCAACTTCGAGCTGCCCAACGTGCCGGAGGACTACGTCCACCGCATCGGCCGCACCGGCCGTGCCGGCTGTGAAGGTTCGGCGCTGTCGCTGGTCGGTGGCGACGAGCTCAAGCTGCTGGCCGGGATCGAGAAGCTGATCCAGCGTCCGATCGAGCGGATGGAGACCGATGGCTACGCGGCGCCGCAGCCGGTGGCGGATGACCGCCCCCGCCGTGGCCGTGGCAAGGGCAACGGAAATGGCGCCGGCAATCGTTCCGGACGCGGCGGCGGTGGTCCGCGTCAGGGGCAGGGCCGCCGTGCCGAAGGTCGGGGTCGCGGTCAGGCCGCCTCCGGGCGCCGCTGACACGGTTTCCCCGGTGTCGCGGCGCGGCACCGGGGAATGCGGGGCGAGCGTCTTCCGTCCGCTCCCGAAGAAATGTGAAGTAGTACACGAAACGCACCTCCCGGGGTGCGTTTTTTCGTGGGCCTCAAGGCGGCTGGAGATTGGCCGTCAAAGGGATCAGGAACCGGAGGATGACGATGAAGATACAGGGCCTGCGCCTCAAACTGATCCTGCTGGTGATCGCGGTCAGCACCATCCCGCTGTCCATCATGGGCGGGGTGACCTTCCACAGCATGAAGGGCCAGCTGCAATCCAGCCTGGAACAGACGCTGGTGAATGTCGGCGAGCAGGTGCAGGCGGCAGTCGACCGGCGGGTGCTGGATCATGGTCGGGCCCTGCGCAGCGTGGCCCGGGCGGATATCGACGATCCGGCCGATGCACAGGCCGCGCTGGAGGGCATGCGCGAGGAATATTCCGGCTTCCGCTGGGCCGGCCTGCTGGATGAAGACGGCGAGGTTCTGGCGGAAACCGGTGATGCGGGCGAGCTTCCGGGGGTTGGCAGCGAGGGTACCCGCGACGAAATCCTCGCCGCGGCGCGGGCCGGTGAACGTCTGCTGGATGTGGACGTCGAGGCGGATACGGCCGACGGGCGCTTTATCACCTACCTGGAGTCCCTGAACGACGGTCGGGTGCTGGCGGCCCAGCTGCCGATGGACGTGATCCGCGAAGTCTCTGATCGGGTCACGATCGGCGAGACCGGCCGGGTCACGCTGTTCAATGGCGACGGACGGCTGATCGGGCACCGCGACATGGGCCGCTTCGGCTATGACATGAGCGACTACGCCATCATGGAGTCGCCGGTACACCACCGCGAAGGCGACCCGGGCGGGGAGTTCCTCAGTGGCGACGGGGACCGCAAATGGGGTCTGACCGTGATGTTGCCGGAGGTGGCGCAGGAGTATGACGTCCATTGGGGCCTGATCGTCGACCAGACCCTGGGCGAGTTGTACGCCCCGGTGAACACGCTGTGGTGGCTGTTGTGGGGGCTCTGGGTGGTGGCCTTCCTGGTCGCCCTGGCCATTGGCTGGATCTACGCCGGGGTGCTGACCCGGCCGCTGGAGCGCCTGGCCACCGGCCTGGAGGCGGTAGGCAGCGGTTCGGCGGATCTGGGGTATCGCGTGGATATCGCCACGCGCGACGAGATCGGCCGCACCGGCAGTGCCTTCAACCAGGTGATGGAACGGCTGTCCGCCCTGATCGGCCAGGTGGCGGACGCCGCCGACGGCATCGCCGCGTCGGCGCGTCAGCTGGAAGGCCGCAGTGCGGAACTGAGCCGGGCGACCGGCGAGCAGCGCAGCGACGTGGAGCAGGTGGTCACCGCGATGAACCAGATGTCGGCCACCGTGCAGGAGGTCGCGAACAACACCCAGAGCACCGCGGAGCAGGCCGATCAGGCGACTCAGGCGGTGCATGGCGGGCGCGAGGTGGTGACTGCCACGCAGGAGACCATCAATGCCCTGGCCGGGGAGATCAATCGTTCGCGCGATGTGATCGACGATCTAAAGGGGGACAGCGACAACATCGGCACCATCCTGCAGGTGATCGAGGAGATCGCCGACAAGACCAACCTGCTGGCGCTGAACGCCGCGATCGAGGCGGCGCGGGCTGGGGAGGCCGGACGGGGCTTTGCGGTGGTGGCGGACGAGGTCCGGCATCTGGCGCAGCGCACCAACGACTCCACCGGCGAGATCCGCGGGATCATCGAGAAACTGCAGGGTGCGGCGGGGCGCGCGGTGGAGGCGATGGATGCCAGTCAGCGGCAGGCCGAGTCCAGTGTCAGCAAGGCCGACGAGGCCCGCAATTCACTGGACGCCATCGACCAGTCGGTCAGCACCATCGACGACATGACCCGGCAGGTGGCCAGCGCCACCGAGCAGCAGAGCCAGGTCGCCGAGGAGATCAACCGCAACGTGCACCACATCAACGATCTGGCGGCGCAGAGTGCCGATGGGGCCTCCGACATGCAGCAGGCGGTGGAGGCCCTGGAGGCCCTCGCCCAGCAGCTGCAGCAGGAGGTCGCCGGCTACCGCCAGCAGGGCTGACGGGCCGCTACTCCGCCCCCAGGGCCCGGGCGTTCTCCGGGCCCCAGCCCAGCCTCACGCGGCCGGCGTGTTCGATCACCGGACGGCGGATCAGGGTCGGTTTCTCCAGCATCAGGGCCAGTGCGCTGTCCTCGTCGAGGGCCTCGCGCTGTTCCTTCGGCAGCTGGCGCCAGGTCGCGCCGCGGCGGTTGATCAGGGCCTCCCAGCCCAGCTCCATGGCCCATTCCCGCAGCCGTTCGGGATCCAGGCCGTCCTTGCGGAAATCCACGAAGCGATAGTCCACGCCGGCCGCCTCCAGCGCCCGGCGTGCCCGCCGCACGGTGTCGCAGTTGGCGATGCCGTGGAGGACGACCTCAGACATCGCGCAGCAGTTCGTTGATGCCGACCTTGGCCTTCGTCTGCTCGTCGACGCGCTTGACGATGACCGCGCAGTACAGCGAGTACTTGCCGTTCTCCGCCGGCAGGGTGCCGGGCACCACCACCGCGCCGGCGGGCACGCGGCCGCGGATGATCTCGTCGTTCTCGCGGTCGTAGATGCGGGTCGACTGGCCGAGGTAGACACCCATGGAGATCACCGCGCCTTCCTCGACGATCATGCCTTCGACCACCTCGGAGCGTGCGCCGATGAAACAGTTGTCCTCGATGATGGTCGGGTTCGCCTGCAGCGGTTCCAGCACGCCGCCGATGCCGACGCCGCCGGACAGGTGCACGTTCTTGCCGATCTGTGCGCAGGAGCCGACCGTGGCCCAGGTATCGACCATGGTGCCTTCGTCGACGTAGGCGCCGATGTTCACGTAGGAGGGCATCAGCACCACGTTGGGGCCGATGTAGCTGCCGTGACGGGCGGTGGCCGGCGGCACCACGCGTACGCCGCCTTCGCGGAAGTCGCGGCTGGAGGTGTCGGCGTATTTGGACGCGACCTTGTCGTAGTAGTTGGTGAAGCCGCCCTTGATGAACTCGTTCTCCGAGATGCGGAAGGACAGCAGCACGGCCTTCTTCAGCCATTCGTTGACCACCCACTCGCCATCCTTCTTCTCGGCGACGCGGGCACGGCCGCTGTCGAGCATGTCCAGCGCCTCGTTCACGGCGTCGCGCACGCTGGTCTCGACGTTGCGCGGGCTGATCTCGGTGCGGCGCTCGAAGGCGGTTTCGATGGTGTTCTGCAGGTCCGACATGGTGACGTTTCCTTGTGGTCGATCGTAGATGAAAAAACGAAAGGAACGGGTGCGGGAGGATCGGCGGAGCTGATCAGCGATACAGCCCGACGATGCGCTCTGCGGCCTCGACACAGGCCTCGGGTTCGGCGACCAGCGCCATGCGCACATGGCCGGCGCCCGGATTGTAGCCGCTGTCGGGGTGGCTGCGGCCGAGATAGCGCCCGGGCAGCACGGTGACCCCGGCCTCGGCGTACAGCCGGCGGGCAAAGGCCTCGTCGTCGCCGTCCGGTACCCGCGGCCACAGGTAGAACCCGGCTTCCGGCGTGCTGACCTCCATCACCTCCTGGAGCTTCGGCACCACGCGGGCGAACTTCTCGGCATAGAGGTCGCGATTGGCCTCGACGTGGGCCTCGTCCGCCCAGGCCGCGCGGCTGACCGCCTGGGTCGGGGTCGGCAGGGTGCAGCCGTGATAGGTGCGGTACAGCGCGAAGCGTTCGAGGATTCCGGCGTCGCCCGCCACGAAGCCCGAACGCAGACCCGGCAGGTTGGAGCGCTTGGACAGGCTGTGGAACGCGATGCAGCGCCGGAAGGTGTCGTTGCCCATGCGCGCGGCGGCGCCCAGCAGCCCCGGCGGTGGATGGCCGCGCGGATGGTAGATCTCGGAATAGCACTCGTCGGCGGCGATCACGAAGTCGTGGCGCTCGGCGAGTTCGATCAGGGTCTGCAGCTGATCCTCGGGGATCACCGTGCCTGCCGGATTGCCGGGGTTGCAGACATACACCAGCTGCACCGATTTCCACAGCGATTCCGGTACCTGCGAGAAGTCCGGGAGGCAGCCGCGCTCGGCATCCAGGTCGTAGAACGCCGGCTCCGCCCCGGCCAGCAGGGCCGCGCCCTCGTAGATCTGGTAGAACGGGTTGGGCATCAGCACGCGGGCCCCGGCATGCGGATCGACCACCGCCTGGGCGATGGCGAACAGCGCCTCGCGGGTCCCCGCGACCGGCAGGATCTGGCGCTCCGGGTCGACCCCGTCGGGCAGGGTGAAGCGCTGCTGCAGCCACAGGGCAATGGTCTCGCGCAGGGCCGGCGCACCACGCGTGGTGGGGTAGTGGTTGTAGCCGCTGACCGCTGCCTGCAGCGTGGGTTCGACGAAGTCGGGCAGCGGGTGCCGCGGTTCGCCGATGGACAGCGCGATCGGATCCACGCCCCCGGGCAGCTCCAGATCGGCGAACAGTGCCCGCAGGCGTTCGAACGGATAGGGCTGGAGCCGGTCGAGGTCAGGATTCATCGCTTGCTCGCAGTGGGCCGGAAAACCGGTCAGTATACGGAATGAGGCCGGCACGTCCCAGTATTCCCCGCACCGGCCGGGGCCGGGTCGGGCGGGATCAGTAGACGGGCATGTTCACGTCCACCTCGCGCGCCCAGGCGTCCACGCCGCCGCGCAGGTTGATGACGTGGCCGAAGCCGGCCCGTTCGAGAAATCCCGCCACCTGCTGGCTGCGTACGCCATGGTGGCAGATGACGACGATCTCGGCCTGCGGATCCAGTTCGTCCCGGCGCGACGGGATCTGGCCCATCGGCAGCAGGCGTGAGCCCTCGATATGGCAGTGCTCGAATTCCCAGGGTTCACGCACGTCCAGCAGCAGCGGCGGCGGGTCCGCCGTGGCGAGGTAGTCGTTCAGTTCCGGCGCGGTCATCTGGCGCATGCGGTCTCCGCTATGGTTCCCGGCTTATCGGGGTGTTACGCGCAGGGTGTCCGCTCCCAGGGCCTGCATGCGACCGTCCACACGGATGGTCAGGGTGCTCTCGCCGGCTTCCAGGGCAGGGGCGCTGGAGACCCCCTCTGAGCGTGCCATCATCGGCTGCGGTCCGTGACTGCGCTGGCGGGTCAGTTCCATCTCCAGCGGCCGCAGATGCGAGGCGCCGATGCTGCGCGCCATCGCGCGGGCCTGATCCGTCAGGTCCTCCACCGCATCGTCGATCATCTCGCGGCGTGCCTCCCGTTCGTGCTCGGCGGACACGCCGAAGCGGATGCCGCTGACGGTGAGCTCGTGTTCCTGCTGCAGCTCGCCGACGCGCTCGGTGAGGCTGTCGAAGTCGCCGCCGCGCAGTTCCAGACTCTGGCGCACCTGCCAGGCGGTGATCCGGCTGCGGTCATTGCGGTCCTGGATCGCGCGGGTGCTGTAGTCGAGGGTCCGGGTGTCGATGTGTTCGAATGCCTCGAGGTGCGCCAGGGCCCCCTCCATTCGCTGATTGACCTCGGCGGCGGCATCACGCGCTTCGGGCGCGCGGGCCTCGGCCACGAGGGTAGCGATCATGCGGTCGTTCTCGACCTGACGCTCGGCGGTGCCGGAGAGCTTGAATACCGTGGCCCCGTCGCCGCCCGCGGCGGCCGGCGTGGCGGTGGCGGCCCCGGCAAGGACCAGGCCGCAGAGCAGGGTGGTGATGCGGGTCGGAACGGAAGTCGGGGCAGGCATGGCGGTTCCCTCTCGGACATTCGTCCGGTCGTTGTCAATCCGTGCGCTCGCGCACCAGGCGCAGTCCGGCGAACACGTGGCGCTTCTCCGGGGTGAAGAAATTGCGCAGGCTGGGCCGGCACAGGATCGGATCGCTCCATTCGCAGCCGCCGCGCAGGACCCGGTGTTCCCCGTCGAACCACGGCACCGAGAACCCTTCATAAGGATAGGCCCGGAATCCCGGATAGGGAAAGAACGCGTTGTCGCACCATTCCCAGACCTGGCCGGTGGCCTGCAACGCACCTTCCCGCGCGGCGCGTTCCCATTCATGTTCGTGCGGCAGGCGGGCGCCGGCCCAGCGGGCGTGGGCGCGCGCGGCAAACCAGCACAGGCCCATCGCTGGCGCATCCGGGTCCAGCGGGGCCTCGCCATCCGGACGGGTCTGCCACCATTGCCCATCCCCTGCCCGCCACCATCCGAGCGGGCCGCGGGTACCCGATTGCCGGAGCCACTCCAGGCCGGCGCGATCCCAGAATTCGGGGCGCCGGTAGCCGCCCTGTTCGATGAACGCCGCATGATCGGCGTTGCTGACCGGGCGGGCGGCGATCTCGAAGGGTCCGGTGGTGGTTTCGTGGACGCCGCGTTCGTTGTCGAAGGCGTCGACGCCGGCGTAGCCGACGGTGTGGCGGGCGGCGTCGAACGGGATCCAGTCCCGGTCCGGCACCGGGGTGCCCGTGTCCGCGCCCGGCCGCGGCGGGGCGGGCGCCTGTCCGGGTTGCGCGCCGTGCAGCCGGGCGAACCAGCGAACCTGTTCCAGGGTTTCCAGATGCATTGCATGGTGCTGGGCAAGGAAGCCCGCGAGATAGTCGCCGACCATCAGCGGATGGTCCTGGATCGCGGGGTCCGCCAGCCATTCGCGGTGCAGGGTCTGGCGCTCGTGGCCCCAGGCCCGCAGCCGGCCCCGCGGGGGCAGACGACCGCCCCGGCGCCATTTGGGGCTCAGTTCGGGGAAGTACAGGTCGTGCCAGTCGCGCTGCGCCTCGGGCGGTTGCTGCGGCAGGCGCTCGCCCAGCCAGACCGCCTCGATGAAATGGCAGTGGGCATAGTGCCAGTCGACCGGGCTCAGATCGCGATGGTACTGGTTGCGGCCCGCCGTGGCCGGGGTGCCGTCGAGGGCGTCGTTCAGGCGCGCATGCTGGCTGGCCAGGCAGTCACGCAGATTGAGGGGCGGGTTCGCGGACATGTCGGCAAGAGCACGTTACAGGGCGAGAAGTTCCGGCGGGCTCTCGGGCTCCACGCACAGCAGATGATGCGGCGGCACCGCCCGCCAGGCCTCGCGGTCGGTCAGGGGTTCCGAGGCGATCACCACGCTGCCGTCCGGGAACGTCTCGTCATCGGTGGTGTAGTAAAGGCTGGGCGAGTCGGCATTCACCGCGTGACGACTGGCCACGATGCGCCGACCGTCGCCGATGATCACGTTGAGCAGGGCGTGTTCGTCCCCCAGCCATTCGGCCACCAGCGAGAAGGCCTCGCCCAGTGCGCCTTCCAGGGTGGTTTCCGGGTCGTCGGCCAGCAGCTGGCGGATCAGCGCGAACAGGTATTCGGAATCCGTGGTTCCCTGGATGCCCTCCTCGATCGCCGGTTCCAGGCGCTGCTGGATGCAGCGGCGGATGCGCGGGAGGAAGCTCCGGATCAGGCCGTTATGGCTGTACAGCAGTCCGTCGCGCGCGAACGGCTGGGCATTGGCGGTGTCGCCGCCGAAGCCGGGCGTCGCGCTGCGGATGGCCGCCACCCACTGGGGCTGGTGCAGGTGTCCGGCGAGGGTCTGCAGGTTGGGGTCCTGCCAGATGGGGTCGGCACGGCGATAGTTCAGCGGTTCGCCGCGCTCGTCGAACCAGCCGAAGCCGAAGCCGTCGGCGTTCACCCGGGCGTAGACCAGTTCCTGCGGTCCGATGGCCTGCTCGGTCAGCGAATGCGGCGGATCCATCAGCAGGGCCCGCAGGGGCAGGGGAGGACCGAGATAGGCGAGGTGGCGGCACATGGGAGTCGGCGGTTCGGGGTGGTTCGGAGAAAGTCCCGGCGAAGCACTCCGGTGCTGGGAGCCGTCGCGGTTTTCATGCTAGCGTGCCGGAAAACCCAGGACGACGGAACCCCCGATGGCCGCATCTCCCGCCGAGCGCATTCCCGAGCGCTATTCCCGCCGCACCGTCGAGGTTCGCGACGCGCACGCCGAACTGCTCGCCGACTTCCGCGCCGGGATGCTGGAACCCCCGCGCAGCCTGCCGCCCAAGTATTTCTACGATGCCCGTGGCTCCGCGCTGTTCGACGCCATCTGCGATACCCCGGAATACTATCCCACCCGTCTGGAGGCCTCGCTGCTGGAGCGCAACGCGGAGGCGATCATCGCGGCGGCCGGGGCGTCCACGCTGGTGGAGCTGGGCAGCGGCACCTCGCGCAAGACCGAATACCTGCTCGCGCCACTGGAACGCGCGGCCGGCGAGCGGGCGCATTACGTCGCCAACGACGTGTGTCCGGAGATCCTCGACGAGGCCGGTGCGCGGCTGGTGGAGCGCTTCCCGCAGCTGAGCATCCGGGCGCTGGCGGGTGATTACATCGCTGCCCTGGAGGCCCTGACCGATGACGAGGCGGAGAGCGGTCACGGCGAGGCCCGGCTGTTCACCTTTCTCGGCAGCAGCCTCGGGAACTTCGAGGATGCCGAGGCGATCGCGCTGCTGCAGACGATCCGCCGGACCATGGGGCCGGACGATCACCTGCTGCTGGGTCTGGACCGGGTCAAACCGGTGGACGTGCTGGAGGCGGCCTATGACGATGCGGCAGGGGTCACCGCGGCCTTCAATCTGAACCTGCTGTCGGTGCTCAACCGCGAGCTGGGGGCCGATTTCGACGAGCGCGGTTTCGTGCACCGCGCGCCGTTCAATCATCAGGCCTCGCGCATCGAGATGCATCTGGTGGCGCAGGCCCCGCAGCAGGTGCGGGTGGACGCGTTCGACACCACCCTGGAGCTGACCGCTGGCGAAGTGATCCGCACCGAGATCTCGCGCAAGTTCGACGCGACGATGATCGACCGGCTGCTTGCCGGCAGCGGTCTGCTGCGGGATCGCGAGTGGCTGGCCGGCGACGGCTGGTATTCGCTGCTGATGCTGCGCCCGGACCCGGAGGCCTGATCCCGTGAAGCGCCCCGATCTGGTATTGCTGCGCCACGCCCAGTCCGAGGATCCGTCGGCATTCGACGGCCCCGACCGCGATCGTCCCCTGACCCGTGAGGGTGAAGCGAGCGCGGCGGCCATGGCCCGTGCACTGGTGCCGCTGCTGGCGGAGCCGGCGCGGGTCTGGGTCAGCCCCTGGCACCGCGCGGCGCAGACAGCCGCGCCGCTGGCGCGGGCCCTGGCCTGCGAGGCGGAAACCGTGGACTGCCTGCGCCCGGGGCAGCTGGTGGGCCCCGAGCTGCAGGAGCGGCTGCAGACGGAGAAGGATGGCGGCAGCATCGTGCTGGTCGGGCACGAGCCGGATCTCTCGCGGCTCGCCGGCCGCCTTCTCGGGCTGTCCGGCGGCGCGGCACCGGTGGCCATGGGCAAGGGCGATGCCTGCGGCCTGGGCGGCCATCTGCCCGGCCCGCTGCACCTGGTGTGGCACCTGCCGCGCGGGGTGCTGGAACGCCTCGGCGGGGCCTGACCATGACGAACGAGGGGCAGGCTGGCCAGCCCGGGGAGGTCGAGACCGTCGCGGCGGTGGACCTGGGTTCCAACAGCTTTCACATGATCGTGGCACGCCGCCAGGGCAGCGAGGTCCTGATGCAGGACCGCCTGAAGGACATGGTGCGGCTGGCCAGCGGACTGGATTCGCGCGGCGGTCTTGACCCGGCGGTGGCGGAACGGGCGATCGCCTGCCTGGAACGCTTCGGCCAGCGCCTGCGCGGGCTGCCACACGGCAGCGTGCGTGCGGTGGGTACCAATACCCTGCGCCAGCTGCGCAATGCCGATCGTTTCCTGCAGCGCGCCGAGGCGGCGCTGGGTCATCCGGTGGAGATCATCGGCGGCCGCGAGGAGGCACGCCTGGTCTATCTGGGCGTCGCCCATACCCTCGCGGACGAGGGGGACCGGCGTCTGGTGATCGACATCGGCGGCGGCAGCACCGAGTTCATCATCGGGGCGCGTTTCGAGACCGAGCGGGCCGAGAGCCTGGAGATGGGCTGCGTGAGCTTCACCCGGCGGTTTTTTCCGCGCGGGCGCCTGACCCGGCGTGCGTTTGAAGCCGCGGAGCTGCAGGCCGGGCGCGAGCTGCAGCCGCTGGTCGGGACCTATCGCCGGCTCGGCTGGGCGCAGGCCCTCGGATCGTCGGGGACCATCCTGGCCCTCAGCCGGATGGTCGAGGGGCTGGAGCTGGATCCCGAACCGGGGCTCACGCTGGCCTCGCTGGAAGCCCTGCGCGAGCGCATGATCCGCAAGAAACGCAGCGCGGATCTGGACGACCTCCCGGGGCTCAACGAGGACCGCCGACCGGTGATCGCCGGGGGGCTGGCGGTCCTGATCGGGGCCTTCCGCGCGCTGGGGATCGAGCGTCTGCATCCCTCGGACGGTGCGCTGCGCGAGGGCGTGGTGCACGACCTGCTGGGCCGGATCCGCCACGAGGACGTGCGCGGACGTACCATCCATCACCTGCGCGAGCGCTTCGCGGTGGACGCGGAACAGGCGCGGCGCGTGCAGGCCACCGCCGATTGGCTGGCGGAGCAGGTGGCCGACGAGCTGGGCCTGGGGGCGGATGATCGCGATCGCCTCAGCTGGGCCGCGGAGCTGCACGAGATCGGCCTGGCGTTGTCGCACGCGAAGTACCACAAGCACGGGGAATACATCCTCGACTGGGCCGACCTGCCCGGGTTCTCGCGGCCGGAACAACAGGAACTGGCGCGCCTGGTGCGACTGCATCGGCGCAAGCTCAAGCCCTCGCTGCTGAAGGACCCGCGTCCCGGGGACGACGAAGGGTTTCGTCATCTCGTGGTGCTGCTGCGGCTGGCGGTGCTGCTGCACCGTCCGCGCACCGACGACCCGCTGCCGCTGGAAACGGTATGCCCGCGCACGGCGGGCCTGGAACTGATCTTCGCCGACGGCTGGCTGGACGCACACCCGCTGACCCGCGCCGATCTGGAGGCCGAGGCTGCGGAACTCAAACGGGTCGGGGTTCGCCTGGCCTTCGCCTGACCGGGTTCGGGTCGGCGCTGCGCGCCCGGGGGTTACCCGCTGGTGGTCTGGGTGCCAGAGAGCGTGTCCAGCAGCCACTGCTGCACCGACCACGGCGCTTCGCCTTCCGCTGGGGTCACGCGCTGGTAGCGACCGTCCGGCAGCAGGCGCCAGGCCGTGGCGGTATCCCGCAGATAGGCGAACAGCGACTCCTCCGCCACCCGCTCGCGCATGGCCGGATCCGTAACCGGGAACGCGACCTCGACGCGGCGGAAGAAGTTGCGCGGCATCCAGTCGGCGCTGGACAGGTACAGCTCCGGTTCGCCGTCGTTGCCGAACCAGAACACCCGCGAGTGCTCGAGGAAGCGCCCCAGCACCGAGCGCACCTCGATGTTCTCCGACAGTCCTTCCACCCCGGGGCGCAGGGCGCAGATCCCGCGCACGATCAGCTCGATGCGGACACCGGCCTGCGAGGCCTCGTACAGCGCCTCGATGATCGCCGCCTCGTTGAGCGAGTTCATGCGCGCGACGATGCGTGCCGGGCGTCCGGCGCGGGCATGTTCGGCCTCGCGGCGGATCTTTTCCAGCATCGCGTCGTGCAGCCGGAAGGGCGCCTGGATCAGCCGCCGCAGGCGGGACACCTGGCCCAGCCCGGTCAGCTGCTGGAACACCCGGTGGACGTCCTCGGTGATCACCGGATCGGCGGTCATCAGGCCGTAGTCGGTATAGGCCTTGGCGGTGCCGGAGTGGTAGTTGCCGGTGCCCAGGTGGGCATAGCGGTTGATGCCGTTCTCGTCACGGCGCACCACCAGCGCCAGTTTGGCGTGGGTCTTGTAGCCGACCACGCCATAGGTCACGTGCACGCCTTCGTCCTGCATGCGGTTGGCCAGCTCGATGTTGGCGGCCTCGTCGAAGCGCGCCCGCAGCTCGATCACCACGGTCACTTCCTTGCCGTTGCGCGCGGCCTCGATCAGGGTCTCGACCAGAGGCGAGCGGGTGCCGGTACGGTACAGGGTCTGCTTGATCGCCAGCACGTCCGGGTCGCTGGCGGCCTGGCGCAGGAACTCCACCACCGGCATGAACGACTCGTAGGGGTGGTGCAGCAGCAGGTCGTGTTCGCGCACGCAGTGGAAGATCTGTTCGGCGCCCACGTGCGGGCGCGGCAGCGCGGGCACGAACGGCGGGAACTTGAGATCCGGGCGGTCGACCAGGTCGTGGACCGCCATCAGCCGGTTGAGGTTGACCAGGCCGGTGACCTGGTAGAGGGCCTCTTCCGGCAGGTTGAACTGCTGCAGCAGGAAACGGGCGACCTCCTCGGGGCAGTTGTCCGCTACCTCCAGGCGCACGGCAGCGCCGTAGTTGCGCTGTGGCAGCTCGCCCTCCAGCGCGTTGAGCAGGTCGTCGATCTCCTCTTCCTGCACGAACAGGTCGGAGTTGCGGGTGAGCCGGAACTGGTAGCAGCCGGTGGCCTGCATGCCGCGGAACAGCTCGCCGACATGGGCGTGCAGGATGGAGGAGAGCAGCACGAAGTCGTTGTCCCCCGAGGCGACCTCCGGCGGCAGACGCACCAGACGCGGGAGCGAGCGCGGGGCCTGCACCACCGCGCGGCCGGATTCGCGGCCGAAGGCGTCCTTGCCCTGCAGGGTCACGATGAAGTTGAGGCTCTTGTTGAGGATGCGCGGGAACGGATGGGCCGGGTCCAGGCCGATGGGCGTGAGCACCGGCTGCAGCTGCTCGCGGAAGTAGTCCCGCACCCATGCCTGCTGCTCCGGTGTCCAGTGGGTACGGCGCACGAAGTGGATGCCCTCGGCGGCCAGCGCCGGGATCAGTTCGTCGTTGAGGATCGCGTACTGCTCGTCCACCAGCTGGTGCGCGGCCGGGCTGATGCGGCGCAGCTGTTCCTGCGCGGACAGGCCGTCGGGGCCGGGCGCGCTGACGTTCAGTTCGACCTGCTGCAGCAGCGAGCCGACGCGGACCTCGAAGAACTCGTCGAGATTGGTCGAGGAGATGCTGAGATAACGCAGGCGTTCCAGCAGAGGAAAGCCGGGTTCCCGCGCGAGTTCCAGCACCCGGCGGTTGAATTCCAGCAGCGAGAGTTCACGGTTGAGAAAACGGTCGTTGGCTTCCAAGTCGGTATCCTGCATCGGGGACGGGCATATGACGGAATCCGCCCAGTCCAGCACGGCGATGTTACGTTGCGAAGAAAAGGTATCACGATGCCCGCACCCGCGGCCCGGCAAAGGTCGAGTGTTGTACTCGGGAATTGCATCGCCCGCCCAAGGTGACTATCGTTAGCGGGTTCGGGATCGCCCGTGAAGGGGCGGTCCCCGCGAGACATCACCACGAATAACGAACGAACGCGAAGAAGGAGGTCCCATGACCTACGAACTGCCCGATCTGCCGTACGCGAAGGACGCACTGGAGCCCCACATCTCCGCCGAGACGCTGGAATACCATCACGACAAGCACCACGCGACCTACGTGACCAAGCTCAACGGCCTGCTGCCGGGCTCCGAGTTCGAGAACGCCTCGCTGGAGGACATCATCAAGAAGGCCCCGGCCGGCGGCATCTTCAACAACGGCGCCCAGGTCTGGAACCACACCTTCTACTTCAACTGCATGGGCCCGAATGCCGGTGGCGAGCCCTCCGGCAAGCTGGCGGATGCCATCAACAGCGCCTTCGGTTCGTTCGACGCCTTCAAGGAAAAGTTCAACGAGATGGCGGTCGGCAACTTCGGTTCCGGCTGGACCTGGCTGGTGCAGAATGGCGACGGCTCGCTGGAGATCGTCAATACCTCGAACGCCGCGAACCCGATGCGCGACGGCCAGACCCCGCTGCTGACCTGCGACGTGTGGGAGCATGCCTACTACATCGATTATCGCAACGCGCGCCCGAAGTACCTCGAGAACTTCTGGAGCGTGGTGAACTGGGACTTCGTCGCCCGGCAGATGCAGTAAGATCGGCGACGAGCCCGGCGGGTTCCCGCAAGAGGGTTCCGCGCCGGGTGTCCGACCCGCATTCCGGAAGCCGGCGGCACCACCGCCGGCTTTCGCGTTTGGAGAACGGAACATGAACGATTTCCTGCAGCAGACCTACAATCGCCTGCCGGTCGCCTTCGAGCGCGGCGAGGGTGCCTGGTTGTGGGACACCGAGGGCCGGCGCTATCTGGATGCCCTGTCGGGCATCGCGGTCTGCGGCCTGGGACATGCGCATCCGCGGGTGGCCAGCGCGGTCTGCGACCAGGCCTCGACCCTTGTGCATACGTCCAATCTGTACCGGGTGCCGCTGCAGGAGACGCTGGCCCGGCGGCTGTGCTCGCTCGCGGGTATGGGTCGTGCATTCTTCTGCAATTCCGGGGCCGAGGCCAACGAGGCCGCGATCAAGCTGGCGCGGCTGCACGGACGGGCGAAGGGCATCGAGCGCCCGCGCGTGATCGTGATGGACGGGAGCTTCCACGGGCGCACCATGGCGACCCTGTCCGCCACCGGCAATGCGAAGATCCAGGCCGGGTTCGAGCCGCTGGTCGAGGGGTTCGAACATGTGCCCTACGGCGATGCGGACGCGGTGGCGGCACTGGCCGGGCAGGAGGACATCGTGGCCATCCTGGTCGAGCCGGTGACCGGCGAGGGCGGCATCCGCATCCCCCCCGACGGCTATCTGCGCCGCCTGCGGGAGATCGCCGATGCCAGCGGCTGGCTGCTGATGCTGGACGAGATCCAGGCCGGCATCGGCCGTACCGGCCAGTGGTTCGCGTTTCAGCATGAAGGCATCACCCCGGACGTGGTGAGCCTGGCCAAGGGGCTGGGCAACGGCATTCCCATCGGGGCGAATCTGGTGGCGGGGGCGGCCCGCGACCTGTTCCGGCCGGGAATGCACGGCACCACCTTCGGCGGCGGTCCGCTGGTGTCGCGCGCGGCGCTGGCGGTGCTGGACGTGATGCAGGAGGAGGCCCTGTGCGAGCAGGCCGAACGCCAGGGGCAGGCACTGCGCCGGCAGCTGCAGGAGCGCCTGGGCCACCGGCCGGAGGTCGTGGAGATCCGTGGCCGCGGCCTGATGCTGGGGATCGAGCTGGATCGGCCGGCCGGCGAGCTGGTGGGACAGGCGCTGGAGGCCGGGCTGATCCTGAACGTGACGGCGGAGCGGGTGATCCGGTTGCTGCCGCCGTTGATCATCGACGACGAACAGGTCACGCAGATCGCGAACGGCGTGGCCGACCGGGTGGATGCGTTTCTGGCATCCGGGGCCACCAGGGAGGCTTCTGCATGAATCCGCGCCATTTTCTTTCCTTTCTCGATCTGTCCGCCGAAGAGACGCGCGCGGTGCTGCACCGCGCGATCGAGCTGAAACGCCAGCTGAAGGCGGGCGAACACCATGACGACCTGCTGCGGGGCAAGACCCTCGGAATGATCTTCGAGAAGTCGTCGACCCGCACTCGCGTGTCCTTCGAGGTGGGCATGCAGCAGCTCGGCGGCAACGCGCTGTTCCTGTCGCCGCGGGATACCCAGCTCGGGCGGGGCGAGCCGATCGAGGACACCGCACGGGTACTTTCGCGCATGGTGGACTGCGTGATGATCCGCACCTACGAGCACGAGAAGGTGGAGCTGTTCGCGCGGCATTCCTCGGTGCCGGTGATCAACGGGCTGACCGATCTGGAGCATCCGGCGCAGCTGCTGGCGGATCTGCAGACCTTCTTCGAATACCGTGGCGACATCCGCGGCAAGCGCGTGGCCTGGATCGGCGATGGCAACAACATGTGCCACAGCTACATGTACGCCGCCCATCTGCTGGGCTTCGAGCTGGTGGCGGCCTGTCCCGAGGGTTACGACCCGGAGGCCTCGGTGCTGGAGGCGACCCGCGATCACGTGAGCGTGACCCGCGATGCCGGCGAGGCGGCCGCGGGTGCGGATCTGGTGGTGACCGACGTGTGGGCGAGCATGGGCCAGGAACAGGAGAAGAGCGCGCGGCGCCAGGCGTTTGCCGGGTTCTTCGTGGATCAGGCCCTGATGGATCGCGCGCAGCCGGATGCCCTGTTCATGCACTGCCTTCCGGCGCATCGCGAGGAAGAGGTGGCCACCGACGTGCTGGAAGGCCCGCAGAGCGTGGTCTGGGACGAAGCGGAAAACCGCCTGCATGCGCAGAAGGCATTGATGGAATTCCTGGTGCGCGCGGCGGACTGACGCATGCAGGAGACGACCGGGGAGGGGGAGCGAACACCGCCGCCGGGCGCCGGGGGCGGCCCCGGACAGGATCACGGCGGATCCCCCGCCGGAAGCGCGCTGCGTGCGCGCATCGGTCTGTTCCTCGGGCCGCTGGTCTTCGTGGCCTTTCTGCTGGTCCCGCCGCCGGAGGCCTTCTCCCCGGAGGCCTGGCGGGTCCTGGGCCTGACCCTGTTCATGGCCGTGTGGTGGATCAGCGAGGCGCTGCCCATCCCGGTCACGGCCCTGCTGCCCATCGCGCTGCTGCCACTGACCGGCGTGGTGGCGATGGACGAGGCTACCGCACCCTACGCCAACCCCACCATCTTCCTGTTCATGGGCGGTTTCGCGATCGCCCTGGCGGTGCAGCGCTGGGGCCTGCACCAGCGGCTGGCGCTGGCGATCCTGTCGCGTTCCGGCCGCGGGCTGCACACCCTGGTGGGTGCCTTCATGCTGGCCACCGCGGGGCTGTCGATGTGGGTCAGCAATACCGCCACCGCGGCCCTGATGTTGCCGATCGCGCTGTCGGTGCTGGGGCTGATGGAGCGCGACGGGGGCCAGGGCCTGCAGGGCATGGCGCCGGACAGCCGCAGTCCGGCCCTGGCGCTGCTGCTGGGCATCGCTTTCGCGGCCAACATCGGCGGCATGGCCACCATCATCGGTTCCCCGCCCAATGCGCTGACCGTCGCGTTTCTCAATGACCGCTACGAGCTCGGGATCGGTTTCATCGACTGGATGCTGCTGGGCCTGCCGTTGTCGCTGACCCTGCTGGTCATTGCCTGGTTCCTGCTGACCCGCTGGGTGTTCCCGGTGCATCGCATTCGCCTCAACGGGCTCGACCGCATGCTGCAGGAGCAGGTAGGCGATCTGGGGCCGTGGAGCCATGCGGAGTTGCGCGTGGCGACGGTGTTCCTGCTGGTGGCGCTGGCCTGGATGTTTCGTCCCCTGCTGGAGGCGTGGCTGCCGCTGGAACTGACGGACGCCGGGATCGCGATCCTCGGGGCCGGGCTGCTGTTCCTGATCCCTTCCGGGGCCTCGGGTCAGCGGCGGCTGCTGTGCTGGGACAACACGCGGGAGCTGCCCTGGGGGGTGCTGCTGCTCGTGGGTGGCGGTCTCAGTCTCGGTTCCGCGATTGAATCCTCGGGCCTGGCGGAACTGACCGCCGAGGCGCTGATGGGCGCGCAGGCGTGGCCGCTGCTGCTGGTGATCGCGGGGGTGGTGCTGGTCACCATGACCCTCAGCCACGTGACCAGCAATACCGCCACCGCCGCCACCCTGCTGCCACTGGTGGCCGCGCTCGCGCTGCGCATGGACGTGCCGGTGGGGCTGATGACCCTGCCGGTGGCGTTCGCCGCGTCGGTCGCGTTCATGTTGCCAGTGGCCACGCCGCCCAACGCCATCGTGTTTGCCTCCAATCGCCTGCGCGTGGTGGACATGATCCGCGGCGGGGCCCTGCTGTCGGTGGTCGCCATCGTGCTGGTCAGCCTCGCGGTGTATGCGCTCGCCGAGCCGTTGCTGCTGCGGCACGTGGGCTGAGTGCGTGGGGAGGCGTGTGACCCGCGCGGCTCAAGTCAGGCCGCTGCCGGCCGCTAGCGGGAGCGAGAGACTCGCAGAACGGCGCCCGTAACTCCGGGCGCGAAGAAAGCTTCAAGGGAGAGAGAGATGCTCAGGAATATCCGGATCGGAACCCGCCTGATGGGCGGCGTCACCCTCGTGGTGGTCGCGGTCGTGGTGCTCACGCTGGTGGTGGTGATGAACAGCCTCGGCAACATGGCGGACCGTGCGGAACAGCGTGAACTCAATGACCTGAGTGAACTGCTGATCCGGCAGCTCGATCAGGAAGCCGATCGCGGGACCGCGATGGCACAGGCCGTGGCCGCCATTCCGGACGTGCAGCAGGCCTTCGCCCGGCGGGACCGCGAACAGCTGCATGCGATGACCGTACCGGGTTTCGATCACCTCTACGAGGAATACGGCGTACGCCAGTATCAGTTCCATACGCCGCCGGCGACGTCCTTCCTGCGGGCACACCGTCCGGATCGCTACGACGATGACCTCTCCGGGTTCCGCCAGACCGTGGTCGATACCAACCGCGACCGCCGGCCGATCTCCGGGCTCGAGGAAGGGGTGGCCGGCCTGGGCATCCGCGGCATCGTCCCGGTCTCCCACGAGGGTGAACATATCGGGTCGCTGGAATTCGGCATGGCCTTCGACGATGCCTTCTTCGAGGACTTCACGGCGGATACGGAAGCCCCGGTGGCCCTCTACCTGCAGCGCGACGGGACCTTCGAGGCGTTCGGCAGCACCATCAACGGCGACTCCACCTTCAGCCGTGACGAAATGGAGCGGATTGCCGGCGGCGAGGAACTGGTGCGCCGGACCGAGCACGACGGTCGTCCGATGGCGGTGGTCGGGCGTCCGGTGGAAGACTTCTCCGGCGAGCCGGTGGGCGTGCTGGAGCTGATGGTCGATCGCAGCGATTACGTGGCGATGGCCCGCAATGCCACGGCTACCGTGGTGGGCGTGGGCGTGGTCGCCATCGGTCTTGGCCTCCTGCTGGCCTGGCTGCTGTCGCGCAGTATCGTGCGGCCGCTGCGCGATACGGTCGAGCGTCTGGACGACATCGCGTCCGGCGACGGGGACCTGACGCGCCGGCTGGAGGCCGACGGCAACAACGAGCTGGGGGATCTGGCGGCGGCGTTCAACCGTTTTGTGGGCAAGATCCACGAGCTGGTGAAGGAAGTTGCCGCCGGCGGCGACCAGGTGGCGGCCGCAGCCAACGAGCTGTCCGCGACCAGCGAGCAGACCAACGAACAGGTCGGCCGCCAGCAATCCGAGATCGACCAGGTCGCCACGGCCATGAACGAGATGACCGCGACCGTGGCCGAGGTCGCCCGCAACGCCACCGAGGCGGCGGAAGCCGCACAGAGCACGGACAAGGATGCGACCCACGGTCGGGAGCTGGTGGAACAGACCGTCAGTGCGATCAACACCCTGTCCACCCAGGTGGAGAACACCGCGCAGGTGATCGAGCGGCTGTCGACCGATGCCGAGGAGATCAACAAGGTGCTGGAGGTGATCGGGGACATCGCCGATCAGACCAACCTGCTGGCGCTGAACGCGGCCATCGAGGCGGCGCGGGCCGGCGAGCAGGGCCGCGGCTTCGCGGTGGTGGCCGATGAGGTGCGGACCCTGGCGAGCCGGACCCAGGATTCGACCCAGGAGATCCAGGGGATGATCGAGCGGGTGCAGAACGGCACGCGCGACGCGGTGAAGGCCATGGAGGACGGCCGTCGACAGGCGCATTCCAGCGTGGAACAGGTCAACGATGCGGGGCAGTCGCTGCAGTCGATCACGCAGTCCATCAGCAGCATCTCGGACATGAACACGCAGATCGCCAGCGCGGCCGAAGAGCAGTCCTCGGTGGCCGAGGAGATCAACCGCAACGTCTCCAACATCACTCAGGTGCTGGACGAGACCGTGGCCGGATCGCAGCAGATCGCCAACGCCTCGGAGGAGCTGTCGAAGCTGGCCTCGGCGCAGCAGGAGCGCACCGGGCGCTTCCGTGTCTGACCGTGGGTCCTGCCGGCCGGGGTGTTGTGCCCCGTGCCGGAGGATGGGTTTTCGTGACGGCGGCCGATTCGGATCAAGGTTTCCGGATGGCCGCCGTTAGCATGTGAGGGCATGCTGATGTAGCCATCCGGCTGCGCAGGGCCCGGCGGAATGCGCATTGATCAGAATGCCGGAACACCAAAAGAGGGAAAGCCATGCTCAGGAATATCCGTATCGGAACGCGCTTGATGGGCGGCGTCACCATCGTTGTGGTGGCGGTTGTGGTGCTCACGCTGGTCGTCGTGATGAACAGCCTCGGCACGATGGCCGATCGCGCGGAGCAACGGGAGCTGAACGACCTGAGCGGGCTGCTGATCCGCCAGCTGGAGCAGGAAGCCGAACGGGGCGAGTCGATGGCGCGGGCCATCGCCGAGGTTCCGGTGATTCAGCAGGCGTTCGCCGAGGGGGATCGTGAGCGCCTGCTGGAACTGACCGAGCCGGGATATGGCGAGCTTCGCGCCGAGCACGACGTACGCCAGTATCACTTCCATACGCCGCCGGCGACCTCTTTCCTGCGTACCCACAGTCCCGACAACTACGGCGACGACCTGTCGGACGTGCGCCAGACGATCCTCGAGGTGAACCGCAATCGGCAGCCGATCACCGGCCTGGAAGAGGGCCCGTTCGGCATCGGGATCCGCGGGATGGTGCCGGTGTCCTACCAGAACGAGCACATCGGCTCGCTGGAATTCGGCATGGCCTTCGATGACGCCTTCTTCGAGTCCTTCACCGAGGAAACCGGATCACCCGTGGCGGTACACCTGGATCGTGATGGCGGTTTCGAGGTCTTTGCCGGAACCATCAATGGCGATTCGACCTTCAGTCGGGAGGAGATGCGGCGCATCCTCGACGGCGAGGAGATGATCCGCAACGTTCGCCACGACGGCCGCCCGATGGCCGTGGTCGGGCGCGCGGTGGAGGATTTCTCCGGTGAGCCGGTGGGCGTGCTGGAGCTGATGGTCGATCGCAGCGAATACGTGGCGATGGCCCGCAATGCCACCACCACCGTGGTGGCGGTGGGCGTGGTCGCCATCGGTCTTGGTCTGCTGCTGGCCTGGCTGCTGTCGCGCAGCATCGTGCGGCCGCTGCGCCAGACCGTCACGCGTCTGGATGACATCGCGTCCGGCGACGGAGACCTGACGCGCCGGCTCGAGGCCGACGGCAACAACGAGCTGGGAGATCTGGCGGCGGCGTTCAACCGCTTCGTGGGCAAGATCCAGGACCTGGTCAAGGAAGTCGCCGCCGGTGGCGATCAGGTGGCGGCCGCGGCCAATGAGCTGTCCGCAACCAGCGAACAGACCAACGGTCAGGTCACGCGGCAGAAGGACGAGGTCGACCAGGTGGCCACCGCGATGAACGAGATGACCGCGACGGTGGCCGAGGTCGCACGCAACGCCTCCGACGCGGCCACGGCGGCCCAGACCACCGACCAGGATGCCAACGCCGGGCGCGAGCTGGTGCAACAGACGGTGCAGTCGATCAACCACCTGACCTCGCAGGTGGACAACACCGCCGAAGTGATCGAACGGCTGTCCACGGACGCCGAGGAGATCAACAAGGTGCTGGAGGTGATCGGCGACATCGCCGATCAGACCAACCTGCTGGCGCTGAACGCGGCCATCGAGGCGGCGCGGGCCGGCGAGCAGGGCCGCGGCTTCGCGGTCGTGGCCGACGAGGTGCGGACCCTGGCGAGCCGGACCCAGGATTCGACTCACGAGATCCAGGGCATGATCGAGCGCGTCCAGAACGGCACGCGCGAGGCGGTTCAGGCGATGGAAGAAGGCAAGAACCGCGCGCATTCCAGCCGCGAGAAGGTGAACGAGGCGGGCGAGTCGCTGGAGTCGATCACGCAGTCGGTGACCACCATCTCGGAGATGAATACGCAGATCGCCAGCGCGGCCGAGGAACAGTCCTCGGTGGCCGAGGAGATCAACCGCAACATCTCCAACATCACCCAGGTGCTGGACGAGACGGCCAGCGGCTCGCGCGAGATCGCGAATGCCTCGGAAGAGCTGTCGAAACTGGCTTCCGAGCAGCAGCAGCGGGTGGGGCACTTCCGGGTCTGATCCGGTCCCGAGGGGGCGGCCACGTGCCGCCCCCTGTCATTTGCGGGTTCAGGAGCCCTCGGTATTGCGGTCGGCTCCGGCCCGGTCCGGATCAAAGCGCGACTCGAGGTAGTCGATGATCGCGCCCGACTCGTACAGCCAGCGCACGCTGCCGTCTCCTTCCTCGATCCGCAGGCAGGGGACCTGCAGCTTGCCGCCTTCCGTCTGCAGGGTCTCGCGGTGTTCGCCGGCCGGCTGGGCGTTGCGCAGTTCGATGTCCAGCGACAGCCGCTGCATGGCACGGCGCGCCTTGATGCAGAACGGACAGGCGGGGAAGTGGTAGAGCGCGAGGGCGCGGGTCTGTTCGTCCACCCGAGCCTGTTCTTCGGGGTCACGCTGGATTCCGCGCGGGCGGGTCACCTTCTCGCCCACGAGCATGAAGGGTGTGAGTACCAGGCGGACGCCGCGGAAAAAGAGTCGGATCAGGGGTCGCATCCGCCAAGGATGCCACAGCTCCGGTTTGCGACCAATCCGGACGCAGCGGCGCTCGGTGGCCAGGGTCAGCCGGCCAGCTCGAAGTGCTCGTCGCCGTCGAGAACGATCATGTCGCCATTGTTGCGCGCGGCCAGCTGTTCACGGATGGTCTGTTCGTAGCCCGGCTTGAGGTGGGTCACCGCGATACGCGGGCGATGCCGCAGATGGTCGAGATCGCGCGCCAGCTGCAGCGGGGTGTAGTGGCGGGTGGCACCGGCGAGATGGTCCATCTCGTCCGGCAGCCCGGTTTCGATCATCAGCAGATCGAGGCGGGGCAGGGCATTCAGGGTCTGCCACAGACCCCGGGTCGAAGTGGTGTCTCCGCTGAACGCAAAGGCTCCGGCATCCGGCCGGCTCACCGAATACCCTACCGCCGGGACGGTGTGCATCGCGGGAAGGGCCGTGACGGAGCGTCCGTCGATGTCCATCTGCTCGCCGGCATCCAGCGGGCGAAAGCGCAGCGCCGGTTGCTCGGGCGAGGGCAGGGCGGTGAAATCGGGCCAGATCACCCAGTTGAAGATGTGGCGCTGCAGGGCTTCCAGGGTCTCCGGCAGGGCGTGCACCGTGACCGGCGGGGCATCCACCCGGAATACCGTGTCGATCAGCAGTGGCAGGAATGCCACGTGGTCGAGGTGCGAGTGGGTCAGGAAGACGTGGCGAATGGCCTGCAGTTCCTCGAGCTCGAGATCGCCCACGCCGCTGCCGGCGTCGATCAGGATGTCCCGGTCGATCAGGATGGAAGTGGTGCGGCGGCCCGGCCCGATGCCGCCGCTGGCGCCCAGGATACGCACGGAGAGGCTCATTCCGGGCTCCGGCGAAGGGGTATGGGGCCAGTCATCAAGGGAAGATGCGCGTTCATGAGCTGTGGCAAATGACTCGATCAGGGATCTCATTCTAGGCGGCTGCCTGTCCTGCCGCACGCGAAACGGCGCACGGATTGCGGCACGCGTTGCCGAAATGCGACCCGGTCCCGGGAGCACCCGGATGGTCGCCGGGGTTCCCGTGGGCTCGGGTCCCTGCTAGAATGCGCAGCATCTCGAGGGGCGGTAGCTCAGCTGGGAGAGCGTCGCGTTCGCAACGCGAAGGTCGGGAGTTCGATCCTCCTCCGCTCCACCAAACACCTCGCAAAAAGGCCCCGTCGGTCGTAACCGGCGGGGCCTTTTTGTGTGTGTACCCATCCATGACCCCAACAAAAAACAAGAGGGCATGGGGTACGGGTGTCCCGAGGGGCTATATCACCCCGTCGAGGCGGAGGTAGCCGATCAGGAACAGGATCGCCAGCACCCCGGCCAGGGCGTACAGCCAGTTGGACAGGGTCGGATTGTTGGGGCGGCTGAAGAACGCCGCCCACAGCGCCAGCAGGATGAGGACAAAGAAGAAGAACAGAAAGCGCATGCGTCAGGCCCCTTCGGGAACGTCGTAGGGGAGGTCGCACAGCGTCACCGGCGCGCCGTCCGGGGCGCCGCAGCGCAGTTCGGCCTCGGCCGCGTCCACCTTGAGCACCGCCAGTGCGGAGTACTGGCCGTCGGGGTGCAGTTCGGCGGCCACCAGTTCGCCATCGGCCTGATCCGGGTTGCCATCGGCGCGGAATACCGGCATGCCCGGTGTCGGGGGTTCGCCATCCTGGATCGCCAGGCGGAACATGCGCCGCTTGAGCTTGCCGAGGTAGTGCATGCGCGCGACCACCTCCTGCCCCGGATAGCAGCCCTTGTCGAAGCTGATCGCGCCCAGGGCATGCAGGTTCAGCATCTGCGGCACGAACATCTCGGTGGTGGCCTCGAACACGCTCGGGATCCCGGCGAGGATGTCCAGCAGCTGCCATTCGTGCGGGCCCACCGGGGCGCCGCGCACGTTGAGGGCGTCCCACAGCCGACGCATCGCGTCGAAGCCGCCGAACAGTTCGAAACGCGGGTGCACGCCGTGCACGCGCACCGCCGTCACCCCGTCCTTTTCCACGACCTCGTGGATCTCCGCGGGACAGGCGCCCAGGGCGTCCTGCAGCTCCTTCTCGGCATCCGGACCGGACAGGCCGAAGCGGATGCGGCTGTCGCCGGCCTGCTCGATGATCACGTCGGAGCGCAGGACGAACATCTGCAGTCGTTTGGCGACCGGCTCCACGCGATCCGCCGGCATCTCCAGCAGATAGCCGTCCTGAGTGCGCAGGACACGGAACACCGCATAGGTGCGGCCCTTGGGGCTGGCGTAACTGGACAGCTGGGCGTGGCGCTCGTCCACCTGCCGGATATCGTTGCCGAACTGGCCCTGGAGGAATTCGGTGGCATCGGCACCGCGAATCTCCAGCAGCCCGCGATGGGAAAGGTCGCAGATGACATCGCCGTTGACGGCCATCTGCCGTTCACGCTCCGGGTTGCCGTAGTGGACGAGCTCGTCGCCCTCGAATTCGGCACCGGAATCGACAAGGTGTTTCTTCCAGTCTTCGCGCATCACGCATCTCCTGTAGCCGCGGGGGCGGCATTTCCCTGGCGGCCCGATAGTAGACGAACGCCGTGTCGGGTGTCAGGATCCCTTATGTCGCCCATCACGAGCGAGAGGTCGCATGCCCCGGTCACCGGTTCGTCCCGTTTTCCTCGATCTGCGCAGGATCCGGTTTCCGCTGAATGCCGTGGTCTCGATTCTGCACCGCGTGACCGGCGTGCTGCTGATTCTCGCGATCCCCGTGCTGTTGTGGCTGCTGCAGCTCTCGCTGTCCGGCCCCCAGGGTTTTGCCCGCGTGGCCGGCTGGGTCGGTCACCCGCTGGGCCTGCTGGTGCTGCTGGGTGTCCTGTGGTGGCTGCTGCATCACCTGTTCGCGGGCATCCGCTATCTGGCGATGGAATTCGGGATCGGCGAGGACCGCGAGGGGTCGCTGCGCACCGCGCGCCAGGCCCTGATTGCGGGGATCGTCGCCACCCTGATCGTCTGGGGAGGGCTGTGGCTGTGAGACTCCTGAGCGGACAGCGCGCCTGGCTGCTGCAGCGGATCACTGCGGTGTATCTGGGCGTGTTCACCGTGCTGATGCTGGGCTATTTCATCTTCTTCGCGCCGGCCGATCATGCCCGCTGGCTCGCCTTTGTCGGGCATCCGCTGGTGGGCCTGCTGACGGCGGTGGGCGTGGTAGCCCTGCTGCTGCACGCATGGATCGGCCTGCGCGACGTGATCATGGACTACGTCCATCCCTTCGGCACCCGTCTGACGGTGCTGATCCTGTCGGCCACCGGCCTGCTGATCCTCGGCCTGTGGGCCTTCGCAATCCTGTTCAAGGCATGGCTTTCATGAACGTGACCCGGCGCAAGTTCGACGCCCTCATCATCGGGGCCGGCGGGGCCGGCCTGCGGGCAGCCCTGCAGCTGTCCAACGCCGAGGCCAAGGTGGCCGTGGTGTCCAAGGTGTTCCCCACGCGCTCGCATACCGTGGCGGCGCAGGGCGGGGTGAACGCCGCGCTGGCCAACGTGCTGCCCGATTCCTGGCACTGGCACATGTTCGACACGGTGAAGGGTTCCGACTACCTCGGCGACCAGGACGCGATCGAATACATGTGTCGCGCCGCCTCCAGGGTGGTCTACGAGCTGGACCACTTCGGCGTGCCGTTCTCGCGCCTGGACAACGGCAACATCTACCAGCGGGCGTTCGGCGGGCAGAGCCAGAACTTCGGTCAGGACCAGGCCGCGCGCACCTGCGCCGCCGCCGACCGCACCGGCCACGCGATCCTGCACTCGCTTTACCAGCAGAACCTGCGCGCGCGCACCCATTTCTTCGACGAATATTTCGCTGTGGACCTGCTGCGCGATGCCGAGGGCCACGTGCTGGGGGTGCTGGCGTTCGAGATCCTCAGTGGCGAGCCGATCGTGATCGAGGCCAAGACCACGCTGATCGCCACCGGCGGGGCGGGGCAGCTGTTCCGCACCACCACCAATGCGCTGATCAACACCGGCGACGGCATGGCGATGGCCCTGCGCGCGGGGATCCCGCTGGAGGACATGGAATTCGTGCAGTTCCATCCCACCGGGATCGCCGGGCGCGGGATGCTGATCACCGAGGGCGCGCGCGGCGAGGGCGGCTACCTGATCAATTCCGACGGCGAGCGCTTCATGGAGCGCTATGCGCCGAACGCGAAGGATCTGGCCTCGCGCGACGTGGTCTCGCGTGCGATCGCCACCGAGGTGCGCGAAGGCCGCGGCTGCGGGCGCAACGCCGATCACGTGTTCCTCGACCTGCGCCATCTGGGGGCGGACACCATCATGCAGCGCCTGCCCGGGATCCGCGAGGCCAGCCAGACCTTTCTCAACGTGGATCCGATCGAGGCGCCGATCCCGGTGTTCCCGACCTGTCACTACAGCATGGGCGGGATCCCCACCAACCGCGACGGGCAGGTGGTCGCGCCGGTCAAGGACTCGCCCGAGGACCCGGTGCCGGGGCTGTATGCCGCCGGCGAGGCGGCCTGTGTATCCGTCCACGGGGCGAACCGGCTGGGGGGCAACTCGTTGCTGGACATCCTGGTGTTCGGCCGCGCCGCAGCCAATCACATCCTCGAATACCTCGAGGAAAACCGCTATCACCGTCCGCTGGACGAATCCGCGGTGGAGCAGGCCATGGCGCGGCTCGCCCGCTGGGATCGGCGGGATTCGGGCACCGGCGAGATCGAGTCGGTGGACGGGCTCAAGCGCGAACTGCGCAAGGTGATGGAGGACCACTGTTCGGTGTTCCGCACCGACCAGGTGATGCGCGAGGGTGTGGAGAAGGTACGAGAGCTGCGCCGGCGCCTGGACCACGCGGTGATCCATGACCACACGCCCACGTTCAACACCGCGCGGGTGGAGGCGATGGAGCTGGAGAACCTGATGGACTGCGCGATCGCCACCATCCGCTCCGCGCTGGGACGCGAGGAGAGCCGTGGCGCGCATTCGCGCATCGACTTCCCGGAACGCGACGATCAGCGCTGGCTGCGCCACAGCCTGTACTCGCTGGAGGACGACAGCCTCGACTACAAGCCGGTGCGGACCCGGCCGAATACCGTGGCCTCGTTCCCGCCGAAGGAGCGCACCTACTGATGGAATTCTCGATCTACCGCTTCAACCCGGAGACCGACACGCTGCCGAAGATGCAGCGTTTCACCCTGCCCGACGAGCAGATGGAGCCGGGGATGATGCTGCTGGATGCCCTGCTGCTGCTGAAGGAGCAGGACGACTCGCTGGGTTTCCGGCGTTCCTGCCAGCACGGGGTCTGCGGTTCCGACGGCATGAACATCAATGGCACCAACGGACTGGCCTGCGTGACGCCGCTGGAGGAGCTGGATACCCCGGTGACCCTGCGTCCGTTCCCGGGGATGCCGGTGATCCGCGATCTGATCGTGGACATGACCAATTTCTGGGACCAGTATCGCGCGGCCGAGCCCTGGCTGGTGAACGACAGCCCGGAGCCCGAGGTGGAGCGCAAGCAGGACCCGGCCGACCGCGACGAGCTGGACGGGCTGTACGAGTGCATCCTGTGCGGCTGCTGTTCGGCGGCCTGCCCGTCGTACTGGTGGAACCCGGACAAGTTCCTCGGCCCCGCCGCGCTGCTGCAGGCCGCGCGCTTCATCAAGGACACCCGCGACGAGGCCACCGAGCACCGGCTGGACCGGCTGGATGACGCCTGGAAGCTGTACCGCTGTCACACCATCATGAACTGCACCCAGGTCTGTCCCAAGGGCCTCAATCCGGCGAAGGCGATCAGCGACATCCGCCGCACCATGCTGAAGAGGTCACTGTGACGGAACCCGACAGCCGCACTCGCTGGCGCTGCCGCCGGGGCATGCTGGAGAACGACTGGCTGCTCGGGGAGTTTCTCGCGCAGGGATATGCGCAACTGGACCAGGAGGGTCGCGATGCCTTCGAACGGCTGCTGGATTATCCCGACAACGTGCTCTACGAGGTGGTCATGGGCCGCCAGACCACCGCGGATGCCGGGATAGCCCGGCTTGCCCCGCTCATCCGCGCCGCCGCTGCGGCTGCGCCTGCACCCTGATCCGGGGCTCGCGCGCCGGATCCTCGCCGGTCAGGTGCTGCTGAGCACCGCGGTTTTGCTGTACGCCCTGGTCTACACCGTATCGTGGACATGGCCGGTGGCGGGCGTACTGGTGGCGGCCGCGTTCGGCTGGTCCCGGCGTGGCCGCCAGCCGCACTTCGACTGGCTGGGGTGCACCGCGTACGGACGCTGGTGGCTGGCCACCGCCGAGGGCCTGCGCCAGGAACGCATCCACGATATCGAGATCCTGCCGGACACCCGGGTGTTCTCTACCCGCGTGGTGCTGCGCTATCGCCCCGCGGGTGGGGGGCGCCCGGGGACTCTGTGGCTGTACCCGGGGCGTGTGGACGCGGACGACCTGCGCCGGTTGCGCATGCGCCTGCGCTGGCCCGCGCCGGATCCGGCGGAATCCGGGGAGCCGGTGAGGCCTCGCGACGTGATCGCGCGCGGCGTTGCTATACTGGCCGCACTGCGAGCTAGCGGAGGCCGGATCATGGCGGGAGATCAAACGCGTCCCGATAACGCACAGGTCATGGTGGACGTGTCGCACCTGCTGAAGGACGACCCCGATCACGTCTACAGCGAGGAAGAGCTGGACGCGATTGAGGAGCTCGATCCGGAGCTGGCGCTGCGCCTGGACCGGGCCCAGACCCATGCGGCCCGGGAACAGGCCGACGTGCCGGCCGACGGCCCCATCGACGAGGACGCGGTGCGCGAGGCCATCGAGGAGGCGCGGCGCATCATGATGCAGGATGGCGGCGACATCGAGTTCGTCGAGCTGGACGGGCGCACCGTGCGCGTGCGCCTGAAGGGGGCCTGTGTCGGCTGCCCGCGTTCCACCCTGGATCTCAAGAACGTGGTCGAGCGCCTGGTGCGCTCGCGGGCGCCGGGCGTGGCCTCGGTGGCCAATACCTTCTGATCCCGCTGACCCCCCGCTCCTGACCCGGAGCCCCGCTCAGGGCCGGGTGTCGGCAGGCGTTTCCGCGTCCGTGGCCGTGGCCGGCCGGCGCCGCGGGATGCGGGCGAGAGTGGCCTTCAGGGCCTGGCGCTGTTCGTGTCGTCCCTGTCTGTCCAGCGGCGCGAAGCGCAGGGCGTTGTAGTGCCGGGCGAAAGCCTCCAGGGCTTCGCGGTCCTGCGGCCGGGCCGCGGCCACGCGCTGCACCCAGGCATCCACGCTCTCGTGCGGCTGGTGCGCCAGCCCCGCACCGCGCAGGCGCCGGGACAGCCGGTGGAGGGCGCGCTGCGCCGGATCCCGGCGCTCGCGTCCGCGCAGCAGCAGCCACAGCGCGACCCCGGCGGCCAGGGTGCCGAAGCTGACCCCCAGCGCGATCAGCACGCTGCGCCAGTCGCGCGGGTCCAGGCCAAAGCGCTCGAACAGCCGCTGCTGACGCTCGGGGGTGAACGCCAGCACCCAGGTCTCCCAGCGAAAGCCGATGAACTCCCGCCAGTCCTGCAGCTCGAAACGCGCCTGCTGCAGCCAGGAGAGGCCCTCGCGGCGCAGGAAGTCCGGTGTCTGTTCGCCCTCGGAGGGTGACAGGCCCTGCAGGCCCTGCTCGATGCGCTCGGGCGCGATCGCCGCAGTGGGGTCGACCCGCAGCCAGCCCTCGCCGTCGATCCAGACCTCGTTCCAGGCATGGGCGTCGGCGTTGCGCAGGCGCAGATAGCCACCGCGTTCGCGCCACTCGCCTCCGTGATAGCCAGTGACCACCCGCGCGGGGATGCCCGCCGCCCGCATCAGCACCGCGAACGCCGAGGCGTAGTGTTCGCAGTAGCCGGCGTGGGTATCGAACAGGAACGCATCGGTGTGATCGCCCGTCGTCTGCGGTGGTTGCAGGGTGTAGCGATAGGGTTCGCCGGAGAACCGCGTCAGGGCGGTTTCAACGATGGCGCGCGGGTCGTCGTGCGTGGCCGTCCAGAGTCCGGCCTGGGCGCGGGCCTGCGGCGCGGCGCCCGGGGGCAGCGCCAGCGCCCGCTCGCGGGTCTCGGGATCCAGGGCGGGAGTGTCGGCGTCGCTGCCCGGGGGACGCGTCAGATCGGCGCTAGCGGTGTACTGGATGCGTCCGGTGATGCGCTGGTCGCGGATGACCTGATGGTTCGCGCGCAGCTCGGCATCGTCGGGCAGGCGGGCGGGATATTCCAGAACCGGCAGGTAGCGGGAACGCGTGGGTTCCAGCGTGACTGTGTAGTCGACGGTATCGCCCTCCACCGCGGGCGGCTCGATCGAAGAATCTCCGCGATCGGCCCGCCACTGGCGGCCGTCGAAGTCGGTCATCACCATGCTCCGCCAGTACTGTGCGCGGGTCGGCGGGATCTCGCCGTCGAATTCGACCCGGGCGGCGACGGTTTCGTCCTGCAGCAGTTCGGCGATGTCGCCGGGGTTCATCTCGTCGGACAGGCCGGTCTGCGCGGTGTCGTCCCGGTCCTCGCGATCGCCCCAGAGCGGCCCTTCGATGCGCGGGAATACGATGAACAGGATGAGCATGAACGGCAGGGCGTGCACCAGCATGGTCCCGGCGCGGCGGGCCAGATAACCGGGCGTCAGCGGGCGGGCGGCGTGCAGCTGCACCAGGGCCGCGGTCAGCAGCAGCGCCCCCAGCAGCGACCACAGCCCGATCCAGAAGGCCTGGTCGAAGAAATACGTGGTGACGATGACGAAATAACCCAGAAACAGCGCAATGACCACGTCGCGTCGGCTGCGCGCCTCCAGCAGCTTGAGCGCGATCATCACCAGCAGCAGCGCGCTGCCGGCCTCCTGGCCGAACAGGGTGCCGTAATGTGCCAGGGTCATGGCGCCGGCACCCAGGGCGAGGAGGCTCATCACCCACAGCGAGGGCGCGCGGGTCCCGCGCCAGTGCACCCAGCCGCGCAGCAGCACGGCCAGGGCCATCAGCAGGGTCACCCAGGCCGGCTGGTACCAGGCGTGCGGCAGCGCGGCCACCGGCAGGGCGATCAGCGCGATGCCCAGCCCGCGCAGTTCCTCGCGCGGCGGGGCCGGGCGGGTGAGCCAGCCCTCACTCATGCTCCGTCCTCCAGCGGCAGGGGTGCCGGGGCAGTGCGAAAACGGGCCAGCGCCTGCAGGCAGTGGTCACGATGTTCCGGGCCCTGGCCGGGGTCGATGCGCTGGCCCGGCAGACGCAGGCCCCAGACGCGCTCCTGCGCATGGGCCTCCAGCACCTGATGGCAGAGCATCGACAGGCGGGTCTCGGTGTCGCCGTGGGGCAGCGCGTCGTAGTCGAACCAGAGGTCGTCCTGTACCCCGCCGGGACTTTCGCGCACGTGCAGCTTGCCGCTGCGGGCATAGGCCTTCCAGATGATGCGGCCGGGCGGATCGCCGGGGCGGTAGGGCCGGATGTGGTCGGGCGGTTCCTCGGACTGTCCGCGGGCGCCGGTGTCCTCGTCGCCGTCGCCGTGTCCGGCCAGGGGCCGGCCCGGGTCCACGGGCGACGGATAGACCAGGATCTCGGCGTCCAGATTGAGCCAGCTCCAGGCCTCCAGGACCCCCAGCGGGAAGCGCGTGTCCACGCGCTGGCGCGGCAGGCGGTAGACCCCGCGCGGCACGGCCGGCAGCACGATGCGGGCATCGCTCCGGCCACCCGCGGGGATCGCGACCGGTTCGCAAGCGTGTGCACCGACCCGCACGGTAATGGCTTCGCGCCCCCGGCCGTCGGTTTCATGAAGTCGCAGTTGCGCTTCGGGCGCGCTCCCGGCGAACACCGGGGCGATCGGCAGCGGGCGGATCTCCAGTCCCAGCAGGTTGCGATGGGTGTACCAGATGGCGTTGTGCCCGATCCCGGCCAGCAGGAAGGTCAGCAGGAACGCCATGTTGTTGGCGTAGTTGATCGAGCCCAGCAGCATGATCAGGATGATCCCGAGCAGGGTGTAACCGGCGCGGGTGGGCAGGATGTAGATGCGGTCGCGGCCCAGCCGCGCATGCTCGCCGTCGTGCGCGTGGCGGCGGTTGATCCAGCGGATCGCGTCGTCGCGCAGGCGCTGCCAGGCGCCGCGCAGGCGTCGCCGACGGTTCAGCGGCTGGGCACGCATTCCAGCAGGGCCTCCACGGTGCGGGCGGGATCCTGCGGCTCGCGGGCGCGTACGCGGTGGCCGGCCACCGCCGGCAGGACCCGGGCGATGTCGTCGGGGGTGATGTAGTCGCGCGCGTCGAGGAACGCATGGGCACGCGCCGCGCGCAGCAGGCCCACGCCGGCACGCGGCGACAGGCCGTGGGCAAAGCGGGCGGTATCGCGGCTGGCAGCCACCAGCTCCTGGAGGTAGTCGAGCACCTTGGAATCGGCGTGCACGGCATCCACGGATGCCTGCCACTCGGCCAGCTGTTCCGGCGTGGCCATGGTGTCCGGGGCCGGGTGGCCGGTGTCCCCGCGGCGTTCCAGCAGGGCGCGCTCGGCCCTTGGGTCGGGGTAGCCGAGTTCGATGCGCATCAGAAAGCGGTCCAGCTGCGACTCCGGCAGCGGATGCGTGCCGACCTGCTCCTCGGGGTTCTGGGTGGCGATCACGAAGAACGGCTCGGGCAGGTCGCGGGTCGCGCCTTCCACGCTGGCCTGGCGTTCTTCCATGGCTTCCAGCAGGGCGCTCTGGGTCTTCGGTGGTGCCCGGTTGACCTCGTCGGCCAGCAGCACCTGGGTGAAGATCGGCCCGGGATGAAAGCGGAATTCGCCGCTGCCCTGTTCGAACACCGACACGCCCAGCACGTCACCCGGTAGCAGGTCGCTGGTGAACTGGACCCGGCGGTAGTCCAGATTCATCGCGCGCGCCAGTGCGTGCGCCAGCGTGGTCTTGCCCACGCCGGGCAGGTCCTCGATCAGCAGATGGCCGTTGGCCAGCAGGCAGGTGAGCGCCAGACGGATGGCGCGGGGCTTGCCGAGCAGGATCTGGTTCAGGGCCTGTTCCACCCGCTGCAGGGCGTCCGTTCCCGAAGACATGGCGTTCTCGCGTTATGGGGGAGTTGCAGAAGAGTTTGTAGCGGCCGGATGGTTCCCCTGTATCTGCAGAGTGTCCCCCGCGCTCTGGCGCGGCTACCATGGTCGCGCACGAGTCGGGAAAACGGCATGGACACAGCGTCAGGGGCCCAGCGGCCAGCCTTCCAACATGATGCCACAGACGGGCCGTCCCCCGGTCTGCGCCTGTCGGGCAGCCTGGACACCGCCGCGGTGGAACGGTCCTGGGGCCCGCTGCGCGATCGCGTGCGCCTGCTGGCGCGCGAGGCGGGGGGCGGGACCCTGCCCGTGGATGTCACCGGTCTGAGCTATTGTGACGGCGCCGGGGCCGCCCTGCTGCACGCGCTGGAACGCGATGCCGCGGCCGGGGGGGTGACGCTGGAGCTGGTCGGCGCCACGCGCATGGTCGAGGAGCAGCTGGCTCCGTATCGTGAGCTGGATGCGGTGACGCCCGCGCGCGGTGAGGGCCGCAGCGACTGGCGCAGCCGCTGGACGAACGCGGTCGGACAGGTGGGACGCGCGGGCTGGGAGCAGATGGCGTTCATCGGCGAACTGGGCCGTGCCCTGGGGGCGGCGCTGCGCCATCCGCGGCAGGTGCGCTGGGGCGACACCTTTCGCGTGGCCGAGGTTGCCGGGTTCCAGGCCCTGCCGATCGTCTCTTTGATCGCCTTCCTGATGGGCGTGATCCTGGCGTTCCAGTCGGCGATCGCGATGCGTCAGTTCGGCGCGGAGATCTTCGTCGCCGATCTGGTCGCGGTGTCGCTGTTCCGCGAGCTGGGCCCGCTGATGATGGCGATCCTGCTGGCGGGGCGCTCGGGGGCTGCGTTTGCCGCCGAGATCGGGACCATGAAGGTGAACGAGGAGGTGAATGCCCTGCAGACCATGGCCCTGGATCCGGTGCGCTTCCTGGTGGTGCCCAAGGTGCTGGCGGGAATCCTGGTCGCGCCGCTACTGGCGCTGTACGCCAATCTGATTGGCCTGCTGGGTGCGGCCCTGGTGCTGCAGGGCTTCGGCATCCCGTGGGTTGCGTTTCTCAACCAGGTGACCGGCGCGGTGTCGCTTTCGGATCTGTTCTCCGGATTGTTCAAGGCCGGGGTGTTCGGCCTGCTGGTGGCCAGCGTTGGCTGCCTGCGCGGCCTGCAGACCGGCAACGGCGCGGCGGCGGTGGGCGGCTCCACCACCAGTGCGGTGGTTACGGCGATCATCCTGATCGTGGTGTTCGACGGCCTGTTCGCGGTCCTGTTCTATCACCTGGGGGTGTGAGGCATGGCGCAGTCCGATACGGATCCGGTGATCCGGGTGGAAGGCCTGACCATGGGCTTCGACGATTTCGTGCTGATGCGTGATCTGAACTTCGAGGTCCGCCGTGGCGAGATCTTCGTGATCCTCGGGGGCTCCGGGAGTGGCAAGAGCACGCTGCTCAAGCACATGATCGGGCTGTATACCCCGCAGGCCGGAAGGATCTGGATCGGCGACGCGGATATTGCCCACGCCGACGGCGAGCGTTTCGAGGCCATCCTGCGGGGTATGGGGGTGATGTATCAGATGGGGGCGCTGTTCGGGTCCATGACCCTGCTGGAAAACGTGCGCCTGCCGCTGGAGGTTCACACCGCTCTGCCGCGTCCGGTGATGGACGCTGTGGCTCGCGCGAAGCTGCAGCTGGTGGGGCTGGGCGCGTTCGCGGATTTCATGCCCTCGGAGATCTCCGGCGGCATGCAGAAACGTGCCGCGATCGCGCGGGCCATGGCGCTCGACCCCTCGGTACTGTTCCTGGATGAACCCTCGGCCGGGCTGGATCCGATTACCTCGCGCGAGCTGGATCGGCTGATCCGGCGGCTCGCGCGCAGCCTGGGCATGACCATCGTGATCGTGAGCCACGAGCTCGCGAGCATTTTTGCCATCGCCGACCGCGTGATTATGCTCGACAAGGAAACCCGGGGCATCGTCGCCGACGGGGATCCGCGACGCCTGCGCGAGGAGTCGACACACCCCTGGGTGCGGCGCTTTCTGGGCGGCGACCAGGACGAAGCAGCCAACGGCGAGGAGACCTCCGCATGAGTGCCCGACAGCATTTCCGGCTGGGCCTGTTCATCCTCGGCGGACTCGCCGCGCTGGTGATCATCCTGCTGATTGCGACGGCGGGGAATTTCTTCCGACCGTCGATGATGATCGAGACGTACATGGATTCGTCGGTGCAGGGACTGGAGGTCGGCGCCCCGGTGAAATTCCGCGGGGTCCAGATCGGCGAGGTCACCCGGCTGGGTTTCACCTCGGTGGAGTACGAACAGGATGTGCCTCCGGCGGAACGCAAGCGCTACGTGCTGGTGCGCGCGCGCCTGTGGCCGGACCGTTTTGCGACCACGCCGCAGGAAGCCCTGTTCGAGGACGATGTCCTGGAGCAGCTGGTCGAGGCCGGGCTGCGGGTGCGCATGGCGGCCCAGGGCATCACCGGCATGAACTACCTGGAGGCGGACTTCGCCGATCCCGCGGAACACCCGCCGCTGGACCACCCCTGGGATCCGGAGCACGCCTATCTGCCGTCGGCGCCCAGCATCACGATGCAGTTCATTGAATATGCCGAGAAGCTGCTGGAACGCATCGACGATATCGATATCGAGGGCGTGGTGGGGAATCTCAACAGCCTGCTGGTCAATCTCGACGACACCGTGTCGAGCATCGACGTGGAGGGCATCGCCGGACGGGCGGACGACCTGATCGGCGAACTGGAGACCACGGCCACCAGCGCCGAGCGCATCATGGAATCCGTCGAGAATCTCCTCGACCATCCCGATACGCAGGCCCTCCCGGGCGAGACCCGCGAGACCATGCGTCAGCTGAGGCGCACTGCGGAACAGGCCGAGATCGGCGAGCTGGTGGCCCGGATCGAGGGTATGGTGGAACGCCTGGATCGCGGCGTGGAAGTGAACGAGGCGAAACTGGCGGAGACCCTGGAAGAGCTGCAGAGCACCACGCGCAGCCTGCGCAGCCTTTCGGAAGACGTGCGGCGCAATCCGGCGGGTACCCTGTTCGGGGCGCCGCCGCCGCGCAGTATCATGGACCGGGACAACCGGGGAGAGGAACGCTGATGACACGCGCGCTACTGCTGGCGGTGCTGGCCGCATTCCTGCTGGGGGGCTGCGGTCTGCTGGCCGAACGCGAACCGGTGGAGCGGGCGTGGTTCCTGCTGGAACTGCCGGAAGACACCGGGCCGCCCGCAGCCGATGCCGGGGCGCCCGTGGCGGTGGAGCTGGGCTCGGTGCGCGTGGCTCCCGCCTATGCCGAGAAGGGGCTGGTGTACCGCCTGGGGCCGCACGAGTACGAATCGGACTACTACAACGAATGGTTCCTGCGTCCGGCGGAACAGGTGGAACAGCTGCTGCGTGAACGCTGGACCCGTGGCGACGGCGCCGTGGTTCTGGTGGACGACGCCCGCGCCGCGCGGGCGGCCGGGCAACCGGTGGTGGAACTGCACGTGCTGGTCACGGCCCTGTACGGTGACCTGGATACGAACAGCGGCCGCGATGCCGCCCGCGTGGGGTTGCGGACCCGGCTGGGTGGCGCTGACCGGGCCGAGCTGGCGCATTTCGAGGCCACCGAAGCCCTGCAACAACGCTCGCCCCGGGCCCTGGTGGCCGCCCTGTCCCGCGGCATGGCGGCCAGCCTTACGGACCTCGAGGCGGAACTCCAATCCTTCGCGCGACAGGAGGCGGACGGATAATGGCCGACCCGCAAGCCACGGTGTATGACTTCGAAGTGACCCGCGCCGACGGCGGGCGGCAGCGGCTCGGCGATTACCGCGGCGAGGTGCTGCTGATCGTCAACGTCGCCTCGCAGTGCGGTTTCACCCCGCAGTACGAAGGGCTGCAGGCGCTGCAGGACCGCTATGGCGAACGCGGCTTCCGGGTGCTGGGGTTCCCCTGCAACCAGTTCGGTCGCCAGGAGCCGGGCGATGCCGACTCCATCCGGGTCTGCGGCCTGCGCTTTGGCGTGAGCTTCCCGGTGTTCGCCCGCATCGAGGTGAACGGGGAGGGCGCCGATCCGCTGTTCCGCCACCTCAAGACGGCCGGCCCCGGTGCCCTGGGCACGCAGCGGATCAAATGGAACTTTACCAAGTTTCTGGTGGGGCGGGACGGCCGCGTGATCCGGCGCTTCGCCCCCACGCGGCGCCCGCAGGATCTGGCCAGCGCCATCGAACGGGCGCTGGACGAGCCCGCGCCCGCCAGCGCCGCATGAGCGAGCAGGATGACGTGCGCTGGATGGAACAGGCGCTCGCACAGGCCGAGGCCGCAGCCGCAGCCGGCGAGGTGCCCGTAGGCGCGGTGCTGGTGGATGCCGAAGGCAACGCCCTCGCGGCGGCCCACAACGCACCGATCGCCAGCCGTGACGCCACCGCGCACGCCGAGATCCGCGCCCTGCGCGCGGCCGGGGAGCGTGTGGGCAACTACCGCCTCCCCGGCACCACCCTCTACGTGACCCTGGAGCCCTGTTCCATGTGCGCCGGCGCCATCATCCACGCCCGCGTGGCTCGGCTGGTGTACGCGGCGGCCGATCCACGCACCGGGGCCACCGGCAGTGCCATCGACCTGATCCACCATCCGGCCCACAACCACCGCGTGGCGGTCACCGGCGGCGTGCTGGCCGAACGCGCCGCGACCCAGCTGCGCGACTTCTTCCGTGCCCGTCGGCGCAACACGCCGGCCGTCGGGGACGAAAATGGCGCGCAGCCCGAACCCGATCCGCAAAGGAGAACTTCATGATCCGAATCCGCCACATGCTGCTGGCCCTGCCGCTGGCTGCGGGCCTGCTGGCCACGGCCGTTGCCGCGAACGAGATCCACAGCGTGGAAGCCCTGAACCAGGCACCGGAAGAGCTTGAGGGCGAGACGGTGCGCCTGGAAGGCATCATCGCGCAGGTCAACAAGGACATCATGGGCCGTAATTTCCTGCGACTGGTGGACGGCACCGGCGAGCCCGGCGACTTCATTACCCTCACCAGCCAACAGACCGCCGATCCGGGTGACCGAGTGCGGGTGGAAGGGGTCTACGTGCTCGAAAGGGACTTCGGAGCCGGTTACGTCTACCCGGTCCTGATCGAACAGGCCCGCCTGGAGGATGCGGAAGATTGACGGTTGAATTCAGGGGCCTTGACGTAAGCGCAGGCACAGCCCATAGTGAAATCGTTCCCGCTCTGCTCCGGCATCGGGCATTCGAGACTACGCAAAGGTCCGCCCAGCGTAGCCGACTTGGGCAACGGCGATGACAAGTCAGCCTGAGTCGCGTTCAAGCCCCCTTCCTGGGGGCTTTGTCATTTCTTGGGCTCAGATGTGCGGGGCAACGTGTCCTAGATTAAGTCCATGCATGACGCAGCCGTATATTTCTCGCATTCGTTCTTTGCTAAGGCATCGGGTGAAGTACATTCGTTTCCCCGTGCGAGAGTCGCGTTTCCCGAGCTTTATGAGATCCAAACGGTGGAAACCCACCGAATAGACCATATCGCCCTTAACCCACGATGATTGCTCCTGGAATCGCCCCAGCTGAGGCAGCGCTGCGCGTGGTAATTCCAGGTGAAAAGGCATTATCGGGTCCGGCCGTTTCGTGCTTAGAGCCACTACGGTCACGAGATTAGGACGACCCTGCATAAGTGGGGACAGAACGACGACCGGGCGCCCGGACTTGACCATTTCCGGGTTCTTGAACCCGGCAGAGAAATCGCAGAGCAAGATCTGCCCGACTTTTGGGTGAATTGTTATCGCCATGCGACGACGATACCGAAAGTCGCCCAAAGCAGCCATCAATGTAGGGTTTTTGCTTGGCGGCGTTTGGGAACAAACCTGAAATTGGCCGGTGCATTGGCTGTCCGCCGTCGCACTGCTTCATCGCGACGTCCTTATGCAGTCACTCGGTCCTGGCCTGAAGCGATTATCTGAAGCTGCGCCACTCCTGAAGCTTGAGCGGCTCGGATGCATCCTGCCAGCCGCCGACATGAACCCCGAATTGCCGAATTCGTGGCACCACTCCGGTGCGGCCTGAGCTTCTTCTTTGGTATCGAACGGGCAGGCCAAGGGCACACCCAGCGGACGGCTACCGTCGGGGAGGTCCCGATCCAGCGCGACCCAGTGGGTACCGGTGTTCCGGCAGCGGGTGCCTCGCGCGGTGGCCGCCTGGCAGCGGTGGGATGATGCGTGTGAACGGATTCCGAACTGTCACACAACTGGCACACGGGTAAGTTATCGGGTGACCGACAAGCACATAAGTGATTGAAAAATTGGAGCCGGTGACAGGAGTCGAACCTGCGACATTCTGATTACAAATCAGACGCTCTACCAGCTGAGCTACACCGGCCTGGTGCCGGGAGTGGGACTCGAACCCACAAGGCCGAAGCCAGCGCATTTTGAGTGCGCCGTGTATACCAATTCCACCATCCCGGCGTGCAGCGCCCGTAGTGTAGCGCACGCAGGGGGTGTGGCAATACGGCCGAACGGTATCCCGCGAGCCGGGGCATGGTAGGATCGCGCGCCATGCGAGTTGCCGATTTTGATTACGAGCTCCCGTCCGAGCTGATCGCGCAGGATCCGTTGCCGGAGCGCACCGGGTCCCGGTTGCTGGTCCTGGAGGGCGGGGAGCCGGAGGATGCCGTGTTCGCGGACATCGGGCGCTGGCTGCGTCCGGGCGATCTGCTGGTCCTCAATGACACGCGGGTGATCCCGGCGCGGGTGTTCGGGCAGAAGGCGAGCGGCGGCCGGGTGGAGGTCCTGTTCGAGCGGGTGCTGGAAGGCGGGCGCGAGGCGCTGGCGCTGGTGCGTGCGAGCCGGGCTCCGGGCGTCGGAGTGCGGTTGTGGCTGGCGGACGGGGCCTTCGAGGTGGAAGTGACCGGGCGCGAGGGGCCGTTCTTCCGCCTGTCGCTGTGTGGCGAAGGAAAGGCGGGCGAGCAGGATCTGCCGGCCCTGTTGCATGCCCATGGTCAGGTGCCGCTGCCGCCGTACATCGAACGTGCGCCGGAGCAGGAGGACACCACGCGCTATCAGACGGTGTTCGCGCGGCGAGAAGGGGCGGTGGCGGCGCCGACGGCGGGGCTGCATTTCGACGACACCCTGCTGCGCGGACTGCGCGACAGTGGCGTGGAGACGGCAACGGTGACGCTGCACGTGGGCGCGGGGACGTTTCAGCCGGTCAAGGTGGAGGACACGACGGACCACGAGATGCACGCGGAGTGGCTGGAGGTCTCGCCGGAGCTGTGCGCGGCGGTGGCACGCTGCCGCGAGCGCGGCGGCCGGGTGGTGGCCGTGGGCACGACCTGCGTGCGTGCGCTGGAGTCGGCTGCGGCGGGTGGCGAGCTGGAGCCGTTCACGGGCGATACGCGGCTGTTCATCCAGCCGGGATATCCGTTCCGCGTGGTGGACCGCATGATCACCAATTTTCATCTGCCGCAGAGCACGCTGCTGATGCTGGTATCGGCGTTTGCCGGATATCGGCGGCTGTTTGCGGCCTACGCACACGCTGTGTCGCAGCGCTACCGGTTCTTCAGTTACGGGGATGCGATGTGGCTGGCACCCGGCGATCCGGACGATCAGCCGCCGAGCGCGGAGACTTCCGATGCAGTTTGAACATCTGGGCAGCGACGGTGCGGCCCGCCGCGGCCGGCTGACCTTCCCGCGGGGGGAGGTGGAGACGCCGGCGTTCATGCCGGTGGGAACCTACGGCACGGTCAAGGCGATGACCCCCGAGGAACTCACGGGGCTGGGGGCGCAGATCATCCTGGGCAATACCTTCCATCTGATGCTGCGCCCCGGGACGGAGATCATCCGGGCGCACGGCGATCTGCATGACTTCATGCACTGGGAGGGGCCGATCCTGACCGATTCCGGCGGGTTCCAGGTCTTCTCGCTGGCCGAGATGCGCAAGATCAGCGAGGAAGGTGTGCGCTTCCAGTCGCCGGTGGACGGCTCGAAGGTGCTGATGACGCCCGAGTCGTCGATGCAGGTGCAGCGCGAGCTGGGCTCGGACATCGTCATGATCTTCGACGAGTGCACTCCTTATCCGGCCACGCATGACGAAGCGCGCCGCTCCATGGAGCTCTCGCTGCGCTGGGCGGACCGCTCGCGTCAGGCCCACGGGGACAACCCGGCGGCGCTGTTCGGCATCGTGCAGGGGGGCATGATCCCCGAGCTGCGCCGGGAGTCGGCGGCCGGCCTGCGCTCGATTGGCTTCGACGGCTACGCGATCGGCGGGCTGTCGGTGGGCGAGCCGGAGGACGAGCGGCTTGCCACACTGGACGTGACCCTGCCGGAGCTGCCGGTGGAACAGCCGCGCTATCTGATGGGAGTGGGGCGGCCGGAAGACATCGTGGAGGCGGTGCGCCGCGGCGTGGACATGTTCGACTGCGTGATGCCGACCCGTAACGCCCGCAACGGTTTTCTGTATACCCGCGAGGGGGTCCTGCGGATCCGCAATGCACGGTTCCGCGACGATACCCGCCCGATCGACCCCGAGTGCGGCTGTTACGCGTGTCGCAACTACTCGCGGGCCTATCTCAAGCACCTCGACAAGTGCAACGAGATCCTCGGCTCGCGCCTGGCGACCACGCACAACCTGCATTACTACCAGGACCTGATGCGCGGGATGCGCGGGGCGATTGCCGAAGGGGCACTGGACGCCTTCGTGGCGGATTTCTACGGCCGGCGCGGCATGGACGTGCCTGCTGTGCCATAATTCGCGCCGCCTGTTTGACCGAACCGATTTGCTGAACGGAGAAGCTGCATGGATTTCCTGATTTCCGCCGCCCACGCGCAGGAAGGCCAGGCCGCCGGTGGTGGCCTGATCGAATTCCTGATCATGATCGTGATCTTCTTTGCGATCATGTACTTCCTGATCATTCGTCCGCAGAGCAAGCGGGCCAAGGAACATCGCTCCATGGTCGAGTCCCTGTCGAAGGGTGACGAGATCGTGACCAATGGCGGCATGGCCGGGAAGATCACGGAAGTCGGCGAAAACTTCATTCACGTCGATGTGGCCGATGGCGTGAACGTCGTCGTGCAGAAGCAGTCCGTGCAGTCCGTCATGCCCAAGGGTTCCCTGAAAGACCTCTGAAGGCCCGTAGCCGATGCGCAACTCCTATCCGGTGTGGGTGTATGCCCTGATCGTCGTGGTCGTGACGATCGGGCTTCTTTATGCCGCCCCCAACCTGTTCCCCGAAGATCCGTCCGTGCAGATCGACAACCCCATGGCGGGGGAAGTCGAGGAGAACATGGAGGGCGTGATCGGTACCGTGCTCGGTGCCCAGGGCCTGACCCCGATGCGGGCCGAGCGCCGCGACGGCCAGCTGCTGCTGCGGTTCGAAACCGCGGACCAGCAGTCCCGGGCCGCGGAAATCCTGCGGAATTCGCTGGATGACAACCATACGGTCGCGCTCAACATGGCGCCGGCCACGCCCGACTGGCTGCGTGCCATCAATGGCCAGCCGATGTCGCTCGGGCTCGATCTGCGGGGCGGGGTGCACTTCCTGATGGAAGTCGACCTCAATGCGGTGATCGGTACGGCCATCGAACGCTACACCAACGAGCTGCGCCCCCGTCTGCGCGAGGAACGCCTGAGTTTCTCCGCGCTCGAGGATGGCGGTGACGAGTTGCGCATTCGCTTTGCCAGTGACGGCGAGCGCGACGAGGCCGAGAGCTGGCTGAGCAGTGAATACCGCGGCGAGCTCGAGTGGGCCCCGCGCCGGGAGGACGACGACTGGTTGCTGGTCGGCACTCTCGAGGAGGAGCACCTGACTGAACTGCGCCGCCAGGCGCTGCAACAGAACATCTCCACGCTGCGCACCCGCGTGGATGAGCTGGGCGTGGCCGAGCCGCTGATCGCCCAGCAGGGCGAGCATCGCATCGTGGTGCAGCTGCCGGGCGTGCAGGACACCGCGCGCGCCAAGGAAGTGCTGGGTGCGACCGCGACGCTGGAATTCCGCCTGGTGTCCGAAAGCGGGGACCCCATGGAGGCCCGCGAAACCGGCGAGGTGCCTTCCGGGACCCGGCTGTACGAAGAGCGTGACGGCACCCCGGTGCTGCTGCAGCGGCAGGTCATGCTCACCGGGGAGTTCATTACGGACGCCTCGTCCGGCATCGCCGACGATACGGGCGGGCCGGCGGTCTTCATCAATCTCGACGGCCAGGGCGCTCGCATCTTCTCGCGCGTGACCTCGGACAACGTCGGCCGGCTGATGGCCACGGTGTTCATCGAGACCACGATCGAGACCGAGGAAGAAGACGGCGAAATCGTGATGCGCAGCTCGCAGAGCGAGGAAGTGATCAACGTCGCGCGCATCAACGAGCCGCTGGGCGGGCGTTTCCAGATCACCGGGCTGGATTCCACCACTGAAGCGCGCAATCTGGCGCTGCTGCTGCGGGCCGGCGCGCTGGCTGCACCCATGTCGATCGTGGAGGAACGCACGGTCGGCCCGAGCCTGGGTCAGGAGAACATCGACCGCGGGATCCAGTCGGTCATCATCGGCTTCGTGCTGGTCATGCTGTTCATGATCCTGTACTACCGGGTGTTCGGCGTGATCGCCAACGTCGCGCTGGCGCTCAATCTGGTGTTCATCGTGTCGGTGCTGTCGATGCTGCAGGCCACGCTGACGTTGCCGGGGATCGCCGGGATCGTGCTTACGGTCGGCATGGCGGTGGACGCCAACGTGCTGATCTTCGAACGCATCCGCGAGGAGCTGCGCAATGGCATGTCGCCGCAGGCGGCGATCGCGTCGGGCTACGACCGCGCCGTGACCACCATCGCGGATGCCAACGTGACGACCCTGATCGCCGCCGTGGTGCTGTTCATCTTCGGGACCGGCCCGATCAAGGGCTTCGCCATCACGCTGTCGATCGGGATCGTCGCCTCGATGTTCACCGCCATCGTGGTGACTCGGGCCATCGTCAATCTGACCTACGGACGCCAGCCGCGGCTGGCCCGTCTGTCCATTTAAGTCCGGGAGCCGGGGAATGCTGCCGCATCTCAACTTCGCCGAGTCCAACTTCGACTTCCTGGGCAAGCGCCGGGTCACCCTGGTGATCTCGGTGGTGCTGATCCTGCTGTCGGTGCTGATGCTCGCCACCCGCGGGATCAATTTCGGCATCGACTTCACGGGCGGAACCCTTGTGGAGGTCGGCTACCCGGAAGCGGTGGAGCTCGATCCGATCCGGGAAACCATCAACGAGGGCGGGTTCCAGGGAGCGCAGGTCCAGACCTTCGGGACCGCGCGGGATGTGCTGATCCGTCTGCCTCCGCGCGAGGACGAGCCGGACGAGGCGGCGCTGTCCAATCAGGTCATGCAGTTGCTGGAGGCCGGGGGCCCGGAAGGTGCCGAACTGCGCCGGGTGGAATTCGTCGGGCCGTCGGTGGGCGAGGAGCTGCGCGAGCAGGGCGGTCTGGCGATGATCTACGCCCTGGTCGGGATCCTGATCTATGTCGCCGTGCGGTTCGAATGGCGCTTCGCCGCGGGGTCCGTGCTGGCACTGGTGCATGACGTGGTGATCACGCTGGGGATCTTCTCGGCACTGCAGCTGGAGTTCGACCTCGGGGTCCTGGCGGCGGTCCTGGCGGTGATCGGTTACTCGCTGAACGACACCATCGTGGTGTACGACCGCATACGCGAGAACTTCCGGATACTGCGCAAGCAGGGCACCGAGTTCGTGATGAACAATGCGGTCAACAAGACCCTGGCGCGGACGATCGTGACCAGTATGACGACCCTGCTGGTGCTGTTCGCGCTGTTCTTCCTCGGCGGGGCGGCTCTGCAGAACTTCTCGGTGGCGCTGATCATCGGTGTCATCGTCGGGACGTACTCCTCGATCTTCATCGCGGCCACGGCGGCGCTGATGCTGGGGGTCGACCGCCAGGTGCTGCTGCCGGTGAAGAAGGAAGGGGCGGACGAGGAGGATGCGACGCCCTGAGAACGCCCTGATTCGGGGGAGGGCAGGGACGGACAAGGAAGCCCGCCCCCACAGGGATATGAGGGCGTGGCTGCGGGAGCAGAGCGGGGCCGATGACCGCCCCGGGCGATTCAGCCTTCGCCGTGCGGGCTTCCGGTTTTGCGTCCCTCCACCTCCGCAGCGTGCAGACGCTGCAGCATCGTTTTCAGGACCTTGGGGTTCCCGGCCACGACATCGCCCTTGCGAAAGATCTCGTTGCCACCCTGCCAGTCGCTGGTCAGGCCACCGGCTTCCTGCACCAGCAGCAGTCCCGCTGCCATGTCCCAGGGCTGCAGGCCCATCTCCCAGAAGCCGTCAAAACGGCCGCAGGCGACCCACGCCAGATCCAGCGCCGCGGAACCCGGCCGCCGAATGCCGGCCGTGCCCGGGATCATGTGGCGCAGGGTGCGCAGATAACGTTCCAGGTCCTGACCCTCGCGAAACGGGATACCGGTTCCCAGCAGCGCGCCTGCCAGATCCTTGCGCTGGCCTACGCGGATGCGCCGGTTGTTGAGGAAGGCGCCGCCACCGCGTGTTGCGGTAAAGAGTTCTTCCTTGAGGGGGTCGTACACCACCGCGTGTTCCAGGCGCCCCTTCTGCCGCAGGGCGATGGACACCGCGTACTGCGGGATCTCGCGCAGGTAGTTGGTGGTGCCGTCCAGCGGGTCGATGATCCACTCGTGTTCGGCGCCGGTGGCCCCGGGCTGGTTGCCTCCCTCCTCCGCGAGGATCGCGTGGTCGGGGTAGGCCTTCTTCAGCGTCTGGACGATCGCCTGCTCGGCGTTGACGTCGACATCGCTGACCCAGTCGTTGCGGGCCTTCTCGCGCGTGTTCATCCGGTCCGGCCGGCCCCAGGCGCGGGTGGTGATGCGTCCGGCCGCGCGGGCCGCCGATACCGCCGTGTTCAGCATGGGGTGCATGAGGGTTCTCCGACATCGCTTGGGAAGGAATCGGGGCCGGCGCACGGACGCCCCCGAAGGTCGCGAACGATACACAACGCATCGAGGCTTTGGAAGTGTGCGGGCCAGCCGGCGCGGGGCGGTGTACAATCGCGCCCGCATGGGAAGGGGCAGGGGTGCCATGGAATCAAAGACTGACGAGCATCGACAGATCGGTGCGGGCGCGGCCGCCCGGGTGCGGATCGTGCTGGTGGGCACGACCCATCCCGGCAACATCGGCTCTGCGGCCCGCGCCATGAAGGCGATGGGCATGCGCGACCTGGCGCTGGTGGCGCCGGAGCGCTTCCCGCATGCCGACGCCACCGCCCTGGCGTCCGGTGCCGACGACGTGCTGGCAGGGGCCACGGTGGTCGACACGCTGACCGAGGCGGTCGCCGACTGTCATCAGGTGGTGGGGACCAGCGCCCGCACGCGCACCCATTCGGTGCCGGTGCTGGAGCCCGACGGTGCCGCGGCTCGGGTGCTCGGCGGGGCGGCCGAGGGGCCGGTGGCACTGGTCTTCGGCCGCGAGCACAGCGGCCTGACCAACGAAGAGCTCGACCATTGCCACGCATTCGTCCGCATCCCGACCGACCCCGATTTTTCCTCCCTCAATCTCGCCGGCAGCGTCCAGATCATGACCTGGGCGGTGCGCCGGGCGGCGCTGGCCGATGTCGGGGAACCAAATGCCGTGGTGCGCCAGGCCTCGGCGGCGGAGCGGGATCCTGCGGCCACCCACGCGGAGCTGGAAGGTCTGTTCGAACATTACGAGAAGACCCTGGAGGCCATCGACGTGCTCGATCCGGAGAATCCGCGCCACACCATGCGCCGGTTGCGCCATCTGTACCTGCGCGCGGAACCGACGGCCTCGGAGGTGCGGCTGCTGCGCGGCATATTGACGCACACCCTGCGGGGCCGGTGAGCGCGGATTCCCGGCTGTGATACCCTACCGAATAACTCAGGAATGAGACCGTAACCATGTTCAAGACCCTGCGCGAGGATATCCGCTGCGTCTTTGCGCGCGATCCCGCCGCCCGTAATGCCTTCGAGGTGCTGACGGCGTACCCGGGTCTGCATGCGCTGTGGTTTCATCGTGCCGCGCACTGGTTGTGGAATCACCGCATGCGCTGGCTCGGACGGATCCTCGGTAACTTCGCGCGGCTGCTGACGGGCATCGAGATCCACCCGGGCGCGCGCATCGGGCGGCGCTTCTTCATTGACCACGGGATGGGCGTGGTGATCGGCGAGACGGCCGAGATCGGCGATGACTGCACGATCTACCACCAGGTGACCCTCGGCGGGACCAGCTGGGAAGGCGGCAAGCGCCACCCGACTCTGGGCAACGAGGTCGTGATCGGGGCCGGCGCCAAGCTGCTCGGCCCGATCCATGTCGGTGATCGTGCCCGGGTGGGTTCCAATGCCGTGGTCCTGAAGGACGTGCCGGCCGACGCGACGGCGGTGGGGATTCCGGCGCGGGTGCTGGGGCCGCGCCCGGAGCCGGATCCGCGTTTCCAGCAGGCGGCCAGTCGCATGGGTTTCGACGCCTATGGCGTCACCCGGGACATGCCCGACCCGGTGGCGAACGCCCTGCACCGCATCGTGGATCGCGTCCACGAGCTGGATGACCGCATGGAAAAGGCCTGTCAGGCGCTCAAGCGTGCGGGCATCGACCCGGGCGAGGCGATGGGCGAGGATACCGGCCATCCGCTGGAGCCCTGTGACCTCGAGGGGCTGGAACCGGATGACTGTGAAATCCCTCCCCGCAAACAGCAGGGTAATAGTTGACCTTTTTGCTCAGGTATTGCTAGGCTCTCGAGCAACCTGAACAAGAAGGCGCATCGAGCCATGAAACTGACGACCAAAGGACGTTACGCCGTCACCGCCATGCTGGACGTGGCGACCCATACCCGCGAGGGGCCGGTCTCGCTGGCCGAAGTGGCGGGCCGGCAGAAGCTGTCCCTGTCCTATCTGGAGCAGCTGTTCTCGCGTCTGCGCAAGAAGGGGTTGGTGGTGTCCAGCCGCGGCCCCGGCGGCGGTTACGCGCTCAGCCGCGATTCCGCCGAGATCAGCGTGGCCGAGATCATCGTGGCGGTGGATGAGCCGGTGGACGTGACCCGCTGTGGTGGCAAGGCCAACTGCAACAAGCAGTCGCGCTGCCTGACCCACGATCTGTGGGCGGATCTGAGCGATCAGCTCTATGATTTCCTCAGCAATCGTTCGCTGGCCGAGGTGCTGGAACGCCACGAGGCCAGCGTGCAGGCGCGCGAGCAGGGCGAACATCCGGTGACGGTGCACGGCTCGACCGGAAAAGAAAACGATCATGCGGGCGCCACGGTGGCGGCCGCGGACAGGAGCAATGCGTGATGAGTAACCTGAAACTGCCGATCTATCTCGACTATTCATCGACCACCCCGGTGGACGAGCGCGTCGCCGAGGAGATGAAGAAATTCCTGACGCGGGACGGTCTGTTCGGTAATCCGGCCTCGCGGAGTCACAGCTTTGGCTGGGACGCCGAAAAGGCGACGGAAAACGCTCGGGAGCAGGTCGCGGCGCTGGTGGGGGCGGACCCCAAGGAGATCATCTGGACCAGCGGGGCCACCGAGGCCGACAACCTGGCGGTCAAGGGTGCCGCGCACTTCTATCAGCGCAAGGGCAAGCACGTCATCACGGTCAAGACCGAGCACAAGGCGGTCCTGGATCCGGCGCGCCAGCTGGAGCGCGAAGGCTTCGAGGTGACCTATCTGGGGGTCGACGAAAATGGCCTGATCGACCTGCAGGAGCTGCAGGACGCCATGCGTGACGACACCATCGTGGTTTCGGTCATGCACGTGAACAACGAGATCGGCGTCATTCAGGACATCGAGGCGATCGGCAACCTGTGTCGCGAACGCGGCATCGTGTTCCATGTGGACGCGGCGCAGTCGACCGGCAAGGTGGCGGTCGACCTGTCGAAGCTCCCGGTGGACCTGATGAGTTTCTCCGCCCACAAGACCTACGGTCCGAAGGGCATCGGCGCCCTGTTTGTGCGCCGCAAGCCGCGCGTGCGGATCGAGGCGCAGATTCACGGCGGCGGGCACGAACGCGGCATGCGTTCCGGTACCCTCGCGCCGCACCAGATCGTGGGCATGGGCGAGGCCTTCCGCATCGCCGGCGAAGAGATGGGCAGCGAGCTGGAACGTATCCGCATGCTGCGCGACCGCCTGTGGGCAGGGCTGGATGACATGGAAGAGGTCTACCTCAACGGCGACAAGGAACGCCGCGTCGCCCATAACCTGAACGTCTCGTTCAACTTCGTGGAGGGCGAGAGCCTGATCATGTCGCTGCGCGACATCGCGGTTTCCTCCGGCTCGGCCTGTACCTCGGCCAGCCTGGAGCCCTCCTACGTGCTGCGCGCCCTGGGTCGCGACGACGAGCTGGCGCACAGCTCGATCCGCTTCTCCATCGGCCGCTACACCACGGTCGAAGAGGTCGACCACACCATCGACATCGTGCACAAGGCCGTTGGCAAACTGCGCGAACTGTCGCCGCTCTGGGAGATGTACCAGGACGGTATCGACCTCAAGAGCATCGAATGGGCGGCCCACTGAGGCCGTCCCGGAACATCCACCCACGGGTACGCGAACAGGAGAGATACCATGGCTTACAGTGACAAGGTGATGGATCATTATGAAAATCCGCGCAATGTCGGCAGCTTCGACAAGAGCGACGAGGCGGTAGGTACCGGCATGGTCGGTGCGCCGGCCTGCGGTGACGTGATGAAGCTGCAGATCAAGGTCAACGACGATGGCGTGATCGAGGACGCCAAGTTCAAGACCTACGGCTGCGGCTCGGCGATCGCGTCCAGCTCGCTGCTCACCGAATGGGTGCGCGGCAAGAGCCTGGAAGAGGCGAGCCAGATCAAGAACACGCAGATCGCGGAAGAACTGGCGTTGCCGCCGGTGAAGATCCACTGCTCGGTGCTCGCCGAGGACGCGATCAAGGCGGCGATCTCCGACTATCAGGAGAAGCACGACGCCGAGGAACCGGAACAGAAGACGGCCTGAAGACGATATGGCAATCACACTGACCGACAGCGCGGCCGACCGCATCCGGCACTTCCTCGAACAGCGGGGCAAGGGTGTCGGCGTGCGGCTCGGGGTGAGGACCACCGGCTGCTCCGGCATGGCCTACGTGGTGGAGTTCGCCGACGAGGTCGAGGAAACGGACACGGTGTTCGAGGTGGACGGGGTGAAGCTTGTGGTGAGTCCCAAGTCCCTGGTGTACCTCGACGGGACCGAGCTCGACTTTGGCAAGGAAGGCCTGAACGAGGGGTTCCGTTTCAACAACCCGAACGAGAAGGCCCGCTGCGGCTGCGGTGAAAGCTTCAACGTCTGAAGGTACCGGGCCAGCGCGGGGTGCGGCGGGATCGTCCGGATACGGGCGTCCCGCTCACCCCTTTTCTTTGCCGGGCCTGCGGGCCCGGTTTTCGCTACGGACAAGGGATGACAGTCGGCCGATGAACGATCCGTTTGAACAGTTCGATCTTCCGGTCGCCTTCGAGGTGGATCGCGATGCCCTGGAGGAACGTTTCCGGCGCCTGCAGGCGGAGCTTCATCCCGACCGCTTCGTGCGTCAGGGCGATCAGGCGCGGCGCATGGCCGCGGCGATGGCGGCGGACGTGAACGAGGCCCACGATATCCTGGCGAACGACTATCGGCGCGCCCTGCACATCCTGGAGCGGGCGGGGTTCGAATTCGATCCCGAACGCGACACCAGCCGGGACATGGGGTTCATCGAGGCCCAGATCGAATGGCGGGAACGCCTGGAAGATGCGGAACGTGCCGGCGATGCCGCGGCGCTGGATACCCTGGCCGACGAGCTGAATGGGGCGCGGGCCGAGGCACGCGAGAAAGTGGCCACGGCCCTGGCCGATCCGGAGAAACCGGCGGACGATGCCCGTGATCGGGTGCTCGAGCTGCGATTCTTCGACCGTTTGCTGGAGGAGCTCCAGCGAACCCGACAGTCGCTGGCGTCGTAACCGACGCCGGCGGAAGATTCCCCCCGACCGAGAGCTTCATCAGGAGCCGAACGCGATGGCGTTATTGCAGATCACCGAACCCGGCGTTGATTCCGCCCCGCACCAGCGTCACCTGGCCGCGGGCATCGACCTGGGCACCACTCACTCGCTGGTGGCGACGGTCCGCAGCGGCGAGGCCGATACCCTGCCGGACGAACAGGGCCGGCACATCCTGCCCTCGGTGGTGCACTATTCGGCGGACGGTGCGCAGGTCGGATACGAGGCCGCGGAGCATGCCGGCGATGATCCGCACAACACCATCGCATCGGTCAAGCGCCTGATCGGCCGCGCGGCATCCGACGTGGCGACGCTCTCGGGCGAGCTGCCGTTCCGGCTGAAGACCGGAGACGGTTCGAGCGTGCCGCGCATCGAGACCGCCGCCGGGGACAAGAGCGCCGTCGAGGTCTCCGCGGATATCCTCGGCAGCCTGCGGGCGCGCGCCGAGGAGAGCCTGGGTGATGAGCTGGAAGGCGTGGTGATCACCGTGCCGGCGTATTTTGACGACGCCCAGCGCCAGGCGACTCGTGACGCCGCCCAGCTTGCGGGCCTGAATGTCCTGCGCCTGATCTCCGAGCCGACCGCCGCGGCGGTCGCCTACGGGCTGGACCAGGGTGAGGAAAGCACCATCGCGGTGTACGACCTCGGCGGCGGAACCTTCGACATTTCCATCCTGCAGCTGCGTCGCGGCGTGTTCGAGGTGCTGGCCACCGGCGGGGATTCCGCGCTGGGGGGAGACGACGTCGACCGCAGCGTGGCCGAGTGGCTGCTGGAGCAGGCCGGCATGCAGGGCGAAAGTGACCCGCAGCGCCTGCGCCGCGTGACCCTGGAGGCGCGCCGTGCCAAGGAGGCGCTGACCGAAGCCGAGACCACCGAGGTGCGGGTGACGCGCGCCGATGGCAGTGAATGGCAGGGGCAGCTGGATCGCGCCGGCCTGCTGGAACTGGCGCGGCCGCTGCTGGACCGCACCCTCGACTCCTGCCGCCAGGTGCTGGCGGATGCCGGTCTGGAGCGCGACGCCATCGACGAGGTGGTGCTGGTGGGCGGATCCACCCGCATGCCGGCGGTGCGCGAGGCGGTGCAGGAATTCTACGGCCGCGAACCGCGCGCCGGCATCGATCCGGATCGCGTGGTCGCGATCGGGGCCGCGCAACAGGCCGACATCCTCGCCGGCAACAAGCCGGACACCGAGCTGGTGCTGCTGGACGTGATCCCGCTGTCGCTGGGACTGGAAACCATGGGCGGGCTGGTCGAGTTCATTGTCCCGCGCAACACCACCATCCCGGTCAGTCGGGCGCAGGAATTCACCACCTTCAAGGACGGTCAGACCGCCATGTCGGTGCACGTGGTGCAGGGCGAGCGCGACGTGGTGGACGCCAACCGTTCGCTGGCACGCTTCACCCTGTCCGGGATCCCGCCGATGGTCGCCGGGGCCGCGCGCATCCGCGTGAGTTTTCAGGTGGACGCCGACGGCCTGCTGAGCGTCACCGCGCGCGAGCAGACCCAGGGCGTGGAGGCCCACGTGGAGGTCAAGCCCAGTTACGGCCTGACCGATGCCGAGATCGAACAGATGCTGCGTGATTCCGCCTCGGCGGCGCGCGACGACATGGAGGCGCGCCGCCTGCGCGAGGAGCAGGTGGAGGCCGATCGCGTGCTGGAGGCGCTGAACGCCGCGCTGGAAACCGATGGGGACCGCTACCTGGACGCCGAGGAACGCGCGAGTATCGAGAGCGCCCGCGACGCCCTGGCCGAAGAACGCGGCCGGGGCGAGGATCCGGACGCGATCGAGGCCGCGCGCAAGCGCGTCGAGCAGGCCTCCGAGGCCTTCGTCGCGCGCCGCATGAACGACAGCATCCGCCGCGCACTGGCGGGGCACAACGTCTCCGAATACGACGACTCAGGGAACTGACCCATGCCACAGGTGATCTTTCTGCCGCACGAAGAAATCTGTCCGGAGGGCGCCTCCATCGAGGCCGAGCCGGGCATCAGCATCTGCGATCTCGCCCTGAAGAACGGGATCGAGATCGAACACGCCTGCGAGAAGTCCTGCGCCTGCACCACCTGCCACGTGTATGTGCGCGAAGGTATGGACAGCCTCGAGGAGCCCAGCGAGGATGAAGAGGACATGCTCGACAAGGCCTGGGGGCTCGAGCCCGATTCACGCCTGTCCTGTCAGGCGGTCGTGAGCGATGCGGATCTGGTGGTCGAGCTGCCGAAGTACACCATCAATCAGGTGTCCGAGCACCACTGATCAGCGGGAGAGTGCGGTCATGAAATGGACTGATACCAGCGAAATCGCGATGCAGCTTGCGGATGAGCATCCGGACGTGGATCCGCGCAACGTCAACTTCGTTGACCTGAGGAACTGGGTGGTGGAGCTGCCGGAGTTCGATGATGACCCGGACCGTTCGGGCGAGCGGATCCTCGAGGCGATCCAGCTCGCCTGGATGGACGAGGCGGACGTCGACGACTGAGCGGCGGTACCCGATCGCCGGATCGGCCAGGGGGCTGGCCTCCCACAGGTCGAACCCTGTCCCCGGTGGGAGGCCGGCCCTCCGGCCGATTGTGCGGGGTCGGCAGGTGCGGGGTCAGCCAGAGGCTGGCCTCGTACGGGGCGCGCGGCCGTTGCCGCGCGCCGGCCGGGCCGCTACACTGCGCGCCGCATGTTGCCCCGTGACCGCGTTCGCATCGGGAACCCGCCATTCGGCGGGTTTCGCGTTTGCGGGAGCGGGTGGCGACCCGAGTCGAATCATTGCCCCTACAGGAGAGCCGCCCCATGGCCGAAGAACGTACCCTTTCCATCATCAAGCCCGACGCCGTCTCCAAGAACGTGATCGGCGAGATCTACAGCCGCTTCGAGAAGGCCGGCCTGAAGATCGTCGGCGCGCGCATGATGCACCTCGACCGTGCCCAGGCCGAGCGTTTCTATGAAGTGCACAAGGAACGCCCGTTCTTCAACGACCTGGTCGAGTTCATGATCTCGGGTCCGGTCATGGTGCAGGTTCTGGAAGGCGAGGACGCCATCGCCAAGAACCGCGACATCATGGGCGCGACCAACCCTTCCGAGGCGGCCCCGGGCACCATCCGTGCCGACTACGCGGTCTCCATCGACGAGAACGCGGTGCATGGTTCCGACGCTGCGGACACCGCCGAACGCGAGATCGCGTTCTTCTTCGGTGATGACGGGGTTTGCCCGCGCACCCGCTGATTGCGAGCCGTATCCGGTGTCGGGGGCTGGATGTGCCCGGCCTCCGGCCGGGACAGGGTTCGGCCCGTTCGACCCGTAGGAGGCCAGCCCCCTGGCCGACCCGGCGTTGCCCGACCGGGCACAGGATGTTCCCCGGGCGCCCGATCGGCCGGAGGGCCGGCCTCCTGCCGATGGGGGTCGCCCTGTAGGCATGCGGTGCCCGGGCGAAGTACACTGTGGCATCTGCTCCAATCGGTCGTAGGAATGTCCTTGCCCAACCATACCCCCGTCAACCTGCTGGGTTACAGCCGCGATCAGCTGACAGAGCTGTTCGGGGAATGGGGCGAGCCGCGCTTTCGCGCCACCCAGGTCGCGAAATGGATCCATCAGGGCGGGGTCACGGAGTTCGACGCAATGACCAACGTCTCGCGCAAGCTGCGCGAGCGGCTGGCGCGCGAGGCGGAGATCCGGCCGCCCGAAGTCGCGCTGGAGAAGACCTCCGACGACGGCACCGTCAAATGGGTGCTGCGTCTCCCCGATGGCAACGCCATCGAGACCGTCTACATCCCGGACAGCGGTCGCGGCACGCTGTGCGTGTCCTCTCAGGTGGGCTGTGCGCTCGACTGCACCTTCTGCTCCACCGCGCAGCAGGGGTTCAACCGCAATCTGACCAGCGCCGAGATTATCGGTCAGGTGTGGCTGGCCATGCAGCGCCTCCCGGCGCCCGAAGGGCGTCCGCGCGCCGTGACCAACGTGGTCATGATGGGCATGGGCGAACCGCTGGCCAATTTCGATGCGGTGGTCCCGGCGTTGCAGCTGATGACCGACGACAATGCCTATGGCCTCAGCCGCCGGCGGGTGACGGTGTCCACCTCGGGCCTGGTGCCGGCGCTGGACCGCCTGGCCGGACACACCGATGTCGCCCTGGCTCTGAGCCTGCATGCCCCCAATGACGAGCTGCGGGACCGGCTGGTGCCGATCAACCGGAAATACCCGATTGCCCCGCTGATCGACGCCTGCCGACGGTATGTGGAAGCAACGGGGTCGCACAGCGGGGTTACCGTGGAATACGTGCTGCTGGCCGGGGTCAATGACCGGCCGGAACATGCGCGCGAGCTCGCGGCGCTGCTGCGCGAGCTGCCGTGCAAGCTCAACCTCATCCCGTTCAATCCGTTTCCGGGTGCGCCGTTCGACCGACCCTCCGAGGCGGACATCGAACGTTTCGAACGCCTGCTGCAGAAGGCCGGCTATGTGACGACCGTGCGGCGCACGCGCGGCGATGACATCGACGCCGCCTGCGGTCAGCTCGTCGGTCAGGTGGAAGACCGTACCAATCGCGGGATGCGCATGATTCGTCTGCATGCGGAGATCCCGGGAACCGAACGGAGGGCATCGTGATGATGCGCGGTGGCTGGCAGGGGAAGGCGGCCGCAATGCTGGTTTTGGTGGCATTGCTGCAGGGCTGTGCCGGGATGGATCGACAAACGGGGCGCGATGGCGAAGAAGCGGCGGATATCAATGCGGAGCTCGGCATCGGCTATCTGCGGGAAGGCGAAATGGAACAGGCCGAACGCAGCCTGAAGCGGGCGCTGGAGTTCGACCATCGGCATCCGATGGCCAATCTGGGGATGGCGACGGTGTATGAACGCCGGGGGGCGGTCGACGAGGCGGTCGAGCACTACGAGGTAGCGCTGGCGCAGGACCCGGACGATCCCCACATCCAGGTAAGTACCGGCGCGATGCTCTGCCGTCAGGGCGAGTTCGAGCGGGCCCAGGAGCTGTTCGACAAGGCGATCAACAACGTCGATTACGACCGGCGCGATGTTGCGCTCCTGAATTCGGGGTCCTGTTACGCCGATGCGGGTGAATACGAGCGTGCCGAGCAGCGCCTGCGGGATGCACTGGAACGCAGCCCGGAGAATCCGCGTGCGCTCCTCGAGCTGGCGTCGGTCAGTTATCAGGCGGGCAAGCCGATGCAGACGCGCGCCTTTCTGCAGCGACTGAGCGGACGCGGCATCGAGAACGCCGAGACCCTGCTGCTGTGTTACCAGTCGGAAACCGCGCTGGGACGGGATCGCAACGCCAGTGCCTGCGCCGACCGCCTGCGTGAAGAATACCCGGACAGTGACGAAGCCGAACGGCTGCGGCGCCTGGAGCGCGAGAGTGACTGAGCGGCGAAGCCGGGATCCGGATCTGGGGCGCGTCGAGGACGTCGACGATACGGCTTCCTCGCGGCCTCCGCTGAGCGGGGATCCGGGCGTGCCGGAGCCCGATGAACCGCCCGTGGCCGCGGGCCTCACGACTCGCGACCAGCCCGAGGACGATCCCACGAGCCAGGGTGGCGGCGAAGGCGACGAGCAGGATGCGCAGCCGGGACGCGGACTGCGCGTGGCCCGCGAGGGGGCCGGGCTCGAGATTGCCGAACTCTCGCGGCGCACCCATCTGGGGAAGGCACTGCTGCAGGACCTCGAGGCCAATCGCTTCGAGCACATGACCCCGGCCTACGTGCGCGGCTATCTGCGCTCATGTGCCCGGGAGCTCGGGGTGGATCCCGAGCCCTGGATACAGGCGTATGATCGCCGTGCCCCGGCGGAGCCGGCGCCGCGCCCGGTCGCGACCCGCAGGCATCGCCCCCTGCGGCGTTCCGTCTGGCCGTACTGGCTGGCGGCGGCGCTGGTGGTGGGTCTGCTGGCAGTCGCTACGGTGTTCTGGGCGGAAGACGTCTCGGTGGACGCGCTGCGGGAGTTCGGGATCGGGGACGGGCCGGAAGGCGTGCCGGCTCTGGAAACGGAGACCACACCGGAGGAGCCGGCGAGGCAGGAGCCCGCCGACCGGGCACATGACGAGCCCGGGGCCGCCGCCACCAATGGCGACACCGCCCCCGACACGGACGCCGATACCGAAACAGGGACCGTTGAGGCGGAAACGCCGGCGATCGGACCGCCGGAACCCCTGGCCCGGCCGGAACGTGATCCGGCTGCGGAGGAAGGTTCGGAGGAGACCGCGGCGGACACGCGCATGGATACCGTGCCCGAGGATGCGGGGATCGACGAACCGGTTGCGCCGGCCCCGCTGGATGAGGCCGGCACGGCCGGCGAGGAAACCGACATCGTCGAAGCCCCCGAGGAAATCACCGGGGAAATCACCGAGGGAACGACCGGGGCGGCCGAAACGGCGCCGGCCGCGGACGGGCAGGCCGAACTGATCCTGGAGGTTCATGAGACGTCCTGGGTCGAGATCCGTGACACGGACGGAGCGGTGGTTCTGACCGGCGTGCTCTCGCCGGGCACGCGCGAGGAACTGCAGCTGGAACTCCCCGGACGTGCGGTCCTGGGCAATGCCGCCGGCGTCGAACTCACGCTGAACGGCGAGCCGGTGGCGTTTGACGAGCATGTCCGTGACGACCGTACGGCCCGCTTCGATCTGGAAGAATAATCAGGCGCGCATCATCCGGCGCGCCCCAACCCGATACCAATCCGAATACACCCGATGAAAGCCATCCGATCCATTCGCGGGATGCACGACATCCTGCCCGACAGCGTTCACCTGTGGCAGCACCTCGAGGACCAGTTGCGTGACCTGCTGACGCGCTACGGTTACCGCGAGATCCGCATGCCGCTGGTGGAGGCCACGGAGCTGTTCGCGCGATCCATCGGCGATGTCACCGACATCGTGGAGAAGGAGATGTACACCTTCGAGGACCGCAACGGTGACAGCCTGAGCCTGCGCCCGGAGGCCACGGCGAGTTGCGTGCGTGCCGGCATCCAGCACGGGCTGCTGCACAACCAGGTTCAGCGGCTGTGGTACATGGGGCCGATGTTCCGCCACGAGCGTCCGCAGAAAGGGCGTTATCGCCAGTTCCATCAGGTCGGAGTCGAGGTGTTCGGACTGCCGGGGCCGGACATCGATGCCGAGGTCCTGGCGATGACCGCGCGTCTGTGGCGCATGCTCGGTCTGAGCAACGTGCGCCTCGAGCTCAACACGCTGGGAAGCCCGGAATGCCGCGCGCAGTATCGGGAGCACCTCATCGCGCACTTCGAGGCCCATCGGGAGCAGCTGGACGAAGAGGCCCGCAACCGGCTGTACGACAACCCGATGCGCATCCTCGACAGCAAGGATCCGGGGACCCGCGAGGTGGTGGCCACGGCCCCGTCGCTGATGGACCATCTGGACGCGGAATCGCGGGCGCATTTCGATGCGCTCTGCGGTCACCTGGATGCGCTGGGCATTGCCTGGGAGCACAACCCGCGTCTCGTGCGCGGGCTGGACTACTACACCCATACGGTGTTCGAGTGGATCACCGACGAGCTGGGGGCGCAGGGTACGGTGTGCGCCGGTGGCCGTTACGATGGCCTGGTGGAGCAGCTGGGTGGACGCGGGACGCCGGCAATCGGCATGGCCATGGGACTGGAACGCCTGGTGGCCCTGCTGGAGGCCCGCGAAGACGCGCCGGCGGCCGGGGTGCCGGACGCCTATCTGGTGGTGCCGGATACGGAACAGACGGGCGAAGCGCTGCGACTGGCCGAGGAACTTCGCGAGGCGCGTCCCGATCTGCAACTGGTACAGCACTGCGGCGGTGGCAGCATGAAATCGCAGATGAAACGCGCGGACCGGCTGGGGGCGCGCGTGGCGCTGGTACTGGGGCCCGACGAGGCCGCGGCGGGCACCGTGACCGTCAAGCCGTTGCGCGGCGAGGGCGGCGAACAGCAGACCGTGGCGCGTGCCGATCTGTCCGCGCATATGGACACCGCCCTGCAATCCTGAAGGAATACCTGACATGAGTTATCTCACCGACGAAGAAAAGGCGGAACGGATCAAGCAGTGGTGGTCCGACAACGGCATGGCGGTCATCGCCGGGCTGGTACTCGGGATCGCCGGGCTGTTCGGCTACAACTGGTGGAGCGGTCAGCAGGCCGAACGTGCCGAGCAGGCCTCGGAGATGTACCAGGCGCTGCAGTTCAGCATGCGCGCCGGCCAGTACGAGCAGGCCGACGAAATGGCCCGGCAACTGATCGAACATGGCGGGCGTACGCCCTACGTGGCGCTGGCCTGGGCCCATCGCGCCGAGGTCGCGCTGGCCGGTGGCGAGCAAGAGGCCGCGGTGGCCGCCCTGCGCGAGGCCGTGGACGCCGCCCCGGATGACGGGCATCGTGCGCTGTTCCGTCTGCGGCTGGTGCGTCAGCTCATCCGGACCGAGGCCCTGGACGAAGCCGCATCGGTCCTCGCCACCGTCGAGCACGATGCATTCCGCGGCCTGCGGCTGGAACTCGACGGGGATCTGGCACGTGCCCGGGGTGACCACGACACCGCCCGCGAGCGCTACCGCGAGGCCCTGGACGCCGGCCACAGCCCGGAATACCTGCAACTGAAATTCGAGGATCTCTCCGCGTGAGGACGCCCGCCGACATGGATCACTTCGCGAAAATTCGCTACACCCTGCAGTGGCTCGCGGTGGCGGGCCTGGCGCTGTCGCTGAGCGCCTGCGGTCTGTTTTCCCGGGATGAGAGCGAGCCCCCGGCGGAACTGACCGATTTCGAAGTGCGCGGCGAACCCTCCGAACGCTGGTCGGCCTCGCTGGGGCGGGGCGGGGACCGCTTCCTCTGGGAAGTCTATCCGGCGATCGAGGACGACCGGGTGTTCGCGGCCGGCGCGGATGGCCGGATCGTGGCGCACGACGGGGAATCCGGCGCCCGCGCCTGGCAGACGCGACTGGACGACGTGCGCATCGCTTCGGGCGTGGGCGTCGGCGAGGGCATCGTGGTTGTGGGGACCCTGGAAGGTCTGGCGATTGCGGTGAGCGATGACGGCGAAGGCGAGCGCTGGCGGAATCAGCTCTCCAGCGAAGTCATCGGGATCTCGGAGGTCGCGTCGGGAATGGTGATCGCGCGCACCAATGACGGTCGGCTGCACGCCATGGACGCGGCAACCGGTGCGGTGCAGTGGACCGCGCTGCGGACCACGCCGGCACTGAGTCTGCGCGGGGCGCATGTGCCGCAGATCGTGGGCGGGCGCGTGCTGGCCGGCTTTGATGACGGTCGGCTGATGATGCTGGGCCTCACCCGCGGCAACACCCTGTGGGAGGCGACCCTGGGCGTGCCCACCGGCCGCTCCGAGGTCGAGCGCATGGTGGACGTGGATGGTCATATTCCGGTCTACCGCGGTGCGGCGCTGGGTGTCAGCTACCAGGGGCGCATGGCCGCGGTGGATCTCAATTCCGGCGAGCTCTACTGGGACCGGGAGTTCTCGTCCTATCAGGGCGGGGATGTCTCGATCAGCCGCAACGTGATGGTGGTCAGCGACGCCGACAGCCACGTGCGCGCGGTGGATCCGCGCAACGGCGGGGATCTGTGGGAAAACGCGGGTCTGCGCCTGCGCGGGGTGACCGCGCCGGTGATTCACGAGGGTTACGCCATCGTCGGCGATTTCGAGGGCTACCTGCACTGGCTCGACCTGGAAGACGGCGAATTCGCCGCCCGCACCCGCGTGGCGCGCGGCGCCGTGGTGGCACGGCCGGTGCTGGAGGGCGATACCCTGTACGTGATCACCGACAACGGTCGGCTGACCGCGATCGACGCGCGCATCGACGAGGACGACTGATCCCCTCATGATCCCCGTCATCGCGCTGGTCGGCCGCCCGAATGTGGGCAAGTCGACCCTGTTCAATCAGCTCACCCGCTCGCGCGACGCGCTGGTCGCGGACATGCCCGGTCTGACCCGCGACCGCCAGTACGGAATCGGCCGGGTGGGCGAGTTTCCCTACATGGTGGTGGACACCGGCGGCCTGTCCGGCGAGGAAGAAGGGGTCGACCGGGCCATGGCCGAACAGACCCGCCGCGCGGTCGCCGAGGCCGATCACGTGCTGTTCCTGGTGGATGCGCGTGACGGTCTGACGCCGCAGGACGAGGCGATCGCCGAGCAGCTGCGTGCCAGTGGCGTGCGTGCCCGGGTCATCGTCAACAAGACCGACGGCCTGGATGCCGACGTGGTCAGCGCGGAGTTCCACGCCCTGGCCCTGGGCGATGTCACCCCGATCGCCGCGACCCACGGTCGCGGCGTTCGCGGCCTGATGCAGGCCGTGCGGGAAGACGTGGCCCGGGATCGGGAAGCGGCAGGCGGTGAAGGCGAGGGCGCCGGCGACGGCCTCGACGTGGACGCCCAGCAGGCCGCGCTGGACGACTGGCCGGGTATCCGTGTTGCGGTGGTGGGGCGGCCCAATGCCGGCAAGTCCACCCTGGTCAACCGCATCCTCGGGGATGAACGGGTAGTCGCCACCGACGTGGCGGGCACCACCCGCGACAGCATCTTCGTGCCGTTCACGCGCGAGGACCAGGACTACACCCTGATCGACACTGCGGGGGTGCGGCGCCGCGCCCGGGTCCACGAGACCGTCGAGAAGTTCAGCGTGGTCAAGACCCTGCAGGCGATCGAGGCCGCGCACGTGGTGATCATGGTGATTGATGCCCGTGCCGGCCTGTCGGATCAGGACGCCCACCTGCTGGGGCTGGTGATCGATGCCGGCCGTGCGCTGGTGGTGGCCGTGAACAAGTGGGACGGCATGGACCCGGACGATCGTGAGTGGGTCCGGTCCGAGATGCAGCGTCGTCTCGGCTTCGTCGATTACGCGCGCATGCGCCTGATCTCGGCCCTGCACGGCACCAACGTCGGGCACCTGCTGGACGACGTGCGCGAGGCCCACGCCAGTGCGTTCGTGGACATCTCCACCCCGGAGCTGACCCGGTTGCTGGAAGCCGCGGTGGCCGAGCATGCGCCGCCGCTGGTCAGCGGGCGGCGGATCAAGCTGCGCTATGCGCACCAGGGCGGGCAGAACCCGCCGGTGATCGTGGTCCACGGCAATCAGACCGACCGTCTGCCCGGGGCCTACAAGCGCTATCTGGAGAACTTCTTCCGCCGTCAGCTGAAGCTGGTGGGGACGCCCCTGCGGCTGGAGTTCCGTTCCGGAAAGAACCCCTATGCCGGCCGGCGCAACAAACTCACGCCGCGCCAGCAGCAGAAACGCAAAAGGTTGATGCGTCATGTCCGCAAGCGCTGAGCCCGCCCTGTCGGATTTTGCGCAGGTGGTCGAGCCGTTCCGCGTGATGGACATCCTCGACCGCGCCCAGGCGGCCGAGCGCGCCGGCCGCGACATCATCCATCTGGAGGTCGGCGAGCCGGATTTCGTGACCCCGCGTGGTGTGGTGTCCGCCGGCGAGATCGCCCTGGCCGCCGGGGAAACCCGCTACACGCCGGCGCACGGGCGCGAAAAACTGCGCCGGGCGATCGCGCAGGACTACCGCAACCGCCACGCGGCCGAAGTGGACCCGGAACGGGTCGTGGTCACGTCCGGGGCCTCGGCGGCCATCCTGCTGGCGCTGGCGGCCGGCGTGAATCCCGGGGAGGAGGTGCTGCTGCCGGACCCGGGCTACGCCTGCAACCGGCAGTTCGTCGCGGCCCGGGGTGCGCGGCCCCGGCCCCTGGTGGTGTCGGCCGAGGACGCCTGGCAGCCAACCGCCGACGCGGTGGCCGCGGCCTGGAGCGACACGACCCGCGCCGTGCTGCTGGCGTCGCCGGCCAACCCCACCGGCACCTGCCTGTCGCGCGAGACCCTCGCGGAGATCGTGGCGGTGGTGGAGGCCCGCGGCGGGCTGGTGATCATGGACGAGATCTACGGCCAGCTGGTATTCGGCGAGCCCGAGCGCAGTGCCGCGGCCCTGCACCCGAACGTGGTGGTGATCAACAGCTTCTCCAAGTATTTCGCCATGACCGGCTGGCGCCTGGGCTGGATGGTGGTACCGCCCTCGTGGGTCGATCCGGTCCGCCGCCTGGCGCAGAACCTGTTCGTGGCGCCCTCCAGCGTGGCCCAGGCGGCGGCGATGTTCGCCTTCGAACCGGACACCGAAGCGGAACTGCAGCAGCGGGTGCGCGAGCTCGAAAGCCGCCGCGACTTCCTGCTGCAGGCCCTGCCGGAACTCGGCCTGGAGGTGCGCGCACGTCCCGAAGGGGCGTTCTACATCTATGCCGACTGCAGTGCCCATGGCGCGGATTCCGAGGCCCTGTGCGCCCGCATCCTCGACGAGGCGGGCGTCGCGCTGACGCCGGGGACCGATTTCAGTCCATCCGATGGCGCGCGCCATCTGCGCATCGCCTATACCCAGAGCGAGGCCCGGCTGCGCGAGGCGGTCGAGCGCCTGCGCAGCGTGCTGACCTGACCCGGGCGTAGAGCCGGGCCCGTCTCCGGGTCAGGCCGGAGCCGGTTCCTGCAGCGCCGCGAGCGCGGTGCCCCGCGCCAGACGGGCAGTACCGACCGCGGCCTCGTCGTCCGCTGCCATGCTTACTTCGACCCCGAGGATGCGCGCCCGGATCCGGCTCCAGGCGGGGCTGCGCGCGCCACCGCCGAGGGTCACCACGCGCTGCAGCGCGGGCGCGCCCAGTTCCCGCAGCCGTGCATAGCCGTCGCGTTCGATGCGCGCGATCCCTTCGAACAGCCCCTGCAGAAAGCGCGCATCGTCCGTCGGGCGGGGCTCCATGCGGGGCGGCAGATCCGGATCGTTGACGGGGAAGCGTTCGCCGGGGCCGGGGAGCGGGAGATAGTCCAGGCCGCTGTCGCGCTCCGGATCCAGGGCCGCACCCAGCCGCTCCAGATCTGCATCGTCGAAGAACTGCTGCAGCACGGCCCCGCCGCTGTGCGACGCACCGCCGGCCAGCCAGCGATCCCCGAGGCGGTGGCTGTACACCCCCAGTTCCGGCGCGAACAGCGGCCGCGGAGAGAGCTGCTTGAGTGCCAGCGTCGAGCCCAGGCTGGTGACGCCCGTGGCGGTATCCGCGACCCCGGCGGCGAGGAAACCGGCGATCGAGTCGGTGGTGCCCGCGACTACCCGCGAGGCCGGATTCAGGCCGAGGTTCGCGGCCAGTGCCGGGTCCACCGGGCCCAGCGGGGTGCCCGCCGGCACCACCTCGGGCAGCAGGCCGGTCTCGTCGCCGAGCTCGCGGAGCAGCCATTCCGGCCAGCGGCGCCGGACCACGTCGTAGCCCAGCTTGAGGGCATTGTTCTCGTCCATGCGGTCGTAGCGCCCGCGCAGGCGGCCGGCCAGCCAGTCGGCCGGGTGCAGCACGCGGCGCACGCCGGAGAGCCCGTGCTCGCCGCGCAGCCACAGGAGCTTGGCGGCGGAACTGGAGGCCGAGTGGACCGCGGCCTCGGGCGGGGCCAGGCGTGCCAGGCGGGGCACTGCCGGGGCCGCCCGGCGGTCGTCGTACATCAGCGCCGGGTGGAGCGGGTGGCCCTGTTCGTCGGTACAGAGCAGGGTACCCGAGGTGCCGTCCACGGCGATGGCGGCGGGTTCACCCTCCAGGCCGTCGGTCAGCTCTGCCAGCACCCCCTGCAGCGCATCCCACCAGTGCTCCGGCTCCTGTTCGTGCAGTGGACCGTCATGCCGGATACCGGCGGGTTCCAGCGCGCGGCTGGCGGTGGCGCGGCGCCCTCCGTCGGGGTCCAGCAGCACGCCGCGCACCCCCGAGGTGCCGACGTCCAGTCCGATGGCCCGGGGCGGATGCACGGCGATGTCAGTATTCGGTGCCCTGCGGGCTGCGCGTCGGCGGCGGCAGGGTCACGCTCTCCGGCGGGGTCCAGCCCTCCTGACGGTGTTCCGCGACCACCGTGGTGTAGATCCCGCCGCGCACGTAGAAGTTGGCGGTCAGGCGCATGAACCGCGGATCGGTCGCGGCCACCAGGTCGTTGAGGATCTGGTTGGTCACGGCCTCGTGGAACGCCCCTTCGTTGCGGAACGACCACATGTAGTTCTTCAGCGACTTCAGCTCCACGCAGCGCTGGTCCGCCACGTACTGCAGATGCAGCTCGGCGAAGTCCGGCTGCCCCGTCGCCGGGCACAGGCAGGTGAACTCCGGGATCCGGATGTAGATCGCGAAGTTGTTGTCCGGGGAGGGGTTGTCGAAGGTGTCCAGGGTCTTGCTCGGCTGGCTGGGCATGAATGCGTTCTCGTGTTTCGGCTGTTTTAGCGTGCGCGGTTGGAGAAGTGGATCGCGCGCGAGTTCCCTTCGGGGTCACGCGGGGTCACGTTCGACCTGTAAGCGTGTACCATTCTACGCCCGTACACCCCAGGCTGCGGAACACCCAGGATACCGACGTGCGCCTTGCCCGAATCAAGCTGGCCGGCTTCAAGTCCTTCGTGGACCCCACCACCCTGGTGCTGCCCGGCAACCGGGTAGGCGTGGTGGGGCCCAACGGCTGCGGCAAGTCGAACACCATCGACGCCGTGCGCTGGGTGATGGGCGAATCCTCGGCCAAGCATCTGCGCGGGGATTCCGGCGAGGACGTGATCTTCAACGGCTCCTCCAGCCGCAAGCCCGTGGGGCAGGCCAGCATCGAGCTGGTGTTCGACAACTCGGAGGGTCGCCTGGGGGGCGAGTACAGCGCCTATACCGAGATCGGGGTGAAGCGTGCCCTGACCCGCGACGGGCAGTCGAAGTACTACCTGAACGGCCATCGCGCGCGCAAGCGCGACATCGTGGATCTGTTCCTGGGTACCGGCCTGGGGCCGCGCAGCTACGCCATCATCGAGCAGGGCATGATCGCGCGGCTGATCGAGGCGCGTCCGGAGGACCTGCGCACCTATCTGGAAGAGGCGGCCGGGATCTCCAGATACAAGGAACGCCGGCGCGAGACCGAGAACCGCGTGCGCCACACGCGCGAAAACCTGGAGCGCCTGGACGACCTGCGCGAGGAGGTGGGCAAGCAGGCGGAGCGGCTGAATCGGCAGGCGGCGACCGCGGAGCGCTACCAGCAGCTGGCCGCGGATCGCCGGCGCAAGCGGGCCGAGGCGATCCTGCTGCGGCTGCAGGCGGAAGAGGCCGCGCTGGAAAGCCGCCGCGCCGAGCTGTCCGCCGCCGAGACCGAACTCGCCCGGCTGCAGGCCGAGGCGCAGAACGCGCGCACCCGCTCCGAGACCCTGCGCCAGCAGCGCGTGGACCGCGAGGCGGCGGTGTCCGAGGCGCAGAGCGCGTACTACGATCGCGCCGCCGAGGTCTCGCGCCTGGAGCAGTCGATTCGCCATGCCGAGGCCGAACTGGAGCGCGAGACGCGCGAACTGGAGGACCTGGACACGCGCATCCGCACGGCGGGCGAGCAGCAGGATGCGGTGGCCGGGCGCATCCGCGAGGCGGAGCGCGAATGCGAGCGCCTGCGCGAAGCGCTGGAGAATGCGGAACGCGAACAGCAGCGCCTGGAGGCCGCCGCCGAGGAGGCCGAACAGGCGGACCAGGCGGCGCGCGAGGCCCAGCAGGAATGGGAGCGCAATCTGGCCGAACCGCGTCAGGCCGCGCAGGTGGCCCGTTCGCGCATGGACAGCGCCGAACAGACCCGCCAGCGCCTTGCGCGCCGGCGCGAGAAACTGGAATCCGAAAAGGCCGCACTGCCGCAGACCCATCCGGGCGAGGAGGCCGAGCGCGTGGAGGGCGAGCTCGCCGGGCTGCGCGAGGCCCTGGAATCCGAGCAGGCGCGCAGTGCCGAGGCGCGCGCCGAGCTGGAACGTCTGGAGGCGGAGCAGGCGGAGGAACAGGAACAGGCCCATGCCGTGGAGCGCGAGCACCGCGAGGTGGCCGGGCGCCTGGCCGGGCTGGAATCCTTCGGTGGCGAGGCCGATCCCGAGGCGACTCGCAAGCGGCGCGAGGAATGGGCCCGGCGCCACGGTATCGATGCCGGTCGCCCGCTGGTTCAGGCGCTGGAGGTCGAGGACGGCTGGGATACCGCGGTTGAGGCGGTGCTGGGGAGCTGGCTGGAAGCCGAGGTGCCCGAAGGTGCCGGCGATCCCCTGGGGCTGGAGGCCGCGGCTCTGTCCGATCTGCCCGAGGCGCCGCTGCGCCGCCTGGATGGCACGGCGTCCGCCGAGCCGGTACCCGACGACAGCCTGGCCGCGCGGGTGCGCGGTCCGGCAGCCGTGCGGCGCTGGCTGGCCGGCATCTACTGCGCCGCCGATGCGCAGGCGGCGCGCGAGCGGGCCCGGGACTGTGGCCCGAGCGAGAGCGTGATCACCCCCGGCGGGACCTGGCTGGGCCCGGGCTGGCTGGCCCATGGCACGCTGGAAGCCGAAGTCAGCGGGGCGGTCGCGCGGGTGCGTCTGGCACGCGAGCTGGAGCAGCAGCGCGATGCCCTGCAGGAGCGCGGCCGGGCGCTGGAGGCTTCACTGGCGGGGCGCAGGGAGCGCATCGGCGAGGCGCGCGAGGCCCGCGACGCGGTGGACGCGCGGATCGCGGAACAGCGCAAGCAGGTGCAGGAGGGCGAGAACCGCGTGCAGCGGTTGCACGATCAGGCGCGCCAACTGGAACAGCAGCAGGCGCGCATCGACCGCGAGCTGGAAGAAGTTGCCGAGGAGGACGAACGCGTACGCACCCAGTTCGACGAGGCCGAGGCCGAACGTAATCGGGCACTCGAGCGTCTGGAGGGTCTGGAGGCCGATCGCGAAGCCGTGGAGGCCCGGGTGGCCGCGACCCGCGAGGCCCGTCAGCAGGCACGCGAGCAGGCCCGTTCGGCACGCGATGCCGCGGGCAAGGCACGCCTGGCCGAGCAGGAGGCGCGCCATCGGCTGGAGCGCGAACAGAGCGAGCGGGAACGCCTGGAACGCCAGCTGAGCGAGGATCGCGAGCGTCAGGGACGCCTGCGCGAGGGTCTGGAGGGCCGCCGTGCCCCGCTGGAACAGTGGAAGAAGGACCTGCAGGCGGCGGCCGAGGCGCGTCAGGCCGCCGAGAGCGCGCTGACCGCCGCGCGCGGCCAGCTGGACGAGTGCGATCATGCCCTGCGCGAGGTGGCCGGCGAGCTGACGGAGCTGGAGCAGCGGGTGGAGCAGCAGCGTTCCACCTGCGAGGAATACCGGCTGGACCAGCGTTCACGGGCCACGCAGCTGGAACAGCTGCGCGAACAGCTGCAGGAATCCGGATTCGACGCGCGCGAGCTGGCGGCCGAGCTGCCGGAAGACGCCGGCGTGGAGGCCTGGGACCGGGCGATCGCCGAGCTGGACCGGGCGATCGAGAAGCTCGGGCCGATCAACCTGGCGGCGATCGACGAGGCCCGCGAGCTGGAAGAACGTCAGCGCTATCTGGAGGAACAGCACGCCGATCTGATCGAGGCGCTGGAGACCCTGGAGGCGGCGATGCAGCGCATCGACCGCGAGACCCGCACGCTGTTCCGCGAGACCTTCGACAAGGTCAACGCCGGGCTGGGGGAGAAGTTCCAGCGTCTGTTCGGCGGCGGCGAGGCGCGCCTGGAGATGACCGGCGACGACCTGCTGGATACCGGCGTGGCGATCATGGCGCGTCCGCCGGGCAAGCGCCTGTCCACCATCCATCTGATGTCCGGGGGTGAGAAGGCGCTCACGGCTTCGGCGCTGGTATTCGCCATCTTCGAGCTGAATCCGGCACCCTTCTGCATGCTGGACGAGGTGGATGCGCCGCTGGACGAGGCCAACGTGGGGCGTTTCGGCGAGCTCCTGCGGGAGATGTCGGAGCGGATCCAGTTCATCTTTATCACCCACAACAAGTCGACCATGTCCATGGCGGAACAGCTGATCGGCGTTACCATGCACGAACCGGGCGTGTCGCGTCTGGTCAGTGTGGACGTCGACGAGGCCGTGGAAATGGCCGGGGCCTGACGGCGCCGGGCGCAACGAGCGAGGAATTTTCGTGGACTGGATGCGGTTGAGTCTGCTGCTGCTGGGAATCGTCCTGATCGCGGGGATCTGGATCACGCACCGCATGCGCACGCGTGCGCGCGAGCGTGACGAGGCCGATGACGCCGGCGACTGGGCCGATGATGCGGTGCATATCCGTGCCGGCGCGCCCGATCCGCTGGACGAGAGTCCCCGCGTGACCGGCGGACGGCGCGAGCCGCATCTCGGCGTGACCTCGCCGGGCCCGGATGCGGAGCCCGATCCGGATGATCCGTTCGAGGCCGCGCCGCGCGGGTCGACCTCCGCGCAGGAACCGGTCAACGACATCTACGGCGTGCTGGAGGACGAAGAGCCCGGCGCCGGGGCCGCCGACCATGGTGCGTCCGGCCCGCGCGGGTTCGAAACCGATTACGGCGGTGACCTGCGGGCGGCGCCCGAACCCGAACCCGAGCCCGACCCCGAGTCCGGGCGCCGGGCGGCTCCGGGTCGCCAGCGTCGCCGGAGCCCGAAGCCGTCGCCCGGCGAACGCCTGATTGCCGTCGGTCGCCAGGGCCTGGACGCCGTGCGCGCACGCATGCCGGGAGGCGGACGCAAGTCGCGTGGCCCGGTCGGCGAACGCTTGGACCCGGACCACGAGGTGGATCCGGATCTGATCGAGGAGCCGGACCGGCCGGATCCGGAATCGCTGGGCGAATACGTGTCCGATCCGTGGAAGGCGGGCGAAAACCCGCGCGCCGCGTCCGCCTCGCTGCAGGAGAAGATCCTGCTGCTGCACGTGGTCGCGCCCCGGAACAAGCCCTTCACCGGCGTGGCGCTGGGCGCCGCGCTGGATCGCGCCGGTCTCAAGCCCGGGGCGATGGACATCTACCACTACCATGAACCCGCCAGCGACAAACGGCAGCCGCTGTTTTCGGTGGCCAACATGGTGGCGCCGGGCACCCTGCGTGACGAGGACCTGGCGGACATGATGACCCCCGGCGTCACCCTGTTCACCCAGGTGCACTACAGTGCCCATCCGCAGCGTGCGTTCGAGGCACTGCTGGAGAACGCGCACGCGCTGGCACGCGACCTCGGGGGCACCATCCTGGACGCGCAGCAGTCGACGGCGACGAACCAGACCCTGGCGCACATGCGCGAGGACCTGAACCAGTGGCTGCTGCGCAACCGGCCCGACATCCTCCGTCGCGGGAGGACGCAATGAGCGCCGACCGCGAGCGCCTGGAGGCGCTGCGCCGACAGATCGAACACCACAACCGGCGCTACTACGTCCACGACGATCCCGAGATCTCGGATACCGAATACGACGAGCTCCTGCGCGAGCTCGAGGCGCTGGAGGCCGCGCATCCCGAATGGATCACCCCGGACTCGCCGACCCAGCGCGTGGGCGCGCAGCCGGCCGAGGGCTTCGCGACGGTGCGTCACCGCCTGCCGATGCTGTCGCTGGCCAACGGTTTCGAGGCGGACGAGATCCACGACTTCGACCGGCGGGTACGCGAGCGCCTGGCGCGCGACACCGGTGATCCGGCACGTGCCGAACAGGCCGTCACCTACATGGCCGAGCCCAAGCTGGACGGGCTGGCGATTTCGCTGCTGTTCGAGGACGGAGTGCTGGTGCGCGCCGCCACCCGCGGCGACGGCGAGACCGGCGAGGACGTGACCGCCAACATGCGCACCGTGCGCCCGGTGCCGCTGCGCCTGGATCCGGCCGGGGCGCAGGGCGTGGGGGGCACGATCCCGGCCGTGCTGGAGGTGCGCGGCGAGGTGTTCATGCGCCGGGCCGATTTCCTGCGCCTCAACGAGGGCCTGGAGGCCGAAGGGCAGCGCGGTTTCATGAACCCGCGCAACGCCGCCGCCGGCAGCCTGCGCCAGCTGGACCCGAAGGTGACGGCCCGGCGGCCGCTGAGTTTCTTTGCCTATTCCGTGGGGCATGTCGAGGGCGGGGCGCTGCCGGGGCGGCAGTCGGCGGTGCTGGACGCCCTGCGCGATCTCGGCCTGCCGGTGTGTCCGGAGCGCCGCGTGGTGACCGGGGTGGCGGGCTGCCTGGGCTATTACGAGGATCTGGCCGCGCGCCGGCGCGATCTGGATTACGAGATCGACGGCATCGTGTACAAGGTGGACGATCTGGCCGACCAGCAGGTGCTGGGGTTCGTGTCGCGGGCCCCGCGCTGGGCGATCGCGCACAAGTTCCCGGCCGAGGAGCGGACCACCACGCTGCGTGACGTGGCGTTCAACGTCGGGCGGACCGGTGCCCTGACCCCGGTGGCGCGGCTGGAGCCGGTGCTGGTGGGCGGCGTGATGGTGTCCAACGCCGGGCTGCACAACATGGACGAGGTGGAGCGCAAGGATATCCGCATTGGCGACCGCGTGATCGTGCGCCGCGCCGGCGACGTGATCCCCGAGGTGGTCGGTCGCGCCGGTGGTGAGCGGCCGGCGGAAACCCGCCCGATCGAGCTTCCGGCCGCCTGCCCCGAGTGCGGCTCGCACGTGGAGCGCCCGGAAGGCGAAGTGGTGGCGCGCTGCACCGGCGGGCTGGTCTGCCCGGCGCAGCGGCGCGAGGCGCTCAAGCACTTTGTGTCGCGCCGCGCGATGGACATCGAGGGCTTCGGCGAGAAGCTGATCGAGCAGCTGGTCGACAACGGCCGGGTACGCACCCCGGCGGAGCTGTTCGCGCTGGACACGGAGACCCTGCAGCAGCTGGAACGGGTGGGGCCGAAACTGGCCGACAACCTGGTGCGCGCGCTGGAGACCGCGCGCGAGACCACGCTGGCGCGCTTCATCTTTGCCCTCGGTATCCGCGAAGTCGGCGAAGTCACCGCGCAGGCCCTGGCCGGCCATTTCCGCGACCTGGATGCGCTGATGGTGGCGGATGCCGAGACCCTGCAGTCGATCCCGGACGTGGGGCCGGTGGTGGCCGAACACATCGTGCATTTCTTCGCCGAGCCGCATAACCGCGAGGTGGTTGAAGCCCTGCGTGCGGCCGGCGTGCACTGGCCGGAACCGGAGCCGGCGGCGGCCCCGCCCGGCGACGCCGGGGACGAGGCCGCGCAGGCCCCGCTGGCGGGCCGCACGTTCGTACTCACCGGGACCCTGGAGGAGATGAGCCGCGACGAGGCGCGCGCGCGCCTGGAGGCGCTGGGCGCCAGGATCACCGGCTCGGTGTCGAAGAAGACCAGCGCGGTCATCGCGGGGGCCGACCCCGGTTCCAAGGTCGCAAAGGCCGAATCGCTGGGCGTCCCGGTGCTGGGCCCGGAGGAACTGGCCCGGCTGCTGGCGGGCGAGGATCTGCTGGCCGAGCCGGAAGCCACGGAAGGGGCAGTGCATGAGTGACGGTCTGCTGGTGACCCCGCTGCGCGACGCGGCCGCCTTGCTGGAGCGGGCGCTGGCGCAGCCGAAGGACGAGTTCATGCGCGATGCGACCATCCAGCGCTTCGAATACAGCTTCGACCTGGCGTGGAAGCTGCTGCAGCGGCGGCTGGTCGAGGATGAAGGGCGCGAGGCGGTGATGCCGCTCAGTCGTCGGGAGCTGTTTCGTCTGGCGGCAACGCGGCAGTTGATCGAGGATGCCGCGCCGTGGTTTGCCTTTCACAAGGCGCGCAACATGACCTCCCACACCTATAACGAGGCCGTGGCGGAAGAGGTGTACGAGGTTGCGCGAAGGTTTCTGCCCGCCGTGCAGGCCCTGATCGAGAAGCTGGAGCATCCGGATGGTTGATCTTGCGCCGGCTCAGCGGGAGGTGGTGGAGCGTCTCGTGCACCGGCATCTGCCCGCGGGGACACGGGTGTGGCTGTTCGGCTCGCGCGCTACCGGGCACAGCGTGCCCGCTTCGGATCTGGACCTGCTGGTGGATGCCGGCGAGGCCCTGGATTTCGCGATCCTCGGGGAACTGGAGGCCGACCTCGCCGAGTCGGACCTGCCGTTTCCGGTGGATGTGGTGGATCTGCACCGTATATCGGAGGCGTTCGCGGCCCGCATCCGGCCCGAATGCGTGCCGCTGTCGGAGACCGGGACCGGGGAGGCCGGCTAGCGTCCGTCGCGCGCTCGCTGTTCCAGCAGGTTCTGCATCCGGGACAGGCGTTCCTGCAGCGCGCCGGTCTCCTCGTGCAGGGCCTGCAGTTCGTTGTGCAGGGCCTTGTTTTCCTCGTGAACGCTATCGTGGATGGCCTGCTTTTCGATTTCCACCGCGCGGTCGTGCATGCGCTGCATCGCATCCACGATGATGGCGATGAACAGGTTGAGCACGGTGAACGTGGCGATCAGTATGAACGGCACGAAGAACGCCCAGGCCCAGGGGTGCTCCTCCATGACGGGCCGGGCCACGTCTTCCGACCAGCCCTCCAGGGTCATGACCTGGAACAGGCTGTACATGGTCGCGCCGAGACTGCCGAACATCTCGGGATGCGTTTCGCGGAACAGCCCGGTGGCGATGATCGCGAACACGTAGAAGATCAGCAGCAACAGCCCGATGATGGAGATGATCCCCGGGATCGCGCGCAGCAGCGCCTCGACGATGAAGCGCAGCTTGGGCACCAGCGAGACCAGACGCAGCAGACGCAGCACGCGCAGCACCGAGAACGGGCCGGTAGCCGGGATCAGCGCGATGCCAACGACGAAGAAATCGAACACGTTCCAGGGGTTGCGCCAGAACCGCAGGCGGTAGACGAACATCTTGGTCAGGACCTCGACGGTGAAGATCGACAGGATGATCACGTCGGCGCTGTTGATCACGGGGCCGATCGCCTGCATCACCGCATGCGAGGTTTCGAGCCCCAGGGTCAGGGCGTTCAGCAGGATCAGTCCGATGATGAAGCGCTGGGTGTAATTGGCTTCGATCAGGGCCGTCAGGCGGCCGCGCAGGGTTACGGTCTCGGTCATGGTGGCCTGGTCGTGAAAACGAACGTATGAAGAAGCAATCGGGTGACTGCCGGGCGCGCAAAGAGTAGGGCAAACCCGCGCGCCCGGCAATGGAGCCCGGAACATGCAAGGAGTTGATGATGTGGGATGATCGTTATTCAACGGAGGAATTCGCCTACGGCACCGAGCCGAACGACTTCCTGCGCGAGGCCGTGGCCACCCTGCCGCCCGGAGATGCGCTGTGCCTGGGCGAGGGCGAGGGGCGCAACGCGGTGTATCTGGCCGAACAGGGCTTCGACGTGACCGCGGTCGACAGCTCCCTGGTGGGCCTGCGCAAGGCCGAACGGCTGGCGGCCGAGCGCGGGGTGAGTATCCGGACCGAGGTCGCCGATCTGGCGGACTACCGCATTGATCCCGAAAGCTGGGATGTGATCGTGTCGATCTACTGTCACGTGCCACCGGAGATCCGTCGCCGTGTGCATGCCGATGTCGTGCAGGGGCTGCGCCCCGGCGGGACTTTCATCCTCGAGGCGTACACGCCGGCACAGCTGGCGCACGGCACCGGTGGCCCGCCGGTGGAAGAATTGATGATGGACCTGAACGCGCTCAGCGAGGAACTCGATGGCCTCGAGTTCGACTACGCCCACGAGCTGGAGCGCGAGGTGATCGAAGGGGTTTATCACACCGGTCGCGGCGCGGTGGTGCAGGTCGTCGGCCGGCGTCCGTCCTGAGCGGGCTTGCCCGCGGGGATTACAGCAGGCTCTCCACCGGGAACAGGATGGTGAGATCCGAAAGGATCTGACGCATGTGGCCGGCCTTGGGATCGCGCCGCCACGTGCGGCCCTGGTCGTCGCTCCAGATCAGGTTGTCCTCGGCGTCCAGCTCGACCCGGTAGGCGAACTCGGGCTGGATAATCCGCTCGTGCAGGTCCACGACCTGGCCGACCAGCGCCGGTTCGCGCAGGAACACCCCGGATTCGGTATTGCTGTAGGCCGAACGCGGATCGAGGTTGTAGGAGCCGACGAACGCCTCGTGGCCGTCCATCACGAACGCCTTGGTGTGCAGGCTGGTCTGCGACGAGCCCAGGCCCCAGCGCCTTGCCCGTTCCTCGCCGTTGGGCAGGGCGGTGGGACGCAGCTCGTGCAGCTCCACGCCGCCCTGCAGCAGGGTCGGTCGGCGGCGTGAATATCCGCTGTGGGTGAACACCACATCATTGGAGGCCAGCGAGTTGGTCAGCACGCTGATACGAACCCCACGCTCCGCCATCTCGATCAGTTCCCGGGTGCCCCGCCGCTGTGGGACGAAATAGGGCGTGATGATGCGCAGCTCGTTGCGTACCCCGGAAAAGCGGGCCCGCAGCGCCGGGGTGACCCCGCCATCCCGCTCGGGATCGAAACCCGCGGTATCCAGCGCCTTGGCGGGCGGGTCCACCACGAAGTCCGCCGCCGCGGTCCAGACATAGGCCTCGTCATCGTCGATATGTCCGGGGGGCAGGCGCCCGGCCGGGGCCTTCTGCAGCAGCGGGTGGTCGTTCTGTGTCGACAGCCATGCCTGCAGGGCCTCGCGATGCTCCTGTAGCCGGGGCGGATCCGGGAGGCGCGAGACCACGCGCTGGATGCCGATCGCACCCTGGCTGTTCCAGAAATCGTGGAACGAGGCCTCCACCTCGGCGGCCATCGGCCCGACGATCGCCACGTCCAGATCCGCGAAGTTGTATTCCGGGCTGGCCTCGAAGTACTCGTCGCCGATGTTGCGCCCGCCGATGATCGCCAGGTGGCCGTCGACCACCCAGGCCTTGTTGTGCATGCGCCGGTTGAGCTGAACGCCCCGGGTCAGGAACTCCAGTCCCTTGCCGAGCATCCCGTGACGGGTGCGGAAGGGATTGAACAGGCGGATGTCGATGTTGGGGTGCTGATCGACGGCGGCGAGGATGTCGTCGCGGCCGCGGGCATCGATGTCGTCCAGCAGTACCGAGACGTTGACCCCGCGGTCGGCCGCGCGCAGCAGCTCGCCGAGAAGGGCCCGGCCGGCGGCATCGTTGCGCCAGATGTAGTACTGAATGCTCAGCCGATCCTCGGCCTTGCGCGCGCTGAAGGCCCGCCACTGGAAGGCCTCGACACCATCATCCAGCAGACGGAATCCGGATTCCCCCGGGGATGCGTCCACCCGGGGCGTGATCCATTCGGCGAGGGGGCCTTCGTCGGCCGGTGCGGCGGGCGGATTCGCGGGGCGGTCATCGCGTGGTTCCAGCGACGCACAGCCGGAGGCCAGCAACAGCACCGCAAGCCCCGTTACCAACGCCCTGAGCCTGGACTCCATGTCTGACCGCCCCGATCTCCGGCAGCCCGACCCGATGTACGGGTTCCGGGCGAAAAAAAGGCGAGCCGGACCAGGTCGGGCTCGCCTTTCACAAATCTGGTAGGCGCGAGTGGACTCGAACCACCGACCCCCACCATGTCAAGGTGGTGCTCTAACCAACTGAGCTACGCGCCTGTCGTGTCCGAGACGCGTATTCTACAGCGTCTTTCGGGTGTGTCAAAGGATGCTGTAAGTATCGGATTAGTTGAGCTATTTCGAGCGGCATTCTGGCTATTGTGGCACATGTCGCGTTGATCATGGACTGCCCGGTTCCGGATGGGTCATCGCTGGTTCTGCTGCCTGGGCCTTGTGTGGGCCTTACATGTGCCTAGATCGAACGGGGCTGGGCCGATTCGGTGCCGAGGTGGAAGCGCAGAAGTGAGTACCACCGAGTTGGGCCTTAACGGTCGTTCGATGACTCCGAGGGCGGGTGGCCATCTCTGGCACGGCGCTCCAGAAATTCCTCGATCGCCATCCGAACGACATCCGAGCGTGTCGGGATATTCGGGAACTGATCCCTGAGATCGGAGCGGCATTCATCCAGGCGGTCGAGCGTCTCGTCGTCCAGCCGGATGTTCACCTGCTTCTGATGGGTCTTGGAGGGTTTCATGGAGAGATCCGTCGTCGGCTTCGATTCCGGGCAGTATACCCGCGCGTCCGTATAGCCGTATAGCGAATAGCGCCTATTTACTTGACTTCATCGTATAGCCGCTATACACTTAAGACATGGCCGTATAGCGGCTATACATCGACAAAAGGAGATGAATGATGACTTATCTGAGTTCGGCAGAGCTTGCCGAGAAGCTTCACCTCAATCCTCGCTACGTCAACAACGTCCTGCGGCATGAGTGCCTCTCGGAAGGACGGCACTACGTCCGGCCGTTCGGGCGCCGCAAGGTGCTCTACATCTGGGAAACGATCGAAGAGGACATGTTCACCGATGCGGTGGCCGCGATCCCGATGGCCAACGGAGGTAAGACCAATGGGTAGTGTTCGAGTAAGGAAGGAAACGGGCCGCCTGTTTCTGGACTTCGTGTACCAGGGGGTTCGCTGCCGGGAGTACACGGCCATGACCGACACGGTTGCGAACCGAAAGCGGGTCGCGAAACTGCTGGAGCGGGTGGAGGCTGAAATCCGGGTAGGGGTCTTCGATTACGCCAAGACCTTCCCGAACAGCCGCAATGCGCAGCGCTTCGCGCAGCCGGATGCGGTTGTGCCGCAGGATAGCGGTCCCGAGGCGTCCGCGGATCAGCCCACGATGCGGGAGTTCAGTGACACCTGGTTCGCGGAAAACGCTCCGCTGTGGAAGCCCTCGTACCAGACGAAGGTAACCGACATCCTGTCGAAGCACGTGGTCCCGCAGTTCGGGGACCGAAAGGTCGGCGACATCCAGAAATCCGAAATTCTCCAGTATCGCGCAGAACTCGCCAAAGTGAACCGCGATACCGGGAAGGCGCTGTCCGCGTCTCGGATCAACCAGATTCTGAACGTAACGAAGCAGATTCTGGAGGAAGCCGCCGACCGCTTTGACTTTAACACGCCGTTTCAGGGCATCAAGCCCATGCGAATCGGGCGTTCGCAGGTGGATCCGTTCTCTCTGGAGGAGGTGCAGCGGTTCCTGGACGCCGCGCCGCCGGAGTGGCGCGGGTATTTCCTGGTCCGCTTCTTCACCGGTATGCGGACCTCGGAGATCGACGGGCTGAAGTGGGACTGCGTCGACTTCGATCGTCGGGAGATCCTGGTGCAGTCGGCCCGGGTGCAGGGCGAGGAGACCACGACCAAGACCGACGGGTCGACGCGGACGATCCAGATGTCCGAAGTGGTGTACCGCGCGCTGATGGAGGAACGCGAGGCCATGCGTCAGCGCCCGCAGACCCACCGCAGCCGCTACGTGTTTTCCACCCGGTACGGGTACCCGATCGCCTACCGCAACGTGAACAACCGGGTCTGGTACCCGACGCTGAAGAAGGCCGGACTCAAGCGCCGGAATCCCTATCAGACGCGGCACACGGCCGCGACCCTGTGGCTGGCGGCCGGCGAGAGCCCGGAATGGATTGCCCGGCAGATGGGGCATTCCAACACCAAGATGCTGTTCACGGTGTATTCGCGCTACGTGCCCAACCTGACGCGCCAGGACGGGTCCGCCATCGACCAGCTCCTGCGCATGCGCCTGCAGGGCGGGACGGTCGACAGCAGCACGGAGGTGGAACATGAAGGCTGAAACCGTGGAAGACCTCAAGATGTTCGTGGAGCTCGACGACATCGCCTGCCACGAACCGGTGGACCTGTCGGCACGAGTGGAGATCTTCGAAAAAGGGACGGCACCGAGCGGTGAGCCGTACCTGAGGCTGCGCCTGTATGACTCTTCCGGATGGGTCGGGGCGTTTGCCCGGTGCGGTGACTGGGCCGGCCACGGTCTGGTGGACGGCCAGCTCCGGGATCTCTCGCTGCACACGGCGGACACGCCCAAAGGGCAACGGGTGCTGGTCGCGCACCCGGATTACGGTCAACCACCGTGCGAACGGGATGCGCTGGATCTTCTTCCGGCGCACCGGGCGCCGAATCCGGAGGACTTGGGCCGCCTGATTGATCTAGTTGAAGGCCTGGAGACCGAAGGCTATCGAGCGTTCGTTCGGGACGTCTTTTCTGACCCTGATTTCGCCATCAGCTTCGTGACCGGCACCGCCTCGGGCCGCTGTCATCATGCGGAGCGGGGCGGTCTGCTGAATCACAGCCTGGAAGTGGCCGAAGCGGTCTCCGTGGCCACCGAGCGGATGAGCGTGGCGACCTGCATCCGGGAAGCCGGCATCCTGCTGGCGCTCTTTCACGATGTGGGGAAGTGCGCCGTCCCGGATGCGCACCGTATTCCGGAAAAGCGCCACGAGCGGCTGATCGAATATCACCTGCAGGAACCCATGGCCGCGCTGCGGAAGCGGGACCGGGATGCGCATGACGCGCTCTGGCTCACCATCGCCGCCTACCGCAGCGGCGAGACCTATGGTGCGCCGATGGCGGCCCTGGTTCAGGGGCTCGACCAGTGCAGCGCTCAGGCGGATGTTGCGCAGCGGGCACTTCGGGCGGGTCGTAAGGGGTACTGGCATCGGTTCTGCGGCGGGCGCCCGGTATGGATGCCCCCGAGAGATCCCGAACGCCCGGCCGGCTGGCTGGGGAGTACTTGAAGGGCTGTAGGAAGAGGCGGGGCAGGTCCCCGCCTTTTCGCGTTTGGGGGGCGCCGGGTATTTTCGCTTCGTTCCGACAGTACCCAAGCGCCGTAGAGAGTTGATGGGTAGGCAGAAGTAACCCTATTCGCTCCAATTTGGCCGACGTGCGTTCGCGGCGAAGTTGCCAAGCCCCGTGGGTGCGGACACCAGCTCTTGGATCCAATAACCGGGCAGCTGTGGAGAGCCTCAATTCCACCCCGGCCAGAAGCCGGGGAACACGCCGGCGAGACCGGCGGCCTTGGCGTCGGTCATGCTGCTTCAATTCCACCCCGGCCAGAAACCGGGGAACACGCGACGGTCGACT